>JAZKFD010000157.1:0-9971 GCA_040386635.1 Pseudomonadota bacterium
CACCTTCGATCATGTCGCCGGTGTGCAGGTTGAAGCGGCGCACCTGGCTCGGCGAGATATAGATGTCGTCGGTGCTGGCGGTGTAGCTGGTGTCGGGGCTGCGCAGGAATCCGAACCCGTCGGGCAGGATTTCCAGCACACCGTCTGCGAAGACCTGTTCGCCTGCGCGTGCGCGCTTCTTGATGATGGCGAACATCAGCTCCTGCTTGCGCATGCGGCCGGTGTTTTCGATTTCGAGCTCTTCGGCCTGCTTGAGGACCTCGGACACGTGGAGTGCCTTGAGTTCGTTTAAGTGCATGGAGTTACCTGCATGGAAATACTCCTTGCGGAGTAGAAGTTTTCTGGGGGGAGGTTGGCGTGAAGGGCATTGCCTCACGACCGGGGAACTTGGAAAACTCGAACTGCCCGCCTTCTGGATCTGCAGGGTGGCGGACAGTGAACTGATCGTGATTATGACAGGAAAAAAAGACGCGGGGCCTGCCTGGGGCCCCGCCCGCACTTCATTTTCAGGCGGCCAGTTTCTGGTCCACGAAGGCCTGGATCTCGGCCTTGGGCTTCATGCCCACCAGGGTGCCCTTGAGCTCGCCATTGGCGAACAGCATCAGGGTGGGGATGCCGCGGATGCCGAACTTGGCGGGGATGTCGCGGTTTTCGTCCACGTTCATCTTGGCGATCTGAAGCTTGTCACCGTAATTGGCAGACATCTCGTCCAGGATGGGGGCAATCGCCTTGCACGGGCCGCACCACTCGGCCCAGTAATCGACGAGCACGGGCTTGTCGGACTTCAGGACATCCGCTTCGAACGATGCATCGGAGACGTGCTTGATGAGGTCGCTGGCCATAAGTTGTTCCTTGGGGTTGTTGCCGGGCTTCGCGTGAAAGACGCTGGCGCCGGTGCAAGTACAGTCGTGGAATTGTGACAGAAACATCGTCCCCACGTCAGCGCGCGCACGCACCGGAAATGCTATGGATGCGATAGCAGTGACCCATCCCGCCACTTCCGCCATGCGGCTGCTGATGGGCCGCGTGCGCGACCTCATGGCTGCGCGCCACGCGCATCCCGCACACACGGTGGTGCTCATGCCTTATGTCCACGTGCTCTCGCATGCACGCACGGCGTGGGCGCAAGAGGCGGGCGATGGATTTGCGCCGCGCTTCGAAACGACGCGCTCCTGGTGTGGCGCGATGAGTTTCGAGCCGCACGCCGACAGCATTGCGATGGACATGGGCCGCGATCTCCTGACGGCCAGGGCGTGGATCGAACGGGCAGGGCTCAGGCAGCATGCCGATCTGCTCGCCGGGCGGCTCGTGGAAGCAGCGTGGCAAATCTCACCTGCAGCCGCAGCGGTGCCGCCGTCGCAGCGAGATGCGTGGGCGGTCAGTGCGCGCGCGGCACTGGCCACCTCGCTGGATTCTCCCGTGCTGGCTTTTGAGTCGGCGGTTGCGCGCATCGCCGTGGAATGGGCGGCTGCCTCCAGATACGCAGCCGACACGCTGTTTGCGCCGGGCGCGCTGGATGATCTTGAGTTGCTGGTGGTCATCGAAGGGCTGCAGCACGATGCGCTGGCGCAATCGCTGGCGGCGCAGTTGCCGGACCGATCGCATTTGATGCCGCTGTCCGTGGAATCGCCAATGGGAGCGATCCGACTTTATGAGGCGCCCGATCCTGCCAGTGAAGCCGAGCAGGCGGCAGCCTGTGTGATTGCGCATGTGAATGCCGATCGGGTGCCGGTTGCGCTTGGCGCCATGGACCGTGTGCTGACCCGCAGGGTGCACGCCATGCTGGCGGCGCGCGGCGTGGCCGTGCGCGACGAGACCGGGTGGAAGCTTTCCACCACGCGCCGTGCGGCCGACGTCATGCTGGCACTCAGGGCCTGTGCGTGGAACGCCGGCACCGACGCGGTCATCGACTGGCTGAAAAATGCTCCTTCGCTTTCATCCAGAGCCGTCCTGGGCCTGGAGCGCCGCATTCGCCGCGCGGGCTTCGTGCGCGAGTGGCGGGCGCTGCGCAGCACGGATGTTGGCGACGATAACGGCGAGGGCGTACTGGCAGCGCTCGTGGAACAGGTGCAGGCCTGGCGCGAGACGATGCAGGGCCAAAAGACCGTGGCGGAGTGGATGGCCGCATTGCGCGAATTGCTCAGGACCTCCGGGCAATGGACGCCGCTTGTGCGCGACGCGGCCGGCGCCGGCGTGGTCGGTGCGCTGCGGCTGGCACAAGGCGACGAGGACGAACTACTTGAACTGCCCCAGGCCGGCAGGCGGTGGAGCCTCGATGATTTCATGGCCTGGGTCAATGACGTTCTCGAAGCCGAGAGCTTCAAGCCGGAGCAGGCTGCGCGCGAACAGGTTGTCATCCTGCCGGTAAGCCAGATGCTGGGCCGCCCATTCGGCGCACTGGTCGTTCCAGGCTGCGACGAAAAGCGCCTGACGCCATCGCCGGAACCGGCAGGTATCTGGACGCCCGATCAGCGAGCCGTGCTGGGTTTGCCCCTGCGGGAATCGGTCGAGGCCGAGATTCGCGCCGCATGGCGACATGCCATGCAAACGCCCCATTGCGATGTGCTCTGGCGCCGCAGCGACGAAAGTGGAGAGCCTTTGCTGCCGAGCCCGCTCGTGCAGGTGCTGCAACTCGAACTCGGCTTGAAACTGCAGCCCGATCCGCGTGATGCCCTGGCCGCGCTGGCGCAGCCGACCCCCAGGCCCATGCCCAGCGGCGCATTGCTGCCCGTCACCCAACTTTCTGCGAGTGGCTACAGCGATCTGCGCAGCTGCCCCTATCGTTTTTTTGCGATGCGCCAGCTCGGATTGCAGGAGGCCGACGAGATCGACACCGAGGTGGGCAAGCGCGACTTCGGCAGCTGGCTGCACAAGGTGCTCGGCGCCTTTCACGAAACACTGGCGCAGAACTGGGAGCCGGCCGGCGCGCAACGTGCCCGACTGCTGGACAGCGCAGCTGACGCCGTCACGCGCGAGATGCGGTTCGACGAGAGTGAGTTTCTACCCTTCGCGGCTGCATGGCCGGGCGTTCGCGACGGCTATCTCGACTGGCTGGGCCGGCACGAAGCGGATGAAGGCGCGACGTTTGTCGAAGCCGAAGGACAGCACGAGCTTGAACTGGGCGCGGTGAAGCTGGTGGGCCGCATCGATCGCATCGACAGCTTGCGTGACGGCAGCCGCATGGTCATGGATTACAAGACCGAGGCCGCTGCCGCGAGCAGCAAGCGGGTCAGCAAGCCGGGCGAAGACACGCAGCTCGCCTTTTATGCAGCCCTGTTGCCCGACGACACGCTGCGTGCGGCCTATGTCAATGTGGGCGAGCGCGGCGAGACCCGCAAGGTCGAGCAGGAGCGCATCGTCGAAGAGCGCGACATGCTCGTTGAAGGCATCCTGCACGACGTGGCGCGCATCGCAGCCGGCGAGAAGCTGCCTGCACTCGGGGAAGCGAAGGCCTGTGACTACTGCGGCGCACGCGGGCTTTGCCGGAAGGACTCGTGGACGTGAGCGAATGGGCCTACGAGCACAACGGACAGAACGTCGATGCGTCGCGCTTCTACGCCATCGCCTGCGATCCGCGCCGCAGCGTGGCGGTGGAAGCCTGCGCTGGCGCAGGCAAGACATGGATGCTTGTATCCCGCATCCTACGCGCACTGCTGGCCGGCGCACAGCCGCAGGACATTCTTGCGATCACGTTCACGCGCAAGGCCGCCGGAGAAATGCGCCAGCGCCTGCTTGAGTGGCTCCAGGAGTTTTCGCAGGCGACGCCGGACGAGCTCAAGCTGCAGTTGCGCATGCGCGGAATTGCCAACCCGAGCGACGACGAAGTCCATGCGCTTTCGCGGCTGTATGGGACGGTGCTGGCATCGGGCCGGCCGGTTCGCATCCTGACTTTTCACGCGTGGTTCGCCTCCTTGCTGCGCACGGCGCCAATGGCCGTGATGGAGCGTATGCGCCTGCCCGTGAGCTATCAGCTGCTTGAAGATGACGCGCAGGCAATCGATCGGGTGTGGCGGCGCTTTCACGCTGCGGTCGTCGCAGATGAATCGGCACGTGCTGACTTTCGCGCGTCGATTGCCGCCCATGGCCGATCGCAGACGCGCAAGGCACTTCAGGCCGCACTGGCAAAGCGAGTCGAGTTTTCGCTCGCCGATGCGGCTGGGGCTGTCAGCGGTTCGGTCCGGCATTTCTCGGAGCAGTTCCCCGAATTTTCAGGGGTTGATGAGCCTTGCAACCTGCTTTCGCGTCTGGACACGCCTCGCGAGCAACTGGCTGCGGCTGCCCGGGCCCTGGGGCGCGCAAAGGCCCCGACGCATGCTGCCAAGGGGGGCGAGCTGGAACAGGCGGTTACCGAGGGCAGTCTCGATGCTGTGATCGCGGCCTTGCTCACGCAGAAAGGGGAACCTCGCAAATTCAGTGACAAGATCGACGGCCTGGATCTCATCCGCGCCGCACAGGATCTGGCGATGCGCCTGGCCCAGGCTTGCCGCCAGCACCAGGCCTGGCTGCATCAGCAGGCCATGATGCGGCTGACCCGACTGCTCATCGCCGAATTCGGGGCGCTCAAGCGGGAGCGAGGCTGGATTGACATGAATGATGTCGAACAGGCTGCGCAGACGATGCTTGCCGATCCGGTGCTTTCGGGCTGGGTCCAGGAGCGGCTGGATGCACGCATCAGGCATTTGCTGGTCGATGAATTCCAGGACACCAATCCCTTGCAGTGGCAGTCGCTGCATGCGTGGCTCAGCGGCTATGCCGGAGCAGGTGGCCAGGCGCCCGGCATTTTTATCGTAGGCGACCCCAAGCAGAGCATCTATCGCTTCCGCCGGGCCGAGCCCCAGGTGTTCATTGCGGCTCAGGCGTTCATCAGGGAACTGGGCGGTGATCTGCTCAGCTGCGACCATACGCGCCGCAATGCCGCCGCGATCATCGATGTGGTCAACGGCGTGATGCTCCAGGCGCAGGACGAAGGCCGCTACGAGCGATTCCGCCCGCACACGACCAGCTCCGGCGACATCGGTCAGGTGGCCCGCCTGCCGCAGGTGCCCCGCAGTGCGATCACAGCGCAGGACGCGGGTGAGGGGGAAGGCACCGGCGCCGTGTGGCGCGACAGCCTGGTCACTGCGCGCGACGTGCCCGAGGAAAAGCTGGCCGAAGTCGAGTGCCGCCAGGCAGCGGCCTGGATTGCGCGCGAGATTGCCGGGGGCGCCCAACCCCAGGACTTCATGGTGCTTGCACGGCGCCGGGATCGTCTCTCGACGATGGAAGGTGAGCTGCGCAAGCTTCGAATCGCAGCGCAACAGCCCGAAAAGACCGACCTGTGCGAAGCACCCGAAGTGCAGGACCTGATCGCACTGCTCGACGCCCTGGTGTCGCCTACTCACGATCTCTCACTGGCGCGCGCGCTGAAATCGCCGCTCTTTTCGCTGTCGGACGACACCCTGGTTGATATTGCCGTGGCGAGCCAGCGCGCACGCGACGACCGACAGGATTCGTGGTGGTTCGACATCCTGCAACGCGAAAGCGAGGTCTCCCCGGGCTTGCGCGCGGTGGGCGAGCGGCTGGCGCAGTGGAACGCTCTGGTGCAGGCCCTTCCGCCGCATGACGCGCTGGAGGCCATCTATCGGCAGGGCAACGTCATCGAGCGGTTTGCTGCCGCGGTGCCACTGGCAATGCGCGATGGGGTTGTGGCCAATCTCAAGGCCTTGCCCGGCGCTGCGCTGGACGTCGAAGGCGGCCGGTATGCGACGCCTTACGCCTTCGTGCGCGCCTTCAAGGCAGGTCGAATCCAGGCGCCGCCGCTTGCGCAATCCCAGGCCGTGCGCCTGCTCACGGTTCATGGTGCCAAGGGGCTGGAAGCGCCAATTGTTCTTTTGCTCGACACCGATGGCGCGCCGCCGCGGGCAGAGTCGATGGGCACCGTCGTGCAGTGGCCAGGCCAGTCCGCGTCGCCCACCCGGTTCGCGTTCATCGCGAGCGAATCACGCCCGCCGCCGTGCAATGCGCCCGCGCTTCAGGCCGAGCGCGTGGAGCGGGAGCGGGAAGAACTCAACGCGCTTTATGTGGCGATGACCCGTGCGAGGATGCGGCTTGTCGTCTCGTCTGTCGAGCCCTACACGGAGCCCGACGTCAGCTGGTGGCGCAGGCTCGCGCCTCATTGTGTCCAGCTCCCTGCTCCAGAGCCCATTCATGGTCCCATGAGCGACCCGGTTACGGCGCCTGCGCCGGGGGATGCGCGCGCTTTCCGGCTTGCCGTCATTCCCGCGCTCGTCGCCAGGCCGGCCGAGCCGCTGCCCCCAACCGATCCCGCATCCGAAGCCTCGCGTTTCGGCGAGGCCGTCCACCGCCTGCTTGAACGCTGGGCGGCAAACGACGCCGGGCTCAGCCCGAGTGCGGTGCGGCGCGTCGCCCGCGAATTCCGCCTGAACCCGGATCAGGCGCAGGCAGCTGCTGCCCGGGCGCGGGCAATCCTGTCTGGAGAGGGCGCCTGGGCCTGGGATGCACAGGCGGTTGACTGGCAGGCCAACGAAGTTCCGATGCAGCATGCAGGCGTCGCGTTGCGGCTGGACCGCCTCGTGCGCCGCAGGGACACCGGCCAGTGGTGGGTGCTGGACTACAAAACCCATTCGCGGCCCGAGGACGATGTAGCACTGGTCGGCCAGATGCGAAGCTACCGTGCCGCGGTTGAGGCCGCGCGACCGGGCGAGGTGGTTTGCTCCGCATTCCTCACGGGTAGCGGGCGCATGGTCACCGTCGCCTGAACATCAGTCGCTAAAACCTGCTCGTCCATAATCGGCGCTTCGCGGAGGCAGGGCCCGTTTTTCGCTGGAGCCTCCGGCCGACCCACCCGTGCTCCCCCGGTGCAATGTCAACTACAGCTTCCCGACTTCTCTCCACCGCGGCGTTCATCGCAAGCCTCTATTGCATCGGCGTGTGGTGGCCCGCGCCTTTGCCCGCGGCCTGGGATCTCCATGCAAAGGTCGTGGCAGGCGGCGTCGGGCTCGCGCTTGTCCTGGGCATTGCATCATTTTTTGTTCGCGTGTCCCACCTGGCAGTGGCGCTGGGGGCGGTCTGGGTGGCCTTCGCGATTCATGCGAGTGGCGCTGGTGCGGCACTGGGTTTCGGCCTTTTCGCCGCTGGTGCGATGGCAGTCGGCACGGCGATCGTCGGGCGGGCAGCCGCCATCACCGCGATCGAACGCGCCGTGCTGGCTTACCTGGTCGGCATGTCCCTGATGATTGCCGCATTGAGCCCCGTGCTCGCGCTTTCCATTCACTATCCCATCACCTACACGGCCGCCTGTGTGCTGCTCGCGGTCTGGCAACGAGCCGCCCTGTGGAACCTGCTGCAGGATCTGCACATGCAATGGCGGCAGTGGCGCGGCGGCAGGCCGTCTTTTTCAGTGGCCGTTGCGATCTTCTTTTCATTGTTCGCGTGGGCCTACGGCGCACTCGGAACGCTGACACCCATTGCCTCGTTCGATGACCTTGCATTTCATCTGCGATTGCCTACCGAGTTGCTCATGCAGCATTTCTACGCCTTCGACGTCGAACACCAGGTGTGGTCGGCTGCGCCCCTGGCATCTGATCTCGCCTATGCAATTCCCTACGTCATCACCCAGGGTTCCGAGGGCGTCAAGGCCTGGGTGATCGGCAGCTACCATTTTGCAGGCGCGGTGCTCCTGGCGGGTTTGCTGCTGCGACGCGTGCGTCCGTGGCCGGCATTGCTGTGCCTGCTGGGTTACCTGTCGATTCCGCTCGTGCTGGCGATCAATCACACCCTGCACACCGAAGGCTTTTCTGCCGCATTGGTGCTGGGAATCTTTGCGCTCTGGGCGCTGGCGCGGGATTCGGATTCATCGGGCCCGGCCATCGGTGCGGCTTTGATGCTTGCCGCGCTCGGGGCGGCCAAGTCGAGCAACCTGGTGCTGTGCCTGGTGCTCGGTCTCGTGTGGCTTCCGTCATTCTGGCGCCTTGCACGCACCCGACCGGTCATCGGCGCAGTGATCGCGGTCGCGCTGACCACGGTGATCACGCCTTACCTGACCGCGTGGCTGCTTACCGGCAATCCCGTCCTGCCCCTTTTTAACGCCGTCTTCAAATCGCCGTATTTCGGCGCTTTCAACTTCAAGAACGATGCCTTTGCCGGCAATTTCAACGGGAGCCTGTTTGCGAACCTGTTTCTGAACGGCGAACGCCACTTTGAGACGACCCTCGCATATTCCGGCGGCCTGAGCCTGTATTTTCTGTTGCCTGCGGCGTGCCTCCTGCTCATCTGGAAAGCTGACATCGAGCGGCGCATCGCGATGCTGGCGGTGCTTGTCTATTCGCTCATCCTCATGTCGACGCAGCAGTATTTGCGCTATCTCTTTCCGGTGATGGCCATTGCCATATTCGCGGCATCACGCCTGTGGGATGCATTGCCCACTGACAACCGGACGGTCGCGCGGATGTGGCAGTACTGGTGGTCGGCGCTGCTGATTTTCGCCGTCGTGCTCAACCTGTACTGGATGCCTGGGGTGTTCTGGCAGACGAAGCTTGCGGACATGGTGGGTGCAGCCCTGACACCCAGTGGTCGAAGTGCCTATCTGGGCCAGTACGCGCCCGAGCGCGAGCTGACGCGGGCGGCCAACGAAGACATGGGCGTTTACGCACGCGTGCTTTATACGGTGGACCCTTATGGTGCAGACCTGCACGGAACGCCGGTTTATGGGAGCTGGTACAACCCGCGCGCGCTGGACGCGCTGATGGCGGTGACCGACCAGGCGTCGGCGGGCGACTTCCTGCGCAAGCAGCGCATCACCCACATGATCGTCAAGCCGCGCAAGAACGCGCACGACGCGACGAAGAAGCAGGTGGATGAATTGCTGAAATACGCCATGCTCCACGGCAGGGTGATCGCCCGTTCGACCAACGATTCGCTGATCGCGCTGGACGACGACATCGTCTGGCCCCGCGAGCTCTGGCGTATGGCTGCCGAGAAAGCCGGAACGCAGGTTGACCCCAAAGCCATCGTCACCGGTAACAGCCCGGTGCAGGGCCGCCAGACCGTGCTGGTGGAGTTGCAGGGCGCCTGCGACAACCTGCAGGCTCGCGCCGAAGTCCATGTGGTCTGGTTTCGCAATGGCAAAGACCTCGGTGCCACGAATCGGGTGGAAGGCTGTGGGCCAGTCGAGGGGCAACCCGGCGGATTTTTCGCCATGCGCCATCGCATGGTTGCACCGCCGAAGGCAGACGCGATGTGGGTTCGCATCGCCACTTTTGGCGAACTACCCGTCACGCTGCAGCTCGCGCGGGTGCGCGCATTTGCGAAATGAAGGTTTTGGCCCAGTTCATCCGCTTCGTGGTAACAGGCGTCACAAGCCTGCTGGTCGATCTGGGTGCGCTCGCGCTGCTGCTGCGGGCAGGAGTCGCACCGGAAATCGCGGTGGCGGTTGCATTTCTGACAGGGGTTGCGGTCAACCTCCTCATGCACAAGTTCTTCACTTTTCGCGACTCTGCGCGCCTGCATGGTTACCAGGTCGCCCGCTATTTCACAGTCGTGGCGATCAATCTCGCGATCACGGAAGCTGCCGTCTGGATCGCGACCGGTCAGTTCGGCCTGAGTCCTCTGGCCGGCAAACTGCTTTCGCTTCCGCCAGTGCTCGTTGTCACATACACGCTGTCGCGCGTTTGGGTGTTCGTTCCGCGCAAGGGCGCAAGAGCCACCTGAATTTCGCTCAGGAACTTTTTGAAGGGGGCTTGGGCCATGAGTTCGAAGCTTGCAATTATTGGAGGGGGACCTTCGGGGCTGATGGCGGCCGAAGTGCTTGCCCAGGCAGGCGTCAAGGTCGATGTGTATGACGCCATGCCCTCGGTGGGACGCAAGTTTCTGCTAGCGGGAAAGGGCGGCTTGAATCTCACGCACTCGGAGCCGTTCGAGCCATTCCTGTCGCGATTCGGGACGCGGGCAGCGAGCGTCGAGCCCTGGCTTCG
>JAZKFD010000157.1:10071-11568 GCA_040386635.1 Pseudomonadota bacterium
GGTGCAATCTGATGCGACCATCCTGGCGATGGGTGGCGCCAGCTGGCCCCAGCTGGGCTCGGACGGCGCCTGGGCACCCTTGTTGCAAGCGCGGGGCGTTGAAGTTGCGCCGCTCTTGCCGGCCAACTGTGGGTTCGATGTGCGCGGCGGCTGGAGCGACTATTTCCGCACCCGATTCGAGGGCCAGCCGTTCAAGTCAGTAGCCATTCGCGTCGGGGCCCTCCACCGGCAGGGCGAGTTCGTCGCCACGGCCACCGGCGTGGAAGGCAGTCTCATCTATGCGGCGTCGGCAATTTTGCGCGACGAGATTCGTGCCAATGGCAGCGCGACATTCGAACTGGACCTGCTGCCCTCACGCACACCAGACCAGGTTGCTGCCGAAGTGGCGCACCCGAGGGGATCCCGGTCGCTGGCCAGTCATCTGAAGGGACGTCTCAGCCTGGACGGCATCAAGCTCGCCGTGCTGCACGAACTGCTCTCGAAGGAGGAAATCACCCAACCCGCGCGACTTGCGGCTGCGATCAAGTCCGTGCCCATCACCGTAATTGCTGCGAGGCCGGTGCAGGAGGCAATCAGCACGGCGGGAGGCGTCACATTCGGGGCGATGAATGGCTCGCTCATGCTCGATCGCGCGCCGGGCGTTTTTTGCGCAGGGGAAATGGTGGACTGGGAAGCGCCCACCGGCGGCTATTTGCTGACAGCCAGTTTTGCAAGCGGCCGTGCCGCGGCGCAGGGCGCGCTGCATTGGTTGCAGCGAGGCGACTCGGCAGCCTAGAACTTCGTGCGGTAGTACACCATCGGTTTGCCGCCGCTGCGGCGCAGGCCGATGCGGGCGCCGCTCTCCAGTTGCATGCCAAGAAAGCCTTTGTCAGCGACCAGACCTCGCTGGATGCCGGGCTGGATCCGCATTTCCACCCGTGCACCATAGAGCGGCTCGCGGCTGTGGATCATGTTAAGTGCGTTGGGTTGCTCGATCCGGCGCCAGGCGCCAATATCGACCTGGTTGTTGCTTTCGGTGGTGTAGCGCCACTTCACGCCCAGATCGACGCTGCTGGGCGCAGAGCCCGATACACCGGTCGGCGCGAAGCCGGGGCTGTCGGTCCCGTTGACGCCTACCGCGACGCCGAAGCCGGAGCGGCCAGCCGGCATCAGGCTCATGTCGATGCGCGAGCTTCGCGTGGCGCCATCAATGTTTTCAAAGCGGGGCAGGGATGTGGTCGAGACTTCCAGTTGAGTCGTGGCAGGTGTCGCTTGCGAGAAGCCGTCCGTGCCAAAAAAGAGCAACACAACCGGAATGACGATGCGGGGCCAGACCCGGTACTGGACCTCTGGAAAATCCGTTTCGCGCCCTGTGATTGCGTTCATGACACACCCCTGTCGTAAGGTGATTGAACTTTAAAAGCGCGGCAGTGGGGAGTTTGTGGGACTGCGCCTGCCGTTGAGGTCAGGCAGTGGAACGGACGGTCATAAGACCTAGGCCATCGGCCGGCCGCGTCA
>JAZKFD010000158.1:0-17076 GCA_040386635.1 Pseudomonadota bacterium
TTCTTTTAATGTCGCCCTGCAAGTAGTTCATAACTCGGCGACGAGCGGATTTTAATCGTTTGTGAAAACCCTGTTCCGCGTACTTGCGCTGCTGCCGCTGCCGGTGCTTCACCTCATGGGCGCAGTGGTGGGCTGGGTGTCATGGCTGGCATCCCCAACCTATCGTAGGCGATTCATCGACAACGCAAGACAGGCGGGGTTCGGCATGCGAGACGTGCTGGGCGCCATCGCCGAGTCGGGTAAGCTCGTGACCGAGTTGCCGCGCCTGTGGTTCGGGCCACCGATTCCTGTCCGCTGGGAAGGCGACGCGCACATCCGGGCGGCGCAGGAGGCAGGCAAGGGCATTGTGCTGTTGACGCCTCACCTGGGTTGCTTCGAGGTCTCGGCGCAAAGCTTTGCGGTCCTGCATGGAGCAATCACTGTCCTTTACCGCCCCGCGCGCAAGGCATGGCTGCGGCAGCTGGTTGACACCGCACGCGGGCGGGGGCGCCTGGCCACCGCACCCACCACACTGGCCGGCGTGCGTCAGATGCTCAGGGCCCTGAAGGCGGGCGAGGCCGTGGGGCTCCTGCCCGACCAGGTGCCGCCTGTCGGCATGGGCGTCTGGGTGCCGTTTTTCGGCCGTGATGCCTACACCATGACGTTGTCGGCGAGGCTTGCTCAACAGACCGGCGCCACCGTTTTGCTGGTGTGGAGCAGGCGCCTGGCCTGGGGGCGGGGCTACACGGCGCACGTGCGCCCTTTTGCAGGCACGCTGCCCCGCGACCCCGCGCAGGCTGCAGCGCAGGTCAACGCCGCGATGGAAAGTCTCATCCGGGAGTGCCCGCAGCAGTACCTGTGGGGCTATGCGCGCTACAAGCAGCCGCGCGACGCAGCCCATGATGGGGTGCCTGATTGAGCACGCTCGGCATTGGTTTCATGCGGCTGCTGGCGCACTTCCCCCTGCGATGGATTCGCGCGCTGGGTTGGCTGCTTGGATGGTTCCTCTACCTCATCGTGGTGGCGCGGCGGCGCGTGGTGACGACCAACCTTGCGACCGTGTTCCCGGCGATGTCACCGGTTGCGCGGCGCGCCCTGGTGCCGCGGGTGTTCGTCGCGTTTGCACAGGCCTGGCTCGATCGCAGCTGGCTCTGGCATGGTGATCCGCAGCTTGCACGCGAGCGCCTGAAAATCGTCGGTTCGATGGAAGAACTCGATGGCAAGGATCCAGTTGTGATCTTCGCGCCGCATTTCGTCGGCCTGGATGCGGGCTGGACTGCGCTGACCCAGCAAGTGCAACGCGGCTTCACCACCATCTACACGAGCCAGAGCAACCAGGTCCTGGATCGATGGATCCTGCAAGGCCGCAAACGCCACGGGTCTGCACGGCTGTTCAGCCGGGCCGACGGCGTGAAGGCAATTGTCGGGTCGCTGCGAGCGGGCGAGGCCCTGTACCTGCTGCCTGACATGAACTTCGGGCCCGAAGAATCGGTCTTCGTGCCGTTCTATGGCGTGCCCGCTGCAACAGTGCCATCGCTTTCACGCTTTGCGAAACTCGGTCGCGCGAAGGTAGTGCCCGTGACGACCCGGTTGACCCCGCAGGGTTATGAAGTGCGCATCATGCCGTCCTGGTCAGGTTTTCCAACGGATGATCCTGTTGCCGACACGGCACTCATGAACGAACGCCTGCAGGGCTACATCGATGCCATGCCCGAGCAGTACTACTGGGTGCACAAGCGGTTCAAATCGCGCCCGCCCGGCGAGCCCCCGATTTATTGATCCCTGGCCAGGAAGCGCTGCAGTCGATCGGCAACGAAGGCGGGGCGTTCATGAATGATCCAGTGACCCACGCCTTCGACCTTTTCGAGGGTGAGATCGGTGATGTAGTCATCCAGCCCCTCGATCAGTTCAGGCCCCAGGGCAACGTCGTCCATGCCCCAGAGCACAAGGGTCGGGATGCTGATCGTTCCCATTTCGCGCGGCAGCGTGATGCCGCAGGCCCCGGGATCGGTCTCGGTGGGCGGCCGAATCGGCGACGCGCGGTAATAGTTGCATCCACCAGGCAGGCTCGCGTCCCAGATGTCACGGTACTGTTGCTTCACGTCTTCGGTCAGCCAAGGCGCCTGGCCGCCACTGACGAAGAATTGGAACAGTCGCCGGTACCCGTCGGCGCGCAGGAGTTGCTCGGCATCGGGCCGTATGAGGAAATTCATGTAGGCGCTTGCGGCCTGCTGCTTCGGATTGGTCGCCAGTTCCCGCGCAAACGTGTTCGGGTGCGGGGAATTGATGATGGCCAGGCGCCGGGCCAGTTCGGGCCTCTGGTTGGCGAGGTTCCAGGCGACCGCACCGCCCCAGTCATGCGCGACCAGGCACTCAAGGGGAGATCCTTCGATTGCGATCAAAGCCTCGATGTCCTGCACGAGGTGTTTCGCGCGGTACAGCTTGACGTCGCTCGGCTGGGTCGACTTTTCAAAACCCCGCAGATTCGGCGCCACACACCGGTAGCCGCCGTTCTCGGGTTTTGCGAAGTGCTCCAGCAGTTCATCCCAGGCGAAGGCCGCTTCCGGAAAACCGTGCAGGAACATGAGCACCGGTCTGCCGTGCGCGCCGGCCGCCCGGCAGCTGAGGGTGATGCCGTGGGGCAGTTCCTGCTGGAATTGTTCGATCAAGGGGCTGCGTCCTCGCCGGGTTCAGGGGTGACTGAATCTGTGTCGGTCGCAGGTGCGCCGCCAGCAGGTGCTTGCGCAAGGGGAGCAGTGTGCGCCCACTGGGACAGCAAGAGCGCTGTCTCGCCCACCCCCTGCTTCTTCAGCGCAGAAAAGAGTTTGACCTCGCCGCCGCCGGCCTGCAGTCGCGCGATTGACAGTGCCTTGTTCTGCTCGGCCCGGTTGAGTTTGTCGGCCTTGGTCAGAACCAGCAGGAATTTCAGGCCCTGCTCCACCCGCGGTCGGATCACTTCGAGCAGGATGTCGTCGAGTTCGGTGACGCCGTGGCGCGGATCCACCAGCAGGACCACGCCTGTGAGGTTTTCCCGGGTGACCAGGTAATTGGCCATCACCCGTTGCCAGCGCAGCTTGTCCTGCTTGGGCACGGCCGCGTAGCCGTAGCCGGGCAAGTCGGCCAGGATGGCATCGGTTACGCCTTGCTTGCCGAGCGTGAACAGGTTGATGCTCTGCGTGCGGCCAGGTGTCTTGGATGCGAACGCCAGGCGCTTTTGCTGGGTCAGGGTGTTGATGCAGGTGGACTTGCCCGCGTTGGAGCGCCCGACGAAGGCGATTTCCGGGACGCTGGCGGGCGGCAGGAATTCGAGCGTGGGTGCAGTGGTCAGAAAGCGCGCCGTGTGCATCCAGCCCAGGGCCAGCGCCTCTGGAGAGGCCGCAGCAGCGGGGGATGGTTTGGTGCCGGCGGGCTTGCCCGGTGCGGATGTCATGGGGGGCCTTGCCTTGTTCGCGGGGAAACCCGAGGCCGCATTGTAGAATCTTGAGGTTTTGCGCCACCAAACGATCCCCAAGAATATGAAGTCGCTCGCTTCCATGCTACTTGCCGCCCTGCTGGCAGCCCCTGTCGCCGTCTTCGCACAAGCTGCTCCGGCTGCACCTGCCGCGCCGGCTGCTCCCGTTGCCCCCGTTGCCACGGCCGCGCCAGCAGCGGGTGTGTCGGCCAAGCCAGACCTCGCCGCGGGCAGCGCCAAGTACGCGGCCGTTTGCGCGTCCTGCCACGGCGCCGATGGCAACTCGGGCGTTCCGGTCAATCCCAAACTGGCCCAGCAGCATCCCGAGTACATCCTCAAGCAGCTGCAGGAATTCAAGTCAGGCAAGCGTCCCAACCCGATCATGCAGCCCATGGCAGCCCAGCTGAGCGATGCGGACATGAAGAACATTTCCTATTGGGCGGGTTCCCAGAAAGCCAAGCCGGGTTTCGCGAAAGACAAGGATCTGGTCGCGCTGGGCGAGCGCATCTACCGCGGCGGCATCCCGGAGCGTCAGGTTGCCGCCTGCGCCGGCTGCCACAGTCCCAACGGTGCTGGTGTACCGTCGCAGTTCCCGCGCCTGTCCGGCCAGCACGCCGACTACACCGACGCCCAGGTCAAGGCGTTCCGTGAAGGCCAGCGTCCCAACAGCGTCCAGATGCGGCAGATTGCCGCGCGTATGAATGACCGCGAGATTCGCGCGGTCTCTGACTACATCGCGGGTCTGCGTTGAGCGCGGCTGGCTGAAAATGGGCCGGCGCGAGCTGAACTAACCGCCGCCAACCAGACCTAAAAAGGCGGGCGCCTCCGTGGAGGGCCCGCCTTTTTTTCGATTCCAAACACTCGCCACCGATGACCGTTTCCACCCAGGGCCTTCAACTTCGCACCGGATCGCAAGCCTTGCGCACAGCGGTGGAATTGCTGTCTTCGATGCGGTTTTCGATCTCGCTGCTGACGGTGATCTGCATCGCTTCGGTGATCGGGACGGTGCTCAAGCAGGCCGAGCCGATCACGAACTATGTCAACCAGTTCGGCCCCTTCTGGGCCGAGCTGTTCCTGGCGCTGAAGCTCAATGCGGTGTACAGCGCCTGGTGGTTCCTCCTGATCCTGGCCTTCCTGGTGATCAGCACCTCACTTTGCATTGCCCGCAACACGCCCAAGATCATTTCAGATCTGAAGGCCTACAAGGAAAACTTGCGCGAGCAGAGCCTGCAGGCGTTTCATCATCGCGCGCATGCTGGCCTGGGCAACGAGCCGGTCGAGACCGCAGCACGGCGCATCGGGGCGACGCTGGCCGGGGGCGGCTGGAAGGTCAAGCTGCAGGCGCGGGACAACGGCTGGATGGTTGCGGCCAAGGCTGGCGCTGCCAACAAGCTGGGTTACATCGCTGCGCACAGCGCCATCGTGCTGGTGTGCCTGGGCGGCCTGCTTGACGGCGACCTGATCGTGCAGGCCCAGATGTTCTTCGGGGGCAAAACGCCCTACACCGGCGGCGGCATGATTGCCGACGTGAAACCCGAGCACCGGCTTCCCGCGACCAATCCCACGTTCCGCGGCAACCTGCTGGTGGCAGAAGGAACCCAGTCGGGTACGGCGATCCTGAACCAGTCCGATGGCATCGTGCTGCAGGAGCTGCCGTTTTCGATCGAACTCAAGAAATTCATCGTCGAGCACTATTCCACCGGCATGCCCAAGCTGTTCGCCAGCGAAATCGTGATCCACGACCGCGAAACCGGCGAAAAGATTCCCGCCCGCGTCGAGGTGAACCACCCGGCCAGCCATCGCGGCATCGAAATTTATCAATCCAGCTTTGACGATGGCGGCTCCAGCGTGAAGCTCAGGTCCGTTCCCATCCATGTAGGCGCGAAGCCGTTCGAGATCGACGGCGTGATCGGCGGCACATCGCAGCTCACCAAGGGTCAGGGCGAAGGCGCCGACAAGATGACACTGGAGTACACGGGCCTTCGCGTCATCAATGTCGAAAATTTTGGCGGTGACAACGCCAGCGGAGCGGATGCGCGCAAGGTCGATTTGCGGGCCTCGCTGCAATCGCGCATGGGTGCGGCCAACAAGACCGCGACCAAAAAGGAGTTGCGCAATGTCGGCCCGAGCGTGAGTTACAAGCTGCGCGATGGTGCAGGGCAGGCGCGTGAGTTTCACAACTACATGCTGCCGGTGGACATGGGCGATGGCGTTCCTGTCTACCTGATGGGCGTTCGCGACACACCAGCCGAACAGTTCAGATACCTGCGCGTCCCGGCGGACGATCAGGGCGCGGTCGATGGCTTCGTGCAGCTGCGTGCCGCACTGTCCGATCCCGAGATGCGTGACCTGGCCGTGGGGCGCTATTCGGCAAAAGCCACCGACTCATCGCGACCCGAGCTTCAGGCGCAGCTTGCAGCGTCGGCGGGCAAGGCCCTTGGACTGTTCGCCGGTGACGGGCAGCCGGCAGTGGGCAAGCCCAGCGGTGGCCTGCAGGCGATATCTGAGTTCATGGAAGCCAATGTGCCCGAGGCCGAACGCAACCGTGCGGGCGAAGTCCTGGTGCGCATCCTCAACGGCGCCCTGTTCGAACTGGCGCAGCTTGCGCGTGAGCGGGCCGGACAAAAGCCGCTGGAAGCCAGTGAAAAAACGCAAGGTTTCATGAACCAGGCCGTCCTGGCGCTCAGCGACGCGCAAGCCTACCCGGTTCCCATGGCATTCCAGCTCAAGGATTTCACCCAGGTGCAGGCCAGCGTGTTCCAGGTGACGCGCGGTCCGGGCAAGAACATTGTTTACCTGGGCTGTGCACTGCTCATACTGGGGGTATTCGCAATGCTTTATGTTCGGGAACGCCGGGTCTGGATCTGGCTCTCGGAGCGGGACGGACTGACGCAGGCGAGCATGGCCTTGTCCAGCAACCGCAAAATGATGGATACCGACCGCGAGTTTGACCGGCTCAAGCAGAAACTATTGGGGCTCCAGCCATGAATACCGCCGCAACTTCGGCTCCGACGACGATTTCCCTGAACGACAGTTTCCTGGCGCGTCGCAACTGGTTCGACTGGGTGTTTGCTGCGCTGGTCGTTGCCGGCGGGCTCTTCGCGTTCACCCGCTACGCGGCTTTCATGGACGTCTATGAGAAAGGTATCCTGATCGGTACGGTCCCGGCTGCCATTTGGATCGGCTGGTTCTGGCGCCCGCTTCGGGTTCTGATGCTGGTGGTTGCCAGCTTTTCGCTGCTGGCCATTGCGGCCTACGACGGCAGCCTTGCACGCGCCGAGACGGTCTTCTGGCTCAAGTACTTCCTGTCGAGCCAATCGGCCATCCTGTGGATGAGCGTGCTGTTTTTCATGAGCACCGTCTTCTACTGGATTGGCATGGTGGCTCCGCGCGAGAGCACGACGATGGAGCGCCTGGGCTCCCGCATCGCCTGGGCGGCCGTCGCCATGGCCCTGATCGGCACCATGGTGCGCTGGTATGAGAGCTACCTGATCGGCGCGGATGTCGGTCACATTCCGGTCAGCAACCTCTACGAAGTTTTCGTCATGTTCTGCTGGATGACGACGACGTTCTATCTGTACTTCGAGGACCAGTACGACACGCGATCCCTGGGCGCGTTCGTGATGCTGGTGGTGAGCGCAGCGGTGGGCTTTCTGCTCTGGTACACCGTGGTTCGGGAAGCGCACGAGATTCAGCCGCTGGTGCCGGCGCTCAAGAGCTGGTGGATGAAGTTGCACGTTCCCGCGAACTTCGTCGGGTATGGCACTTTTGCTCTGGCCGCCATGGTTGCCTTTGCCTACCTCATCAAGCAGCAGGCCACTGAAACCCAGTGGCGCAAGCTCACGCCTTTGTGGCTGCTCGGCTTTGCGCTGTGCTTCGTGCCCATTGCTTTCCGCCAGCGCGGAATCGCTGAAGCCGGCGGTAGCTACTGGGTGGGTTATGCGCTGATCTCTTCACTGATCGCAGCGGGCATCCTGTTTGGCCGCCGCCGCATTGCCGCGCGCCTTCCGTCGTTCGAGATCCTGGATGACGTGATGTACAAGTCGATCGCGGTCGGCTTTGCCTTCTTCACCATCGCGACCGTCCTGGGCGCCCTCTGGGCGGCCGAGGCATGGGGCGGCTACTGGAGCTGGGACCCGAAGGAAACCTGGGCGCTGATCGTCTGGCTCAACTATGCGGCCTGGCTGCATATGCGGCTGATGAAAGGCCTGCGCGGAACTGTCTCGGCCTGGTGGGCGCTGGCCGGGCTCGCGGTAACCACATTCGCCTTCCTGGGCGTCAACATGTTCCTGTCGGGTTTGCATAGTTATGGCACGTTGTGAGCGTTGACTCCTGAATCCTTGCAGCATTGCCGTGCGTATCTGAATCAACGACCAAAGACAGGACGTCAAGGAAATCTCATGCTGATCAAGAGCCACGACAACGGATTCATCCACCCGAAATCCAGCGAGATCACGCCGATCTCGGCTTACCAGGGACGCCGCGAAATCCTCCGGCTGATGGCCACCGGCGTTGCCGGCGCGGCCCTGGCGAGCTGGGCCTCGCGCGAGGCGTTTGCACAGACGGTGCGGCCCAACAAGCTGGCCGCACTACCCGGCGGCAGATCGGCCGTCGCTGGCGCCGCAACCATGGAGAAGGTGACCGACTACAAGGACGCCTCGACCTACAACAACTACTACGAGTTCGGCACCGACAAGTCCGATCCTGCGGAGAACGCGCACACGCTCAAGACCAGGCCCTGGGTCGTTGAAGTCGAGGGTCTGGTCAAGAAGCCGGCGAAATACCAGCTGGAAGATCTCATCAAGCTCAGCGCGCAGGAAGAGCGCATCTATCGTCTGCGCTGCGTCGAAGGCTGGTCGATGGTGATTCCGTGGGTGGGCTATTCGATGGCTAAGCTGATCGAAAAGGTCGAGCCGCTGGGCAATGCGAAGTACGTCGAGTTCATCACGCAAGCCGACAAGGCGACGATGCCGGGTATCAACTCACGGGTGCTGGATTGGCCTTACGTGGAGGCCCTGCGCATGGACGAGGCGATGAATCCGCTGACCTTGCTCACCTTTGGCATGTACGGCGAGGTCTTGCCCAACCAGAATGGCGCGCCGGTTCGGCTGGTCGTGCCCTGGAAGTACGGGTTCAAGAGCGGCAAGAGCATCGTGAAAATCCGCTTCACCGATCGCGAGCCGAAGACGGCCTGGAACAAATCGGCGCCCAATGAGTACGGTTTCTATTCGAACGTGAACCCGAACGTCGATCACCCGCGCTGGTCGCAGGCCACCGAGCGGCGCATCGGCGATGGGTCAGGCCTGTTCGCGAAGAAACACAAGACGCTGATGTTCAACGGGTATGAGGCGCAGGTCGGGCAGCTGTATGCGGGTATGGATCTGAAGAAGAACTTTTGAAGCAACGCGCCGCCGGCAAGCGTCGATGTGAGCTGGACCCCTCTTTGGGCCTTTAGGTGGAGAACTTAAACCATTCTTAAGTATATGGTTTCTTGATGAGTTGATTATTACATTTAAAGTTCTAATCAATTATCTATCAGGAACCATGATCCTCGCCAACATCCCCGAAGAGCTTGCTCCGGCGCTTACCGTCTCCCCCGCAGAATTCGCCAGTGCGTGTCTGCAATACAACTCCCCGGCGGCGCTTCTGGCGTCTCTCGAAAAGTTCGATTACTCCAAGGCTAACTTCGTCGCCGCCTCGGGCTTCGAAGAAGCTGCCGTCGATGCATGGTTCCAGGCGGGCGGAATCAACCTCAATGAATACCTGGGCGCGGGCCAGAATGATTGGGGCATGGAAGAAGTGCTGGCGACGTCAGGCCTCAGCCAGAGCGAGCTGCGCACTTGGGCCCTCGACAACCTCGACGATCCCATGCTGCTGGCTCAGTCGGTATGGCAGTGTGGCGCCAGCGCGGAAGTGGTTGCGGAAATCGTCGGCTGCACCGCCAGCGATGTGACTTCCTATTTTGCGAACGCAGGCTTGGGCGATTACTACGCTTATTTCTGCTGAACTGCTGCGCAAGCTTGATGCTGAAATCGTAAAAGGGGGCTCAGCCCCCTTTTTGTTGGCCCTGGCGCTTGAGCAACTGCGGGCATCTCGACATTTCTACCGGATCGCAGGCAGCCTGGTCATCTCGAGCACTTGCGTGCCCGCGCCTTGCGGGTGTCCCTTGGGGCGCTCCGAGATGCGCTTTGCAAACATGCCGACCGTGTCGGGCATCGACCAGTTGGTCTGGCGGAAGCCGAAGCTGTCAGTCATCACCACGCGCCAGGCCTTGAAGGTGCCTGCCGGGACGGTAATGTCCTCATAGGCTTCGATCTTCCACATGGTTCTCATCGGCATCTTGTTGCTGGCACCCACGGTGAGTTCGTGGTCCACCGTCCAGGTCTTGCCGACCGCAAACGGAAAGTTGAAGTCCAGCGGCGGGTTGTACCGCATCAGCGGCTGGCCCGCAGGGCTGAAGGCGGCCACGGTTCCCGCCAATGGGCTCTGAAGCGTCGTACCACTGGGCGTTTCATACTTGCGCAGCATGCGGCCTTCATACAGCGCCTCCGAAATCTTCATCGTGAGAGGACCGCTTGTGCTGCCGAAGCTGCCGGTGTTGGTCATCCGGTACTCGACGGTGGAGCCCACCGGGGGCGGCACATAGCGCTCGGCGGTGGGTGGCGCGCTCGCACAGCCTGCAACAAGGAGGCCCGCAAGGCCGATCCCCGCAAACTGCAGCAGCCTCAGACAGCGTTTGATGGCCATGATGATCTCCGTCTGGTGTTGGTGTGAAATCATCTTTGCAAGTAAAGCGCAGTGCCGTGTTGACGTATGTCAACAGTTCGAAGTCTGTTGACGGGCGTCATGGCGGCATACACTGGGGTGAAGCTCCTGGACCTCCGATCGACCGATCCACCATGCAGCCGCTTGCCGACCTGGACGCCATCAACCGCCGCGCCTGGCGCGATCCGGCGACCGTGCGCATGTACCAGCATCTGGAGGGATGGACCGATCCCGGCGAGCAGGTTGCGGTGGAATCTGTCGCCGCTGAAATGCGCTCGCTTCCCATTCTGGACATCGGCGTCGGGGCAGGGCGCACCACCGGGCTTCTACGCGCGATCAGCTGCGACTATGTCGGGATCGACTACACCCCGGAGATGGTGGAAGCCTGCCGCGTGCGGCATCCCGGAGCGCGGGTGGAGCACATGGATGCGCGCGACCTGGGGGCATTTTCAGACGGGCAGTTTGCGCTGGTCGTGTTCTCGTACAACGGGATCGACGCCGTCGATTTTGCCGACCGCATGCGGGTGCTGCGAGAGGTCCACCGGGTCCTGCGACCCAGGGGAATCTTTCTCATGTCGGCACACAACCGCGACGCTCCCGGCGTATCGACTCAGCGGCCGCGCCTGCATCTGCAGTTCTCATGGAATCCGTTGCGGCTGGGTTGGCGGCTGTTGCAGCTTGCACGTTCGTGGGTTCGCTCGGCAGCCAACTATCGCCGCTTCGCCTCGATGACACAGGCCCACGGCGAATGGACCGTGCGCAACTGTGCAGCGCACGATTTCAGCATCGTCATTTTGTACACCAGCCTGGCTGGCCAGAAGCGGCAACTACAGGAGGCAGGTTTTGTTCTGGAACGTGTGGCGGGCAGCAGCGACGGCCAGTGGGTAACGGTCGACATCGATACGCGCAATCCGTGGCTTCACTACATCGCACGCAAGGCCGGATGAAGCGGCCTTGACCGCTGCAAACCGATTCGGGTGCGCATCCGCTGCCACGTTCTCACCAGCACGCCGAATGGCCGGGGCACCGGATAGCGACAGTGAGCCAGCTTGCGGACATAGCTGTCCACGTGCCAGACCATCCACTTGTTGGCCGGCAGGTTCGCGACGTCACCGGTTTTCAGGGTGAACTCGCGGCCGCTGCAATCTCGCACGGTGACGCTGCCCTCGAGGATGTGAATGGTCTCCTCGTTCCAGAAGTACCAGTAGAAGGTGCCGGCCGTGCAGTCCCACTGCGCCGAGGTGCAGGTTCCGTCGGGGCTGCGCACCAGCTCGACGGCGCGCGCCTGTGGTTGGCCTTCGATGATCCAGTCAGGGTGGATGGGTGCTGGCTGCAGCAGTTGCGGATCGATTGCAGTCGGGTGAAATCCGGGTAGTGGCACTATGACTCCTCTGGAAAGTGGCCATTCTTCAGTTCGCTCCACACCGGTTCTGTAGGACGTCGCCCAAAGCATCCGTCAACATCGGAAGTCACCGCGGGCCGACAGCAACGCGACGCACCGGATAAAGTGCATGTTCACTATGAATCACTTTTCATGAATTCGCCCCTCGTCTCGAAGGCGCTGATGCACCCGGCCAGCAAGCCCGTGCTGTTCGTCGCATCCCTGCTGCCCCTGGCCTGGCTGGTGTACGGCGTCGTGACCGACAACCTCGGGGCCAATCCTGCCGAGCACCTCATCCGTTCGCTGGGCGACTGGACCTTGCGCTTTCTGTGCCTGACGCTGGCAGTAACGCCGCTACGCGTTGTGTCGGGCACGCCGGCGCTCGCGCGCTTTCGCCGGATGCTGGGCCTGTTTGTCTATTTCTATGCCTTCATGCACCTGCTCGGCTATGCCATCTTCGACATGCAGCTGGACGCGGGCGACATCGCAAGGGACATCGCCAAGCGGCCATTCATCCTGGTCGGCTTCGCATCGTTCGTGCTGCTCACGCCGCTGGCGCTGACTTCCTTCAACAAGGCTGTCAAAGCGATGGGCGCTCGCCGGTGGCAGATGCTCCACAAGCTGGTTTATATGATCGCGGGCTTGTCGATTCTGCACTTCTTCTGGATGCGGGCCGGCAAGAACGATTTTTCGGAAGTCGCTGTGTACGCGGCCATCCTGTCCGTGCTGCTCGGCTGGCGCGTGGTGCACCACTTCAGGACAAAGGCACGAGGCGCTCGGGGCGCATCTGATCGGCAGGCGTCTCGCGTTCGCGGATAAGCCAGGATTTCGAGCCTTCGACCAGCACTTCAGCTGCGCGTCCGCGCGTGTTGTAGTTGCTCGCCATGCTCATGCAGTAAGCCCCCGCCGACATCACCGCCAGCAGATCGCCGGGTATAACGGCCAGCGCGCGGTCGCGGGCGATCCAGTCGCCGCTCTCGCAGACGGGCCCGACGACATCGTAGGTCCGTTCGGCCCCATTGCCGGCAGCATCGCCCGCATGGACCGGTGCAATGGCATGGAAGGCCTGGTAGAGCGCAGGGCGCGGCAGGTCGTTCATTGCGGCATCGACGACGCAGAAGTTCTTGTGCTCACCCGGCTTGAGGTACAGCACTTCTGTCACGCACACACCGGCATTGCCCACCAGCGAGCGCCCCGGCTCGATCAGGAACTGCCTGTTGCCAAAGCCGCGCGCATCGATCCGGGCGAAGAGCCTGGCCCACAACGCATCTGCGGCAGGCGGCTGGTCGCCGTTGTAGCTGATTCCCAGCCCGCCTCCGAAATCGATGTGCTGCAGCGCGACGCCTGCCGACTCGATGGCCTGGACCAGGTCCAGCATTCGGTCCACTGCGTCGAGATACGGACCTTCGTCGGTGATCTGCGAGCCGATGTGGCAGTCGATGCCCACGACTTTCAGTCCGGGCAAGGCCGCGGCTCGCTGGTAGGTGGCAACCGTCCGCTCATGCGCCACCCCGAATTTGTTGCCCTTCAGGCCCGTCGAGATGTAGGGATGGGTCTTGGGATCGACATCCGGATTCACCCGGATGCTCACGGGCGCGACTTTGCCCATGCTGAGCGCGACCTCGTTGAGCACTTCGAGCTCGCTCTCGCTTTCCACGTTGAAGCAGCCGATGCCCACCTCAAGTGCGCGGCGCATTTCTGCGCGCGTCTTGCCCACGCCCGAAAAAATGATGTCACTGCCTGGGGCGCCGACCGCCAGTGCGCGGTCGAGCTCGCCACCCGAAACGATATCGAAGCCGCACCCGGCCTGCGCGAACACCTGGAGAACGCCAAGGGACGAATTGGCTTTCATGGCGTAGCAGATCTTTGCCTTGCGTCCCGCAAAGCCGCGCTGATACGCCGCAAGCGCTTCCAGCATGGAAGATTTTGAATAGACGAACAGCGGTGTGCCATGCTCGAGCGCCAGCTCGTTCAATGAGACCTGCTCGGCGAACAGCTGGCCGTTGCGTGATTCGAAGTAAGGGTGGCCCGGAAGATGCCGGTCAGACGCGAGGGATGGGCTCATGGACGTGGTACCGGGTTGGCGGTACCGGTGGGTGTGTTGGGCGCAGAAGCTGCAGCCGCAGGTCCTGAGGGATTGAGGATCTGTGGCAGGGTGGGGCGGCCCTGCGCGCTTTCACCGGTAGGCAGATAGAGCGGGCCTTTCTGGCCACATGCGGCGAGCATTGCGACCACGACGGCAGCAAGGCCAACGCGCTGCAAGCGGGCGCTCACTAGAATTTGTGAAACATGGAACATCGTGAAATTGTAATGACCGACTCTGAATACATGGATCGCGCTGAAGCGCTGCTGGCCCGCGTGGAGGCCGCGTGCGACCGGATCAACGACGAATCGGACGCGGATATCGACAACCAGCGCGTCGGTGGCATGGTCACCATGACCTTTGCCAACCGGACCCAGATCATCGTGAACCTGCAAAAGCCCTTGCATGAGGTGTGGATGGCAGCCCGGGCCGGCGGCTTCCATTACAAGTTCGACGGAACGAACTGGATCGACACCAAGGGCAATGGCGAGTTCTTTGCCAACCTCACGCGCTACGCCGGCGAGCAGGCCGGCGCGGTTCTCGATTTCTCGGCTAGTTCCTGAACAGGTCCAGGATGCTCCTGCGCTCATCCGCCGGTGAGCCTGGTGAGCGGTTGGGGGGCAAGCCGTCAGAGTTCATCAGGCTCTTGTCCTGGGGTGCGGCCGGAGCACCCGGTGCCGAAGGTAAGCCGCTTGCCGGGGCTGGCGGCGGGGCCTCGACTGCCGCGCCGCCCAGGTTACTCACGCCGCCGCCCCGTGCGTACTCTTCGTAGTACCACTCACCGCCCATGTTCACCACACCCTCAGGCGCAGTGGGCTCCATGACGGCCACGCCCTTGAGCGCCGTCTCCATGAAGCTGATCCACACCGGCAGGCTCAATCCGCCGCCGGTCTCCCGGTCGCCCAGTGATCGCGGCGTGTCGTATCCCATCCAGACCACGGCGGCGATGGTCGGCTGATATCCGGCAAACCATGTGTCGATGGAGTCGTTGGTCGTGCCGGTCTTGCCGTACAGGTCCACCCGCTTGAGCGTGGCCTGCGCGCGCGCTGCCGTGCCAGACCGGGTGATCTCCTGGAGCAGCCGGCTCATGATGAAGGCGTTTCGCGCATCGATGGCGCGCACCGACTCGGTGGGCAGTGGGGGCTGGCTTTCGACGATGGCCTTGCCTTTCTGGTCGGTGATCTTGGTGATGAGCCAGGGATTGACGCGATAGCCGCCGTTGGCGAACACGGCGTAGGCCGTGGCCATCTGCATCGGCGTGACCGCTCCCGCGCCCAGCGCCATCGTGAGATAGGGCGGGTGCTTGTCGGCATCGAAGCCAAACCGGGTGAGCCAGTCCTGTGCGTTCTGGGTGCCGACCGCCTGGAGCACCCGGATCGAAACCATGTTCTTTGACTTGGCGAGCGCCGTGTGCAGCTGCATAGGGCCCTCGAACTTGCCGTCGTAGTTCTTCGGCTCCCAAGGCTGCCCGCCGGTCACTCCGGCATCAAAGAAGAGCGGCGCGTCGTTCACCACGGTGGAGGGTGTGAACCCTTTTTCAAGTGCCGCGGAGTAGATGAAGGGTTTGAAAGACGAACCCGGCTGGCGCCAGGCCTGGGTGACGTGGTTGAACTTGTTCTTGTTGAAATCGAAACCGCCCACCAGCGCCCGGATTGCGCCATCGCGCGGGTCGATGGCGACAAACGCCCCCTCGACCTCCGGCAACTGCGTGATTTCCCAGGTGCCCTTGGGCGTCTTCACCACGCGAACCACCGCGCCGCGGCGCAGCTTGATCTTGGGCGGCGCCTTGTCGGACAGGCCCGACTGGGCAGGGCGAAGGCCTTCCCCGGTAATCTCGATCCGGTCGCTGTTAAGGCGGACCGCAACGATGCGCTTGGGCGTCGCCTCCAGGATCACGGCGGACATGACATCGCCATTGTCCGGATGCTCCGCCAGCGCGTCGTCGATGGCTTCCTCGGCTTCCTTGGGGCCTTCGGGCAGGTCGATGAACTCTTCCGGGCCCCGGTAGATCTGCCGGCGCTCGTAATCCATGATGCCCTTACGCAGCGCCTTGTACGCCACATCCTGCTCCTGGGCCTTCACCGTGGTGAACACGTTCAGCCCGCGGGTGTAAGCCTCGTCGCCATATTGGGAATAGACCAGCTGGCGCACCGTCTCGGCGATGTACTCCGCATGGACCTTGGTGTTGTCCATGCCGCTTCGGATCCTGAGCTCCTGCTTCTTGGCGTCAACTGCCTCCTCGGCCGTGATGAAGCCGTTTTCCTGCATGCGTTCGATGATGTAGAGCTGGCGCGCCCGCGCCCGGGTGGGGTTGATGATCGGGTTGTAGGCAGACGGCGCCTTGGGCAGGCCGGCGAGCATGGCCGCCTCGGCGATCGTCAGGTCTTTCATGGGTTTGCCGTAATACGCATCGGCTGCGGCGGCGAAACCGTACGCCCGGTTGCCCAGGAAGATCTGGTTCATATAGATCTCCAGGATCTGGTCCTTGCTGAGCGCGTGTTCCAGCTTGAAGGTCAGCAGCACCTCATACAGCTTGCGAGTGAACGTCTTTTCAGAAGAGAGATAGACGTTGCGGGCCACCTGCATGGTGATGGTCGAAGCGCCCTGGCTCTTGGCGCGGCCCAGGTTCGCCAGGGCGGCACGCATCAGGCCCCGGTAGTCCACGCCGCCGTGGGAGTAGAAGCGTGCGTCTTCGATGGCCAGCACCGCGTCTTTCATGACCTTGGGAATCTGGGCGATGGGCGTGAGATTGCGGCGCTCTTCGCCGAATTCGCCGATGAGCACGCCTTCGGCCGAAAACACGCGCAGGGGCAGCTTGGGCCGGTAATCGGACAGGTCCGAGATGTCGGGAAGATTCGGATACGCGACGGCCAGTGCCAGACCGATGATGATGGCAACCGACGACACGAAGGCCAGCGCAACGCCTCCGGTCCAGAGGGTCAACCGCACCAGGACGCGTTTCCAGCCGGTCAGGGCCGGTCGGCTGCGGGGACTGGGTTTCGACGCGCCGGGCTCATCGGATGAGGATTCAGGAGGCATTGGGGTTCCAGGAAGCGTCGCTGGGGACCATTATAAAAATGTGAAGAAGGCCCGCTCGCCTTTCTTGGCTGCTCTTCAGGAGATCGGGCGAGGGCGCCAAGCGCGACGGTACGGCTCGCGCGCGGCGTGCGTCCCGGTCGAAGTATGGCAGGTCAGCGCGTCTTTTTTTGACAACGCTGGAAGAGGTCCAAAACGGAAAATTCCTTTACCGGACAAGGACGTTACTGCTAGCATTGAAGTGAAATCTTAAGTTTGTTACGCCTGCTTGCACGGCGTTACAGGAGACCTAATTGAGCGCTTTGAGTTCGTTGTTTGGCCGGCAGTCGGCGCCCTTGCTGGGCTTGGACATCAGCTCATCCAGCGTCAAGCTGGTCGAGT
>JAZKFD010000159.1:0-2254 GCA_040386635.1 Pseudomonadota bacterium
CCGATGCCGCGATGCGCGAGAAGGAGTACGGCATCTGGCAGACGCACAGCTGGTCGGCCATGGCCACGCTGGTGTCGCAGATTGCCTGCGGCCTGCACCGCGCAGGACTGACTCGTGGAGAACACATGGTGGTGGTCGGAGCGAACCGGCCACGTCTGTACGCAACGATGCTGGCGGCCCAGTCGCTGGGCGCCATTCCGATTCCGCTCTACCAGGACGCAGTCGCTGCCGAGTGCGTGTTTCCGATCAATAACGCGGACGTGCGTTTTGCTTTTGCCGAAGACCAGGAGCAGGTAGACAAGCTGCTCGAAGTGCGAGAGCAATGCCCGCAAATCTGCGCGATCTATTTCGACGACCCGCGGGGCCTGCGCAAGTACGACGAGCCGGGCCTGCAATCGCTGGACGCGCTGATCGAATCGGGCGCGGCATTCGCGACAGAGCAGCCCTCGTTCTATACCGATGAAGTTGCAAAGGCGCAGCCTGACGACGTGGCTGCGATGTTTTTTACCTCGGGGACCACGGGCAGCGCGAAGGGCGTGGTTCACACGCATCGCACCTTGCTCGACCGGGGCCATGCCGGGGCGATTTTCGACAAGCTCACCGCGCACGAGGAAGTACTGGCCTACCTGCCGCCCGCATGGATCGGGCAAAACATCTTCAGCTACGCGCAATGGCTCGCGTGCGGCTATGTGGTGAATTGCCCCGAGTCGAGCGCCACGGTGATGATCGACCTCAAGGAGATCGGACCGACCTATTACTTCGCGCCGCCGCGCGTCTTCGAGGGCCTGCTTACCACCGTGATGATCCGCATGGAAGACGCGGGCTGGATCAAGCGCAAGATGTTCCATGCCTTCATGGATGTGGCGCGAAGGGTGGGCCCTGCCCTGATGGACAGAAAGCCGGTGGGCGCGCTGGACCGCCTGATGTATTCGCTGGGCAACCTGCTGGTGTACGGGCCGCTGCGCAACAACCTTGGATTTTCTCGCGTGAAAGTTGCGTACACGGCGGGCGAAGCGATCGGCCCGGATCTGTTCAGCTTCTACCGTTCGATCGGCATCAACATCAAGCAGCTGTACGGTTCAACCGAAACGGCTGTGTTCGTCTGCCTGCAGCCGGACGACCAGGCGCGCGCCGACACCGTGGGCATCCCGATCAGCGGCGTGGAAATCAAGGTCGCCGAGAACGGCGAGATCCTGGTCAAGTCGCCGGGTTTGCTCAAGGAGTATTACAAGAACCCCGCAGCCACCGCCGAGGTACTCACCGCCGATGGCTGGTACCACACGAGCGACGCCGGATTCATTGACGCGCATGGACACCTGAAAATCATTGACCGCGTGAAGGATGTCGGCCGCATCTCGGGCGGCGCCAACGATGGCGCCATGTTCGCGCCCAAGTATGTCGAGAACAAGCTCAAGTTCTTTCCTTACATCAAGGAAGTCGTGGCGTATGGCGACGGTCGCGAGCTGGTTTGCGTGATGATCAACATCGACTTCGACGCGGTGGGCAACTGGGCCGAGCGCCGCAACCTGCCATATGCGGGCTACACCGATCTCGCGCAAAAACCCGAGGTGTACGAGCTGATCCGCGAGTGCGTGGAAAAAGTCAACGCCGACCTGGCCGCCGACTCGCTGCTCGCAGGCTCGCAGATCAGCCGATTCCTGATCCTGCACAAGGAACTCGATGCGGACGATGGCGAACTCACCCGCACCAACAAGGTCCGGCGCGGCTTCATCGCCGAGAAATACGACGTGCTGGTCGATGCGCTCTATGGCGGCAAGACCGAGCAGTACATCGAGACGCAGGTGAAGTTCGAAGACGGCCGCACCGGCAGCGTGAGCGCCACGCTGAAGATCGCGGACGCGAAACTCTTTGCACCCGTGAAGGTGGCGGCATGAACATGATGAGCGAAGCAAGCATGCTCGATCAGCGCCCGCCGGGGCGCGCGACCGGCGAGGTGATCCTTGACGTGCAGAACATCTCGCTGAGTTTCGGCGGCGTGAGAGCGCTGTCTGACATCTCGTTCAACGTGAGAGAGCACGAGATCCGCGCGATCATCGGTCCCAACGGCGCGGGCAAGAGCTCGATGCTCAACTGCATCAACGGTGTGTACCAGCCGCAGCAGGGTTCTATCACCTTCCGCGGCCAGACTTTCAAGCACATGAACAGCCACCAGGTGGCGGTGATGGGCGTCGCCCGCACATTCCAGAACCTCGCGCTCTTCAAGGGCATGAGCGTGCTCGACAACATCATGACG
>JAZKFD010000160.1:0-8721 GCA_040386635.1 Pseudomonadota bacterium
GCCAGCTACGTGCTGCGGTAGCACGCCTCGAAGCCATCCGCAGGGCGCTGGCCGATTGGCGTCGCACCTCTATCACTTCAGTGTGGGGTGCTTGAAGAGATAGAGCCCGACCACTGGACGCCTATTTATATCGACACGCCGGTGCTGCTCTACTACCGTCTGGCCGCCGCCGATGCAGCCGCTGTTCTCGACCTGGGGTGGTACGCCGTGGCGGATGACGCATGGCGCGAGTCCTACGTTCCGCCGAAAGACTGCGGCCCGCTGCCGCCCCTGGATTAGCGTCGGTCGGCCGGCGAGCCTGGCGAACGACGCGATTCAATCGACCGCAAGCGCAGCCAGCACTTGCACGAGCTTGTCGGGGTTGCGCTGCACATGGATGCGGGCGATGCGCTCGCCCTCGAATTCCAGCGATTGCGCGGACTCCAGCGCTCCGTTCATGAAGCGCAGCAATCCCCATTGGCCGTTGATCAGGGCGATCTGCATCCGCAGGCCCGCGCCAAAGCGAAGATGCGCCGCGTAGAACAGTTGCGCGATGCGCTGGCCGCCTCGCAGCGGCTGCGCGAAGCTGGTGACCTTGCCGCCACCGTCGCCGATCAGCTCGGCGTCTTCATCGAGCAGTCGCTTGAGCGAGGCGAAGTCCCCCTGCGTGGCTGCCGTCACGAACCGGCTGAGCAACTGGTGGTGCACATCCTGCGAAACCTGAAAGCGAGGCCGGCCGTCGCGCAACTGCTCTTTGGCGCGGTGAACAATCTGCCGGCAGCTTGCCTCGCTCTTGCCGATCACCTGGGCGACCTGGGGGTAGTCCGCCTCGAACACTTCGCGCATGAGGTAAGCCGCGCGCGCTTCGGGCCCCAGCTTCTCCAGCAACACGAGAAACGCAACCGAGATGTCGTCGGCGCGCTCCAGCAATTCCTGCGGCGTCGGCGGTGAAGCGGACAGCATGGGCTCCGGCAGCCATAGGCCCGGATAGTGTTCGCGCCTGACCTTGGCCGCGCGCAGACGGTCCAGCGCAAGCCGGCTGGTGGTGGTGACGAGCCAGGCCTGCGGACTCTCAAGCGCGTCCGGATCTTCTACCTCGCTCCAGCGCAGCCACGCGTCCTGCACGACCTCTTCGGCGTCCGACACGGAGCCGAGCATCCGGTACGCGATGCCTTGCAGCTTGCGCCGGGATGCTTCGAAAACCTCGGTTGCATCGTGCATGGGGCCTTAGAGAATGATGTGGTTCACCGGGCGCGGCAGGGCTGGCAGTGGCGCCTCGCCGAGCAAGGCGCGCAATTCATTTTCGAGCAGCAGGCAAATCTGCGTGATCGGAACATCGTTGGCCGCGCCTTCAAACGGGTTTTCGGTGCTTTCACCCACCTGGTCCAGCGCGACATACAGCCAGGAGATCAGAACACTGAACGGGATCGCCAGGCAAGTGACCAGCAGTGGCGGCATCGCCGGGAAACTCGCGGCGCTGCGGGCGAACTCGGCGGTCAGCCCGAATGGCAGCAGCGCTGCGAAGCTCCACACGAACACCGTGTTGACGATGGCGTATTGACGCGGATAGGGAAAGTTCTTGATGCGTTCGGCGCGCGACTGCTGGTCGAGCATCTCCTTGATCGTCTTTTGCATCTCGGTGTGATGCAGCACGACGATCTGCTGCTGGGTGTACAGCGCACGCAGCGCTTCGCTCTGGAGCGACAGCAGCATCAGGGCCTTGGCCGGTGCGTGCTCCATTCGCGCCAATTCCTCGTCGCTGAGGTATTTGCGCAGTTGTGCTTCGAGCGGCGCATGTCTTTCGGCGACCACCCACGCACTGCCGTATTCGGCGTTCGATGCGCTGCGGGCTGTCTCCCAGGGGCGGGGACTTCGCAACTGGTAGCGCAACGCAGTCAGCCACGCCAGGTGGCGCAGTGTCAGGGCGCGCGCCTGTTCACGGCCCAGGGGGAAATCGCGGCAGATCAAGCCCCAGTAGCGGGTCGCCGCTGCGATGGCGGTCCAGACCTGCTGGGCTTCGATGGTGCGCTGGTACGTCTGCGCATTCTTGAATCCGACGATGAACGAGGTGGCGGTGCCGAGCACGGCGACAGCAACCCACGGTACGGCCAGGCCCTGCCAGCCCGCGTATTCGACCAGCAGGACCGGCAATGCCGACAGCGCGAGCAGTACGTAGAGCTTGCGCCGCGTCCACCGCACGAACTCGGGCAACCGGTATGACTTGCCGACGTTCATGGCGCGCTCATGCCATGCTCGCCAGCCACGGGGCGAGTCGTGCCGTGCCCAGTCGCGCCGCGCCAGCAGGGACCAGCGTGCCGGGTTCGAGCACGGCGCCAAAGTACCCAGCAGCCGGGTCCGCAATCACTTCACGGAGGTCGCCTTTGGCGCGCAGGTACAGGGCGACCAGTTCGCTCATCATCATGCGCTCGGGACCCGCGATTTCCAGCGTGCCATTGAGCGGTTGAGCCAATGCCACGTCGTGCATGACATCTGCGACGTCGTTGGCTGCAATGGGCTGGATGAAGCCCAGCGAGGCTCGCACCACTGGCGCATCGCCCATCGATTGGGCGATCGCCGGGATGAACTCGAAGAACTGCGTGGCCTGGACGATGGAGTAGGGGATGCCGCTCGAGCGGATCAGGTCCTCCTGCACCTGCTTGGCCCGGAAGTAGCCGCTGTGCTGCAACCGGGCGGTGCCGACGACCGACAAGGCCACGTGGTGGCGCACCTTGGCGCGCGCCTCGGCCGCGAGCAGGTTGGTGCCCGACTGCTGGAAGAAGGACAGGACTGCGTTGTCCTCGAAGCTGGGCGAATTGGCCACATCCACCACCACGTCGGCGCCTGCCAGCGCGGCGTCGAGTCCTTCTCCGGTGAGCGTGTTGATGCCAGTGCTGGGCGAGGCCGCCAGCACCTCGTGGCCGCTGGCGGCCAGACGTTGGACGAGCCTGGAGCCGATGAGGCCGGAGCCGCCGATGACGACGAATTTCATGGGGGTACTTTCTATGAAGGGTGAATCGGAGGACGGGGGCAAAAGCCCCTGCCACCCTTGCTAGACGTTTGAGGCAGGAGTTGTGTGACAGCGCGGATGGATGGCGCGTCCGGGCGATGGGTCCTTGCCTTCACGTTCCTGTATAAGAACGACACAACAGGAGGTGGCATGGGATTTCTTGACGGCATGCTCGGCAACGCAGCGAAGATTGACCCGGCAAAGATCCAGCAGGAATTTGCGCTCTCCTGGCCCCGCATGTACTCTTGAGCCGCTGAATCGTGGACGCCGCCCACGGAGGGCGGCGACTTGCCGTGAGCCGGCAGTTCGGCTACGGCATCGCAAAGAAGAACGTGGCGCCGTGCCCCGTCGCGCCCTCGGCCCAAATGCGGCCGCCGTGGCGCTCGATGATCCGTTGCACGGCGGCGAGGCCCACGCCTGTGCCTTCGAACTCGTTCGACGCGTGAAGCCTCTGGAACGGCGCAAAGAGGCGATGCGCTTGTGTCATGTCGAAGCCGGCGCCGTTATCGCGCACGAAGAAGACGTCTCGCCCCTCGACGGCAATCGTGCCGATCTCGATGCGTGCGTGCGCAACCCGCGCCGAGTATTTCCAGGCGTTACCGATCAGGTTTTCCATGGCGGCGCGCATCAGGCTTGCATCGACATTGCAGCGCAGGCCGGGCGCGATCTCGACCGTCACCTGTCGTTGCGGGGACGCGAGACGCAGATTCGCCACGATCTCCTCGCACAGCTGCGACAGGTCGATCTCGGCGCGTTCAAAAGGCGCACTGCCCACCTGCGCAAGCGCCAGCAAGTCGTTGACGAGTTGAGTCATGTACGACACCGAGCGCCGGATGCGGTCCAGGCCGTCCACGGCGGGCTTCGGCAGATCGCAGCCCGCGCTCCTGGAGATGAGTTCGCAGCACAGCGAGATCACCGAGAGGGGTGCGCGCAGGTCGTGGCTCACGGTGGCATTGAAGGCCTCGACGTCATGCAAAGAAGCTTCGATGGTGCGGGTGCGCTCGGCCACGCGGAGTTCGAGCGCGGCGTTGAGCTGTCGCACTTCCTCCTCGGCGAGCTTTTGGTCCGTGATGTCCTGACAGACGCCGACGAGGCGCGTAAGGGCGCCGTCGTCGTCGAGCACGGGATGTGCCCACGTGTGCAGGTAACGCAGCGATCCATCGGGGCGGAAGATCCGCTCGTCGTGCGAGTAAGGGACGTGCTCGTGGAAGACCCGGTTGGTCGCGTCGATCACCCGCTGGCGATCGTCGGGGTGCACCATGGCGAGGTAGGCGTCGTAGCTCGGGGTGTACTGCGCGCGCGTCAGCCCATAGATCTGGTAGAGCTCGTCCGACCACTCGGCGGTCGGCTCGCTGATGTCCCATTCCCATGTGCCCAGGTGCGCCACGCCCTGAGTGTCGACCATCAGCTGTTCGCTGCGCCGCAGGCGCTGCTCGGCGCGCTTGAGCGCCGTGGTGTCGACGGCGATGCAGAGATAGCCGGTGATGGCGTCGCCCTCGCGCAGCGGCGAAAGCGTGTAGGTCGCCCACGCCCGCACGCCGCTTGCACTGTGCTCGCCGGATTCAAAGGTGGCGGCCTCTTCACCGGCCAGGACCTGCGCCGAGCAGGCAGCCAGGTGCCCGAGCGTCTCGCCCGGGAAGAGGCCGGCAGCCGACGCGCCCACTGTGGCCGCTTGACCCCAGCGCGCGCGGCCTGCGGCATTGACATAGACGATGCGGCCATCGGCGTCGGCGGCGTAGACCAGGTGCGCAGTTGAATCGAGCCCCCAACTGAGCGCGGCGATTTTGGAACCGGGATGCGGCGAGCTCATGGCAACGTCAGGACGAGGAGTAGAAGGTAACCGAGAGAGAGAGAGACATGATGTCACAGTAAACGTTGGCACCATGTAAGATGAACTCAGCAGTACGCAAGACAGAGCTGGGACGAAAACCAGTCCAACAAGACAGGAGACTCCCGGTGACAGGCGAGTTGGCGCGCATTCGAACACTGAAATCCCTCGGGGTGCTCGACACACCGGCGGAAGCAGTGTTCGACAGGATTGCAAAGCTTGCGTCGATTGTGTGCGACACGCCCATCGCGCTTGTGAGCCTCGTGGATGCCGACCGCCAGTGGTTCAAGGCGAACTTGGGCCTTGAGGGTGTCAATGAAACTCCGAGGTCAATAGCTTTTTGCGACAAGGCGATCGCAGGTGATGGCGTGCTTGTGGTGGAGGACGCACAGCAGGACTCGCGATTCGCGGCGAACCCCCTCGTTGTTGGCTCTCCCAACATCCGGTTTTATGCCGGCGCGCCGATTCGTATGCCAGACGGTTCAGCCGTCGGAACCGTATGTGTGATTGCCCGTGAGCCGAGGTCGCTGACACAGTCGCAGCTTGCGATTCTGACGGAGCTTGGCGCGCTGGCGCGCGACGTGATGGTGGCGCGCAGCGCCAAGAACGAGAAGCTCGCCAGCAGCAATGCGATGTTGAATCGCGCCGAGAAAATGGCGCGAGTTGGCGGCTGGATCAGCGACCTGCAGGATCGCAGTTTGACATGGACGGCAGGGATGCACACGCTGCACGGCGTGCCCATGGACTACGAGCCTCGATTCGACGGACATCGCCGCTTCTTCGACGACACATCCAACGAGTTGATCGACGCCGCAGCTGCGGCTGCGCTCAAGCACGGCAAGGGCTGGGACCTGCAGTTGCCCATGCGTCGGCCGGATGGTTCGCAGATCTGGGTACGTTCCGTCGGACATGTCGAATTCGAAGACGGACAGGCGCGGCGACTGGTCGGCACGCTCCAGGACATCACGGACCTGCACGAACGCGAGACCGGCCTGTTCTCGGCTAAAGAACTGCTCTCGGCCATTGTCGACAACCTGCCGTGCGGGGTAAGCGCATTCGACCAGTCGCTTCACATGTTGATCGACAACATCGAATTCAGGCGGCTGCTCGACTTGCAGTCGCTCTACAAGGACGGCAAACCCGACTTCCAGACGATCATCCGATACAACGCGGATCGTGGGGAATACGGCGAGGACGCCGACGCTTCGTTTCAGGCCATCGTCACCCGTGCGCGTCAACCCATTGCCCACGCATTTCACCGGACCCGGCCCGACGGGCGAGTGCTGGACATTCGCGGTGCACCGCTTCCTGACGGCGGATTCGTCACGACATACATGGATGTGACCGCTGAAACGCGCATGCGCGATGCCCTGCGGCGGAGCGAGGAGCGGCAAAACCGCGCCCTGGAGGCGTCGCGCGTCGTTTTGTGGGATTACGACGTCGGGGCCGACATCCTTTTTCTTTCCGAGCGATGGTCCGAGCTGATGGGGCAGTCGCGCGCTCCTGTCGAAACATCGATGAGCACTTTGGTCGCGCGCATTCCGCAAGAGGAGCGGGAAGCTGTTCGAAATGCGTGGCTCTCCGCGATAAAGGGAGAAGCCAGCCGCTTCACCAGCGAACACCGGATCGTGGCGCCTTCCGGCGATGAGGTCTGGTTCCTGGTGCAAGGGCGGGTCGTGGAACGGGATGCTTGCGGGCGCGCGCTGCGAGTGACAGGCACGAACACCGACATCACCCTGCGCAAGACCATGGAGAGTGAACTCCAACGGGCGAAGGCGGCAGCGGAACGCTCCAACCAGGCAAAGAGTGACTTCGTCGCGACAGTCAGCCACGAAATGCGTACGCCGCTTCACGGTGTCCTGACGCTGCTGCGTCTTATTTGCGACAGCGCCGACGCAGCGAGCATCACCCGATATGCACAGATGGCTCAGGGTAGCGCGCAATCGTTGCTGCAGTTGATCAACGAATTGCTCGACGACAGCAAGCTGGAAGCGGGCAAGCTGGATGTCGTGCCCGCACCCTTTGACCATGGTGCCCTGCTTGACGAACTCGAGACGGTATTTCGTGCGCGGTGCGAGGAGAAGGGGTTGGAGTTCATCCTCACCCGAGCGGGCGATGTTCCCCGTTTTGTGAAGCTGGACGGATTCCGGCTTCGGCAGATCCTGCAGAACCTGCTATCCAACGCCGTCAAATTCACCGGCAAGGGAACGGTGAGCCTCACCGTCTCCTGCGAGCAAGGTGATGTGCTTGTCACTGAAATCAAGGATCACGGCATGGGCATGAGCGAAGCGACTGTGGATGCACTGTTCCAGCGGTTCCAGCAAGCCGACTCGACGACTGCCAGCAGATTTGGTGGGACTGGTCTGGGGTTGGCGATCTCGCGCGACCTTGCGCGGCTCATGGGTGGGGACATCACAGTTACCAGTGAACTGGGAAGGGGCAGTACCTTTGTCCTGAAATTGCCGTTCGAGCCAACCGCGGATTGCGATGTTGCGGGGTCAGACGCGTCAGAGGGCCTGCTGGTTCACATTGCCCGGGATTCAGGTGTGGTTCTCGTGGCGGACGACAATGAGGTCAATCGATTCGTCGCGTGCGAGCTTCTCACCCGATTGGGAGTGCGCAAGGTCGAAACCGCTGGCGATGGCGCAGGCGCGGTCGAGCGCGCGATGGCCTTGAATGCTTCTCTTGTCTTGATGGACTGCGAGATGCCGGGAATGGATGGGTACTCGGCAGCGACCCGCCTGCGCGAACTCGGGTTCCAGGGCGGGATTGTCGCTCTTACCGCAGCAACGCCGGAGAGGGGGGCGGCGCGATGCGCGCAGGCCGGCATGAACGCAATGATCTCCAAGCCTGTGGACATTGCGAGGATGCGCGAGGTCCTGGATCGCTGGCTACCGGCAGATCAGGATGTGCATCCTGCGAGAGCTCTTGACGCCGCAGAGTTTGACCCTGCTGAGTTTGACGAGCGATGTGATTTCGATGATGAGCTTGCACGCAAGGTCCTGGCAATATTCCTGGAGACCACTGAACGAGACACAGCTTTGCTGGCGTCTCATGTCCGTAGCGGGGACAGGGAGTTGGTCCGTCAAGTTGCGCACAAGCTCGTGGGGAGCGCAGGAACAGTCGCCGCGAACCGCCTCCGGGAACTCGCTGCGAATATCGAATCGTCGCCGCCGGACCGCAGCCTCCAGGATCTTGGCGACGGGGCTATCGCGCTGGCGGGCGCTTTCGAACGCTTCAAGATAGCGGTGATGCCGAGGCTCGCGAACGAATCAGGCATGACTGTCCAGCTGATCAAGTAGGGCCTGGGACTCCCCTTCATCGAATCGCAGGCAAATTGAGCCTCCCAGAGGCTGCCAAATCGGTGAGAGCGAGTCCCCTACCGTTTCCCCGTCCTCTCCCGAATGAATTGCGCGGCCACGCAAGCCCCTTGCTGCTTCACCATCTCCTGCACCTGATTCTCCCCGGCCACACCTGCGGCGACACGATCGCCCACGTTCGCGCCCGCCGTTGACCGGATGAACTGCATCGCGTTCAGGTAGTCCCGCACTTCCTTCTCGCAGCCGGCCACACGCTTGTCTGCCTGCGCGGGCTGCCCTTGCGCACCAATGGCAATTCCTGCAAGCGCCGCAGCGGTCATCGCGCGGCGAATCAACAACTTCAGCTTCATCTTCAATCCTCCACTTACCACTTTGGCTGTCGTTCATGAAACCTTGATGTCCAGGTTCAGCCCATGGCACGCCCCTTGCATCTCAACTTGGATACAAGATGGGATGCTCAAAGATGGTGCAGGCGTGGATCACACGATTCGATCAACCGATGTCGCTTTCGCAGGCGAAGGACGGCCCCCTTGCGGGCCTCGTCTTCGCCGCCAAGGACAACATCGACGTGGCGGGTGTGCCGACCA
>JAZKFD010000161.1:0-51451 GCA_040386635.1 Pseudomonadota bacterium
CTGCAGCCCGAACCGACAAGATCCTGGTCGTTGACGATGACGCCCGAATCCGCGACCTGCTGCGCCGCTATCTCACCCAGGAAGGTTTCGAGGTGATCCTGGCCGAAGACGGCAAGGCGCTCAACCGCCTCATGCTGCGCGAGACGGCCGACCTGATCGTTCTCGACCTGATGATGCCCGGCGAAGATGGCCTGTCCATTTGCAGGCGTCTTCGCGCAGCGAATGACCGCACGCCGATCATCATGCTCACCGCCAAGGGCGAGGACGTGGACCGCATCGTCGGCCTGGAAGTGGGCGCCGACGATTACCTGGGCAAGCCTTTCAATCCGCGCGAACTTCTCGCGCGGGTGCACGCGGTCTTGCGCCGCCGTCCTGCCCAGGAAGCGCCTGGCGCTCCCTCCAGCGACAACGAAGTGGTGAACTTCGGTCCGTTCGCGTTCGACCTGGGTGCGCGCACCCTGCGCAAGAACGGCGACGAACTGCCGCTCACCACCGGCGAATTCGCGATGCTCAAGGCGCTTGTGCGCCATCCGCGCCAGCCGCTCTCACGCGAGAAGCTCGCGCAGCTGGCACGCGGGCGCGAGTTCGAACCGTTCGACCGCAGCCTCGATGTGCAGGTGTCGCGCCTGCGCAAGCTCGTGGAGTCGGATCCGGCCGCTCCTCGCTACATCCAGACGGTGTGGGGCGTGGGCTACGTCTTCGTGCCGGACGGCGCGGGCTGAAGCAGCCAGCTTGTCGGCAGGCTCGCGCTTCGATGACAAACAAAGGATGTAGCGTGAGAATGCAGGAATGATCCGCGGCACTGATCACAACATCGAAATTACCGGCCCAGCTCCGCTCGAAACCGCGCCCGCTCCACTGGAAATGCGGCCGCGGGTGGGCCTCTCGCTTTTCTGGCGCACGTTCTTTCTGCTATCGCTGCTTCTCATCGGCAGCATCGTGGCCTGGCTGCAGACGTTTCGCGCGCTGGAGTTCGAGCCGCGCGCCGTGCAGACAGCCCAGCAAATCGCATCGCTGGTCAACTTGAGCCGTGCGGCGCTCGTCCATGCGGATTCGATCGCACGCGTCTCGCTCATCAAGACGCTCGCCGACCAGGAAGGATTGCGCGTTGTCATGCGCGAGCCCAGGGATCGCTACACCAGCTTTACCCCATCGGAGCTGGACACCGGCGTGATGGACGAGCTGGTCAACCGGCTGGGTGCGGGCACCATCATGGCGTCAAGCGTCAATGGCGAAGAAGGCCTGTGGGTTGGATTCAAGATCGACCCCGACCAGTACTGGATGCTGCTCGATCGCTCGCGACTCACCAAGGTGGGTGGGCGAACCTGGCTCATCTGGCTGATCACGGCAGCGGGCCTGTCGCTCGCGGGCGCCGCGCTCATCGCGCGCCTGATCAACCGGCCCCTGAAGCAGCTGTCATTCGCCGCGAGCCGGGTTCGCGACGGCGACTTCGATGCGAGCCGGCTGGACGAGAAAGCCGTGACCAGCGAGATACGCGAGGTCAACATCGGCTTCAACCGAATGGCGCAGCAACTGGCCAAGATCGAACAGGACCGGGCCGTGATGCTGGCCGGCATTTCGCATGACCTGCGTACGCCGCTGGCGCGCCTGCGGCTGGAAACCGAGATGAGCGTTGCCGACCAGGATGCGCGCGATCACATGGCTGCCGACATCCAGCAGCTCGACGCAATCATCGACAAGTTTCTCGACTACGCCAGGCCCGACCACGCCGAGCTCAAGCCCGTGCTGCTCAACGACGTGATCGAGGCCTGCCTTTATTCCGTGCAGGACCAGGGCGACATCCGCATCAATCTCGATGTGTCCAAGGGCCTGATGGTTCTGGCCGACGAGGTGGAGCTTGCACGCGTGATTTCCAATCTGCTTGAAAACGCACGGCGCTACGGCAAGACGCCCGAGACCGGGATTGCGGTTGTCGATATCGCGGCGAAGGCGCGCAACGAGTGGGTGCTTTTGAAAGTCAGGGATCACGGGATGGGAGTCGCGCCCGATGCCCTGCCCAATCTCATCAAGCCATTTTTTCGCGGTGATGCTGCGCGCACCGCAGCCACGGGCGCCGGCCTCGGACTGGCCATCGTTGACAAGACCGTCCAGCGCATGGGGGGCATCTTTGCCCTGGCGAACACCACATCGGGCGGGCTTGCAGCGCACATCAAGCTGCAACGGCCCAGGACGCACTCACCGTCGGTGGACCCCGACTCGACCATCGAACCGGCTGTCGCATAACGTCCGGAGGCCGTCAGGCCCGCGCCATAAGAAGTCTGACGTCAGAAGTCAGACGTCAGCAACACAATCGCGCGCGCCTCGATAGCCATGCCCTGTCCCACGGGCCCCAGCCGCTCCGCCGTCTTGGCTTTGACATTCACTGCCTCGGGCAGCAGCTGGAGTGACTTTGCGATCCGTTCGCGCATCGCCTCAAGATACGGTGCGAGTTTCGGCGCCTGCGCGACCACGGTGCTGTCGATATTGCCAATCTGCCATCCGCGCTCACGCACGCGGCGCGACGCCTCGACCAGAAGCACCATCGAGTCGGCACCCCTGAATCGCTCATCCGTGTCCGGAAAGTGCCGCCCGATGTCGCCGAGCCCTGAGGCGCCAAGCAGCGCATCGGTGATGGCGTGCAACAAGGCATCGGCGTCCGAATGACCCAGCAGCCCCCGCTCGAATGGGATCTCCACGCCGCCCAGCACCAGCTTGCGCCCGGGCACCAGCGCATGGATGTCCCAACCCTCCCCCACCCGAAAAACAGGAGCACTCATCGCATCCGCCCCTTGAGCACAGCTTCCGCCAGCGCAAAATCGTCAGGCCAGGTCACCTTGAAATTCTGCGAGCCAGCGGCCACGAGCAACGGTCGATGACCCATCGCTTCAATGGCCGAAGCCTCGTCGGTCAGGGCACCCGTCGCCCGCTCGATGGCCTCCATGAGCATCCCGATGCGAAACATCTGCGGGGTCTGGGCCAGCCATTTGTCCTCGCGCACCACGGTTTCCACTGACCTGCCGCCTGCCTCCCGCTTGAGCGTGTCTGGCAGTGGATAGGCAAGCAGCCCGCCCACGGCGTCATCGGTGCATGCGTCGATCAGGCGATCGATCAGCGCCGGCGTGACCAGGCAACGCGCCGCATCGTGCACCAGCACCCAGTCATCCTGCGTCGCGCCCGCGCGGGTCAGCTCATACAAACCGTTCTGGACGCTTGCAGCCCGCGTCGCCCCACCGCAGGCCACGACCAGCGCGGAGGTCGGATTCCGATCGAAAAATCCATCGCCGGGGGCGACGACGACGAGGGTGCGTGAAATGCGTCTGACCGCAGCGAACGCAGCGAGCGTGTGCCAGACCATCGGCTGGCCCGCGATGCGCTCGTATTGCTTGGGGCCGTGGGTGCCCGCCCGGCTGCCGGTTCCGGCGCAAGGAACAAGGGCAAAGTAGCGCGGTGGCGGTCTGCTGTCACTGGTAGGCATGAGACCATTCTAGAATCGAGCTGCACACCCCTCCCTGTCCTGGCGAGGGGTGTTCCCATTTATTCATGGACTTACCCAAACTCACCACAGGCAAGCGCTTCACGCTGCCCCGCCCACCCGGCTCAGCCGATGCCATGCTGCTGGCGCGTGTTGCCCAACGCGAGAAGGCGGCAGGTCGCCTCACCGCGCTCGTCACCGCCGATGCCACCGATGCGCAGCGGCTGATTGACGAGATCGGCTTTTTTGCGCCCGACCTGCGAGTGGCGCTGTTTCCTGACTGGGAGACACTGCCGTACGACACATTCTCGCCCCACCAGGATCTCATCAGCGAACGGCTTGCCACGCTCTGGCGCATATCGCAGGGCGAGGCGGACCTGGTGGTCGTGCCGGCAACCACCGCGCTTTACCGGGTGGCACCACCTTCCTTTCTTGCGGGCTACACCTTTCACTTCCAGGTCAAGCAAAAGCTGGAGGAATCGCGGCTCAAGGCCCAGCTGACACTGGCCGGCTACAGCCATGTGACGCAGGTGGTGAGCCCGGGTGAATATGCGGTGCGCGGCGGCCTGATCGACCTGTTCCCGATGGGATCGAACGTTCCCTTTCGGGTGGATTTGTTCGACGACGAGATCGACTCGATCCGCACGTTCGATCCCGATACGCAGCGCAGTCTTTATCCGGTGCCAGAAGTGCGTTTGTTGCCGGGCCGGGAGTTCCCGATGGATGACGACGCACGCGCGCGGTTTCGCAGCCGCTGGCGCGAGTTGCTCGACGGAGATCCGACCAAGAGCCGCATCTACAAAGACATGGGCAATGGTGTCGCCACGGCAGGCATCGAGTACTACCTGCCGCTGTTTTTTGAAGAGACGGCGACGGTGTTTGATTATCTGGGGCAGAAGTCCACGGTGGTGCTGCACGGTGACCTGGAGCCCGCGTTCCAGCGGTTCTGGCAGGACACGCGGGATCGTTACCGCCTGGTGCAGGGCGACCGGGAAAGGCCTGCACTTCCGCCGGAATCCCTGTTTCTTACGGCTGAGCAGTTTTATGGCAAGTCCAATGAACATGCGCAGCTGGCGATAAGGGGCGCAGCGAGCGCCCGCCCTGGCCCCACCCCATTTACCGGCGAGGGCGCAGTAGAAGGTGCCGTAGAAGGCGAAGGCGAGGGAAACCCGCCTTACGCTGAATTCGATGCCCTGCCCCCCATGGCCGTCGTCCGGGGCGCAGAGGACCCTCTGGCCAAACTCAAGGCGCACCTGCGAAACACGCAGCATCGGGCCCTCGTCCTGGCCGAAAGCGATGGCCGGCGCGAGAGCCTGCTCGACTTCCTGCGTGCCAGCCACCTCTCGCCGCCCGCTTTCGACTCACTCGATGAATTTCGGGGCGCCGACGAAAAGATCGGCATCGCGACCGCACCGCTGAACGTCGGCTTCGCCTGGCTCGAAGAAGGCATCGACTTCATCACCGAAACCGAACTTTTCGCTGCTGGCCCGACCACGCGCCGACGCAAGAAGCAGGAGCAGGTCAGCGATGTTGAGGCACTGATCAAGGATCTGTCGGAGCTGAATGTCGGCGATCCGGTGGTTCATACACAGCACGGCATCGGGCGCTACCGCGGCCTGGTCAACCTCGATCTCGGGCAAGGCAATGGCCCCGATGGCCTGCCAGCCGTCCAGGAGTTCCTGCACCTCGAATACGCCGACAAGGCCACGCTGTACGTGCCTGTCAGCCAGCTGCACCTGATCAGCCGCTACACCGGCGTGTCTGCCGATGAAGCGCCGCTGCACAAGCTGGGTTCGGGCCAATGGGAAAAGGCCCGGCGAAAGGCGGCCGAGCAGGTGCGTGACACGGCCGCCGAACTGCTCAACATCTATGCCCGCCGCGCGGCGCGACAGGGCCATGCATTTCGCTATTCACCGCAGGACTACGAAACCTTTGCCAATGATTTCGGGTTCGACGAAACCGCCGACCAGAATGCCGCGATCCATGCCGTCATCCAGGACATGGTGTCGCCGCAGCCCATGGACCGCCTGGTGTGCGGCGACGTGGGCTTTGGCAAGACCGAAGTGGCCCTGCGTGCGGCTTTTATCGCGATCACCGGCGGCAAGCAGGTTGCCTTCCTGGCACCGACGACGCTGCTGGCCGAACAGCACTACCAGACCCTGGTTGACCGGTTTGGAAAGTGGCCGGTGAAGGTGGCCGAGGTTTCGCGCTTTCGATCGACCAAGGAGGTCAACCTCACGCTCAAGGGCCTTGCTGACGGCAGCGTTGACATCGTCGTGGGCACGCACAAGCTCCTGTCCGAATCCACCAAATTCAAGAACCTCGGCCTGCTCATCATCGACGAGGAGCATCGCTTTGGCGTTCGCCACAAGGAAGCGATGAAGGCGATGCGCGCGGAAGTCGATGTGCTCACGCTGACCGCGACGCCGATCCCGCGAACCCTGGGCATGGCACTCGAAGGCCTGCGGGACCTGTCGGTGATCGCAACCGCGCCGCAGCGGCGCCTGGCGATCAAGACCTTCGTGCGCAACGAAGGCAATGGGGTGATTCGTGAAGCCGTGCTGCGCGAGCTCAAGCGCGGTGGGCAGGTGTACTTCCTGCACAACGAGGTCGAGACCATCCAGGCGCGGCGCGAGCGTCTCGAAGAGTTGCTGCCCGAAGCGCGCATCGCTGTCGCCCACGGCCAGATGCCCGAGCGCGACCTCGAACGCGTGATGCGTGACTTCGTGGCGCAGCGATTCAACCTGCTGCTGTGCTCGACCATCATCGAGACGGGTATCGACGTGCCCTCGGCCAACACCATCGTCATCAGCCGCGCCGACCGCTTCGGCCTGGCGCAGCTCCACCAGTTGCGCGGACGCGTGGGCCGGAGCCATCACCAGGCCTATGCCTACCTCATGGTCCCCGACACTGAAAGCCTGACCAAGCAGGCGTCGCAGCGGCTGGACGCCATCCAGCAGATGGAAGAACTCGGCTCGGGCTTTTACCTGGCGATGCACGACCTGGAGATTCGCGGCGCGGGCGAAGTGCTGGGCGAAAACCAGAGCGGCAACATGCTCGAGATCGGCTTTCAGCTTTACAACGAGATGCTGTCCGAGGCGGTTCGCTCGCTCAAGAACGGCAAAGAGCCCGACCTGCTGTCGCCGCTGTCCGTCACCACCGAAATCAACCTGCACGCGCCCGCGCTTTTGCCCAACGACTATTGCGGCGACGTTCACCTGCGCCTGTCGTTCTACAAGCGGCTGGCCACGGCGAAGAACACCGACCAGATCGACGGGCTGCTCGAAGAAATCGTCGATCGCTTCGGCAAGCTGCCACCACAGGCGCAGACACTGATCGATGTGCACCGGCTGCGGGTGCTGGCCAAACCCTACGGCGTGGTGAAGGTGGATGCAGCGCCGGGCGTGACGCACATCACGTTCAAGGCAAACCCGCCCATCGACCCGATGCGCATCATCGACCTCGTCCAGAAGAACCGCCACATCAAACTGGCAGGCAACGAGAAGCTGCGCATCGAGCGCGCGCAACCGGATCCGAAAGACAGGGCGCAGATGGTGCGCGATGTGCTGCGATCGCTGGGGCAGCCCAAGGTCACCGGGGACTCGTAGGCTGCCAACGTCTGCGCTCATGGGAAAATCCCGGCTATGACATCGCAACACGCACCCTCCCCCGGCCTGGTCATCCAGGGGTTCACGCCCCCGCTGTCGCTTGGCGACTTCAAGCTCATCGCGTTCGACATGGACTCCACGCTGATCAACATCGAATGCGTCGATGAGATCGCCGATGCCGTTGGCCGCAAGGAAGAAGTCGCTGCCATCACCGAAGCTTCGATGCGCGGTGAAATCGCCGACTACAAGGAAAGCCTGCGACGGCGCGTGAAGCTGCTGCGCGGTGTCACAGTAGCCGACATGGAGCAGGTGTATACACAGCGCTTGCGCCTGAACCCTGGGGCGGCCGATCTGGTCGCCACCTGCAAGGCAGCGGGCCTGAAGATCCTGCTCGTCTCCGGAGGCTTCACGTTCTTCACCGATCGCATCCGCGACCAGCTGGGCATCGACTTCACACGATCCAACGTGCTGGAGATCGAGTCCGGCCCCAACTGCGGGCAACTCACTGGCTTCATGGTTGACCAACCGTGGGGCGATATTTGCGACGGCGAAGAAAAACGCCGGATGCTCGAAGAAACCTGCGCCCATCTGGGCATTTCGCCGAAACAGGCCATTGCCATGGGGGACGGCGCCAACGACCTGCCGATGATGGGCATCGCGGGCCTGTCGGTGGCCTATCACGCCAAACCGAAAGTGCGCGAACAGGCGATGGTGCAGATCAACTCAGGCGGGCTCGACAGGCTGCTGGAAGTGGTGCGCTAGCAAGGAGCAGGGCCCAGGGCGTCATGCGCTGCGCTCCACCACCGGCCGGCCCGATTCCACCGTGAACTGCGCCAGTGTTCGAATGCCTGTGTCTTTTCGCATCACGTCTTCAACCACCCGCAGCGTGGTCGTCAGGCGCGACGGAGTGAATTGCGCAATCCCGTAGCCCTTGCCCAGCGAATCCGCAAAAACGTAATGCGGGTTCTCTGCGAGCCAGCCCGGAATCCGCGACTGACCTGACGATCGAGATGTGATGCTGGTGCCGCAGAACTCGACACCAATGGCAGCGCTGTCGGGGCGTGCGTAATCGGCTTTGACATGGCCGACCCAGTTCTCATGAACGTCACCGCCAAGAAATACCGGATTGGCCGCCTGGTGCCGCAGCAGCGACTGCGTCAGGCGCGAGCGTGCCGCGCTGTAGCCGTCCCAGCTGTCGTTCCATAGCGCCCGGTCAGGACCCGCCCGCAGGTCGCGCTGTCCGAACAGCGATTGCTGGCCGATCACATTCCAGCCGGGATGCGATCGGGCAAGGGATGAATCGAACCAGGCTTCCTGCGCGGCACCCAGCAGGGAACGGGCCGGATCGTTCCACTCGGGGCACCGCGCCGGATCGAGCACGCCGGAGCCCCCCGACGCGAGCCCGCCAGAACACACCTGCGTGTCGCGATACTGCCGTCCATCCAGCACATACAGATTGGCGAGCCTGCCGAACGGAACCCGGGAGTACAGGCGCAGTTCAGGAGCACCCGTCAAACCCGCAACCGCACGGGTGAATGACGAAGCGCGCAAGGGCATGTGCTCGTAGAAGGCCTGATAGGCGGCTGCCCGCCGGGCCGGATCGAGCTGGGGACCGGCGTGATCGTTGACAACCTCGTGATCGTCCCAGGTGACGATCCATGGACAGGCGGCGTGCATGCCCTGCAGGTCGGCATCACTTTTGTGAAGGGCATGACGGGCGCGATAGTCATCCAGCGTCTGCGTGACACCGCCGGTGTGCGTACGCGCCGGCCTGGCGGCGCTGGCGTATTCGTAGATGTAGTCGCCCAGGAACATCACGACATCGACGTCCTCGGCCCGCATGTGACGCCATGCCGCGTAATAGCCGTGCTCCCACCGCTGACACGATGCATAGGCGAGCCGCAGGCGCTCTGCCTGCGCGTCGGGAGGTGGAAATGTGCGGGTGCGGCCCACCGGGCTGGTCGCATCGCCGGTCATGAATCGATAGAAATACCATCGGTCAGGCTCGAGTCCGGCGGCTTCCACATGCACCGAGTGTGCAAGTTCGGGCAAGGCCTGCACCTGGCCTTGCCGGGCGATTCGCGTGAACTGATGATCGTGCGCGATTTCCCAGCGTACCGTCACCGGCGACAAGGCAAGCGAAGGCGAAACGAGCCGCGTCCACAAAACCACTGAATCGTGCGAAGGCGACCCGCTTGCAACGCCGAGCGCGAAAGGATCCGAGTCCCATCGCGGCTGGCTCCATGCACTGCGGGGCAGCCAGAGCGCCGCTGCATTCGCCGCCGCCAGTTGCAGCAGTCGACGCCGTTCAAGGAAGGCTTGAGCCATGTCCAACGACTATATCAAGCGAGCCGCGCGCGCCTGACCCGGTACAGCAGGAAGACGACGATGGAAACATTGAGCAGGTTCCAGGCGATGCCATTCATGAAAGCCGCGCGGTAAGAGCCCGTCAGGTCAAACACCGCACCCGACATCCAGCCACCCAGCGCCATGCCAAACAGGGTCGCCATGAGCACCGTGCCCACGCGCGCGCCGGCTTCGCGGGGCGAAAAGTGTTCCCGCACGATCAATGCATAGGCCGGCACGATGCCGCCCTGGAACAGACCGAAGAGCCCCGCCACCACATAAAGCGAGACGAGGCCGTTAAAAGGCAGGAACAGCAGCAGCGCAACACCCTGGAGCACCGAGCCCAGAAGCAGCGTCCGCAGCCCGCCGATGTGGTCCGAGATCCAGCCCGAGACCAGCCGGCTGATCACGCCTAGGCCCAGCATGAGTGCGAGCATCTCGGCGCCCGGTGCCGCGCCAAATCCGAGGTCGCTGCAATACGCCACGATATGAACCTGGGGCATCGACATCGCCACGCAGCACGAGACGCCGGCAATGCAAAGCAGCACCTGCACGGTGCGCGGCTTCATCCCCATCGGCCTATCTGAGCCCACAGTGGCGCCGCCAACGGCTGCCACGGCGGCGTGCTGGGTCGGCGGCCTGCGTCGCAGGACCAGCGACAGGGGCAGCATGGTGACCACGCAAAAAACGCCGATGCCGATGTAGGTCTGGCGCCAGCCGACCGAATCGATGAAAAACTGCATGACGGGCGGCCAGACCGCGCCAGCGACGTAATTGCCGCTCATGCAGATGGCCAGTGCAATGCCGCGGCGCCGGTCGAACCATTGCGAGGTGTCCGCAACCAGCGGCGCGAACGTGGCCGAGGTGCCGAGCAAGCCGATGAAGATGCCCTGCATCAGGCAAAACACCCACAGATTGGGCGCGAGCCCCGCGCCGATGAAGCCCACGCCCAGCCCGACCGCGCCCACCGCAACCGGCATGACGACCCCGAAGCGATCGGACAGGCGCCCCATGAGCACACCACCGAGACCGAAACCGATCATGGTGAGCGTATAAGGCAGCGACGCATCGGCGCGATCCACGCCGAAATCCTGCTGGATTCGCGGCAGCACGACCGTGACCGAATACATGCCCGAGCCGCCGATGGTCATGAGCAGCAGCGACATCGCCAACCGCCACCACGCATAGGGTGATTCGATAACCTTGTGTATAGCCGCAGCGCCTTGCATCGGTGCGTATTTGACACCACAGTGCAGACAGCTGCACTGGATAAGTGCTTTCCACATCCAGCGCCCACCGTGACGGCTCTATGTTCGCCGCCAGAACCCAAAAACTCAAAACTCAAAAATCCAGGAAGCCCAGGAATGAAAAATCAGATGAAAAAAGCAAAAACTGCCTTGCGGCTCGCTGCTACAGCAGCTGCGATGGCAACCGCAGGCATGGCCGGCGCGGCACAGCTGGTGGTAGGCCAGGTCGGCCCCATGTCCGGGCTCGATGCCACCCAGGGCCGGGGCTATGCAGCAGGCATGCAGATTCTCTTCAACAGCGTCAACAAGGCTGGCGGCGTGAACGGTCACACCTTCACGCTGGTGCGCAAGGACGACGGCGGGCGCCCCGAAGATACAGTGACTGCCACCCGGCAGATCCTTGCCGAAAACAAGCCGATCGTGCTGGCAGGCTACATGGGCAACAGGAATATTGCCGACCTGGTCGCATCCGGACTGCTGGAGAAAGAACGCATTGCGCTGGTGGGCTACCGCGTCACCGAGATCCGCCCGGAGACACCGTTTCTCTACAGCGTCCGTGCAAGCCTGCGCGACGAGATCAACAAGCTGACCGAGCACCTCGCCACCATTGGCATCACCCGGCTCGGACTGCTCTATGAAGAGGGTCCGGGTGCAGCGGCGCTTGTCGCCGCTGCGGACGACGCGGTCAAGAAGGCAGGCGCAACCATCGTCGGCAAGGCCTCCTACCCCGCCGGCACCGCGAGCATCAACGCCGCCGTGGACACCTTCATCGCCAGGCGGCCACAGGCCATCATCATGGTTGCCAGTGCGGCCGCTGCCGCCGGCTTCATCGAGCAATATCGCGGCGGCAACGGCGGCGCGCAACTGTTCACGCATTCCGGCGCAGACATCGAGCAGATGTCCAAGCGCCTGGCCGAAGAACAAATGCAGGGCGTCGCCATCGCGCAGGTCACCCCCAGCCCCTACAAGATCTCCAGCAAACTCGCCAAGGATCTGACCGACGCCCTGGCCATCGAGAAAGCAGACGTGCCGGTGAGCTACGCGATGATGGAAGGCTTTATCGCGGCGAAGGTGATCGTCGAAGCGGTTCGCCGCCAGGGCAGCGCCAGACCTACTCGCGAAGGCATGGTGGCCGCGCTCGACGGTATCGGCAACCTGAACGTGGGTGGATACGTCGTGGGCTTCAAGCCGGGCACGCGTACCGGCTCCAAATTCGTCGAGCTGTCGATCGTCACCGGTGCGGGCAAGATCCGGCAATAAACGCTCCATCGCGCGCCTGGCGCAGTCACGCCTGCCAGACGCCGAACCCCCGGCCCCGCAACTGGATCCCGATTTCCACTTCCATCAGCCGCGCATCGTCATACAACATCGGGTTGTGCTGTTCGTACAACGCCGGTATCAGCTTCAGGCCGTAGTCGCGCACGAACGCATTGGCCTGCATGCCCGCCTTGTGCTTGTCAAACCGGAGGTCCGGATCGAGCCCGGTCATGCCGACATACACGAATGGCTGACCCATCTGATAGGCTGGGTTGGCTTTTCGAAACCGCGCGGAGTTCCACACCTCATCCGATAACTGGATGACGTACACGTGGTAATGCGGACGGCGACGGGCCATGGGTGTTAATGAACTATAGCCGCGCGACTGTGGGACAAGACCGACTCAGCGCGGCTCACCTCTCCCACCCGGCTCACCGGCAAAAGCGCCTAATGTCGAGCAGACAACAGGAAACCAAGAATGAAAAACGAGGCCCCCGTGGACCGAGCAACCCCCCGCCACTTTTCCATGTTGCGCGAGTTCCACCTCGCTGACTTCTTCACGCTTGGCAACGCTGCCTGCGGTGTCGGTGCGGTTTTTTTCGCCATGATGTTCATGAAGTCGCAGGAACTCGCACACTTCTATGGCGCGGCCATCCTGGCCCCTGCTGCGTTCATTTTCGACGTTCTGGATGGTCGTATCGCACGTGCCCGCCATCAGCATTCAGCACTCGGTCGCGAACTCGATTCCCTGTCAGACATCATTTCCTTTGGTGTGGCGCCGGCGGCACTTGGCTTCGCCGCTGGGCTTCAGGGCGGATGGGATATCGCCGCGCTGATATTTTTCGTGTGCTGTGGCGTGAGCCGGCTGGCCCGCTACAACGTCACTGCCGAAACACTCTCCGGCGGCGGTGACAAGGTGAAGTATTTTGAAGGCACGCCCATTCCAACCAGTGTGCTTCTGACCGGCGTGCTCGCGTTATGCGCCTGGCAGCAACGCCTGGGTGACAGTCTTTACGGCGGCGTGTATGCGATCGGCCCATGGGACCTGCACCTGATGTCGCTGATGTTCGTGCTGTCGGGCAGCCTCATGATCAGCAAGACGCTGCATATCCCCAAGCTCTGAGCGCTCCGACAGGCCTCAGGCGTGCGGAAGGTGGGCGCGCGTCCAGCGCACGATGTCTGCCGCGCCCATCGCGCCTGGCTGTCTGGCGACTTCGCGGCCGTTCACAAACAGTGCCAGCGTGGGAATGCTCTGGATCCGAAACCGCGACGCGAGCGCCTGCGCTTCTTCGGTATTGACCTTGGCAAGCCGTACATGGGGCTCGAGCTGCGCCGCCGCCTGCTCGAAAGCAGGTGCCATTTGCCGGCAGGGGCCGCACCAGGGCGCCCAGAAATCGACCAGTATGGGAATCTGGCTGCGCGTGGTGTGCCGCTCGAAAGCTGCTTCATCAAGCGCAACCGAATGAGCCGTAAAAAGCGGCTTCTTGCAGGCGCCGCAATCCGGCGCACTCGCAAGATCCGCCTGCCTGACGCGATTGGTAGTCACGCAGTGCGGGCAGACAATGTGAAGAGATTCGCTCATGCAGCCTACTTGGGGATCGCGCGCCTGCTTTCAAGCATGGGCCATCCAGCGTGGCGGAAGACGCGCGCTTAATGTTTGCCGGGCGGTTTGCCGGACGGCGTTGAATCGAGCGTCGCCGGATTGCTGATAGCTGCCTGCAAGGCGGCCAGATCAGACTCGAGGTCAACGGCGTCGTCGTCCTCAGCCGGAAGCGTGTCTCCGGCGTCGGGTTTGGTATCGGGACCGTCGAAGGCCAACGGCTCGTGCGCGGGCTGTATCTCATCGACGCGTTCCACGCGCTCGCCGCGGGATCCTGCAAAGTTGCCCTGATCTTGCGACCCCTTGCCGTCGAACTGCCAGGCGATGCTGAAAAGCCACTGCCTGGCGTGCGGGTCAGCCCTTTCCAGGTCACGCCAGAACGATTCCTGGAACGGGTGTACATAGCCCAGCAGCTGTTCGTCGCCGTCCCGGACGATGAACTGAACATGAACGCCCGACTTGTGTTCCCGGGTCGTGACCGACAATACCCTGCAGCCGATCCAGTCTGAAGGAATGCCGTGCTGCTGGATGGTTTCGCGCAGCACCGCATGGATCAGCGCGCGGCGGGGAGCTTCACGCTCCCGGGTCTGCGCGGCGCTGCTATCGGTGTCCTGAAAATCCTGCGGGTCCACCGAAGTTTTAGCCGGACTGCCCCCCGCGCCGAAGATCTTCTTGATGAATCCCATGAAAGTGTGCCTGCCTACGTCGGTGGTTTGACTCGTCAATTATGACCGCGCGGCAAGCACGCGCTCAGCGGGGATAGGGTGCCCGTCGCAGTGCCGGATACGGATTGAGCGGCTCCCCGCGCCACCATTGCTTCTCCGGGCCCAGCGCCAGGATCGCGAAGTGCAGGTGGGGGGAATCCAGACGCGCGTTGCCGGTCGACCCGACATAGCCGATCAGGTCTCCCCGCCGCAAGACGGAGCCCTGCTTGAGGCCATCGGCATAGCGGTCGAGGTGTGCGTAGTAATAAACGAGTCGTCCGGCATGATCGAACTGGTACACCGTCAGGCCACCGGGTACGCTGGTGAAGAGCTTCGCCACCTTGCCGTCATCGACTGCGAAGACGCGTGTGCCGCGCGGCGCCGCAATATCGATGGCTTCGTGCAGCTTGCTGCCGCGCGCCTGCGTGTAGGTGTCGGCAAGCGCGGAAGGCGGCACGCCTTCAACCGGAACGATCAGCTGCCTGGCGTCGAGCAGTGCCTGACCTTCGCGCAACCAGGCCGACGGCGCGGCCTGGGCTAGCAGCGCGATCGCAAGGCCTCCCGCCACCAGCCCCATCCACGAAGCGATCCTCATCTTCATCCGGATTTCAGCTCTGCACTTCCACCGCAATGCCCGGCTTTGCCAGCATGCCCAGTCGCTTGACGTCCCAGTTGGTCAAGCGCACGCAGCCATTGGTCTGAACGCGCGCCTGGCGAGAAGGCTCGTCCGTGCCATGAATCCCCCAATGCGGCTTGGACAGGCCCAGCCACAGGACACCGACCGGATTGTTCGGGCCGGGCGACAGCTTCACTTTGGTATCGGTGGGTTTCGAGGTGCGAATGAGCTTCGGATCGTACGAGAACGGGGGGTTCGGCACTTCGCTTGTGATCTTCATCTTGCCCAGTGGCAAGGGATCGTTTTCACCACCAAAGCTCACCGGAAACGCGGCCAGCACCTGCCCGCCCTCGCCGATCACGTAAAGCATGTTGTCGGATTTGTCGATGCGCACCAGCGTCGCGGGCTTTGCCGGCTTCACATCAGCGCCGGCGGCAACCACGATGACCGAGCCGACCTGCACGGGGCGACCCTTGTTGAGGGAGCCCAGGAGCTTCGGGCTCATATGGAAACGTTCGCCCAGTGCCTCTTCCATCGACTGGTATCCCAGCGACGCGAGTTTGGCTTTCTCCATGGTGTCGGCCGGAATCTTTTCGTAGGGGCCCGCCACATCCTGCTCGGTGAGGGTGTAAGTGGCAAAGGCCGGACCCTGGCCATCCTGCAGGGCAGACCAGGTGGCCGCGTCGATGGTGCCCGTGGTCGGAAGATTTCTTGCGAGCTGGAAGGCCGAAACCGACCGTGCCATGTTGGAGCTGAAAATGCCATCGATCTCGCCGGGCGAAAACCAGGCGCGATCAAGCAGGATCTGCGCGCGAATGACCGCCGTGCCGCGCGAGCCGTTCTTGAGCAATGGCGTTGTCGTCTGCGCGTTGAGCTGGTTGATGTGCTCAGTCGGATCACTCGGTGCGGGCGCTTCTTTTTGCGCCGAAGACTTCGAGGTGGCTTTTGCCGCATCGGCGGGCGCGGGAATCAACATGGCGGAAGCTGCAAGCGCAATGGCTGCGCAAATTCCGGATCGGGCGAAGGTCATGGATGGGTTCCTGTGGATGCCCTGAAAATAGCTTCCCGGGCTCATCCGCTGTGTCGGTCCATTGCCCGTCTGTGGGTGAGCCAAGGCGCAGGCGCGGACAGTGACATCCCCTATTGACCAAACGCCGTGACGCTCAGGACTTGCTTTCCACCAGCAGGGGCCGCAGCATGGCAAGTCCAAGGACAGGACCTGCCGCCAGCAGGGGCAAAAGGCTTGCCAGGGGCCAGACGGTGGCGCCCCGCACGAAAAGTTCGATGCTCACGATAGAAATCGCGAAGCCGATGCAGTTGGTAAAGGTCAGCACGCTTCCAACGACGGCGGGCGGCGCGTTCTGGGCAGTGAGCGTGGAAAACTGCGGTGAATCGCCCGCCACTGTCGCGCCCCACACGAGCAACCAGGCAAAAAACAGCGCAGGCGGCGCCGCAAGCATCACCGGCGCGAGCACGCAGCATGTGGCGCTGATGGCCAGCTGTCCGCCGGCAACGCGCGCACTGCCCAGGCGCCGCACCAGCATGCCGCCTCCCACACAGCCGACGAACCCGGCAGCGATCACGGCAAAAGATGCGGCGCTGACCGACTGGCCTGCCAGTCGCGTGGCACAGATCAGGGGCACCAGCACGATGAAGGCGTAGAGCTCCCACATGTGTCCGAAGTAGCCGAACACGGACGCGCGCAAACGCCTGTCGGACCAGATCAAGCCAAGCGCACGCGGCGTGATCCTGGCGGACCGCACGGCGTCCGGATTGGATGGCACGAACATCGCCATCGCGACGCCACCAGCAGCTGCGAGCAGCGACACCCCGATGATGACGAGTTGCCATGATACCGGGCCCCCACCCACACTGCCTGCACCCGCACCACCCTCTTCCACCAGCGCCCTGAGCCCGTGCGGAAGCGCCGTGCCCAGTACCAGCGCGCCAATGAGCACGCCCATCGCTGCGCCCAGGCCCTGCCGGTACCAGCCGGCAGCGATCTTCATTCCCACCGGATAGATTCCGGCCAGCAGGAAACCCACGCCAAACCTGCACGCAACGAGCCAGGCAAGGCTGCCGTCAGCAACAAGCACCAATGCGTTGACGGCGGCTGCGAGCAATGAACAGACCAGGAAAACCCGGGTCGGCGCGAACCGGTCGGCCAGCATGGCCAGCGCAAAGACGAGTGTGCCCACCACAAACCCCAGTTGCACCGCCGAGGTCAGAAGCCCGACTGCAGAATCGTTCAGGCCCCAGGCCCGTTGCAGATCAGGCATGACCGCATTGACGGCGAACCAGAGCGACGTGCCCGCGAATTGCGAGCCCACCAGCACGGGAAGGATGCGACGTGGGACAGGCAGGCTCATTCGATGGCAGGATACCCGTTCGTCCGCCGGCAATCGGCGTCCGCCAGGCTTTGGCCCTTGCCCCCGGCCCATTCGTCACCACCTGCCACCTATGACTGCCTATTCCGTCCTCGATCTTTCCCCCATCACCGAAGGCAGCAATGCCAGCCAATCATTTCGCAACACCCTTGATCTGGCGCAACATGCCGAGCGCTGGGGCTTTACGCGGTATTGGCTTGCCGAACATCACGGCATGCCCGGCATCGCCAGCGCCGCCACCGCCATCCTGATCGGGCACGTGGCCGGCGGCACCCAGACCATCCGGGTGGGCGCTGGCGGCATCATGCTGCCCAACCACTCGCCGCTGGTGATCGCCGAGCAGTTCGGCACGCTGGAATCCCTTTATCCCGGCCGTATCGATCTCGGCCTGGGGCGCGCGCCCGGATCGGACCAGGCGACCGCTCGGGCACTGCGCCGAAACCTGATGAGCGACTCCGACGAGTTTCCCCGCGACGTGGTGGAGTTGATGGACCTGATGTCCGATGAGCCGCGCCAGGGCATACGCGCCGTTCCCGGGATCGGGACCAACGTGCCGGTCTGGATCCTGGGGTCCAGCCTGTTCGGCGCGCAACTGGCTGCCATGCTGGGCTTGCCCTATGCGTTCGCGTCTCACTTTGCGCCGGCGCAGATGATGGATGCGATCGAGATCTATCGCGCCACTTACAAGCCATCCGGACGCAATCCGAAGCCTTACGTGATGCTGGGCTTCAATGTCTTTGCCGCCGACACCGACGAAGAAGCCCAGGTACGCGCGACATCGATGCAGCAGGCCTTCGTCAATCTGCGCAGCGGCAGGCCGGGGCGGCTTCCTCCGCCGCGCCCGGGATACCGTGAAAGTGCAGGCCCGGCTGAAAAAGCGCTGCTCGACAGCGTGCTGTCGGCATCCACCATCGGCTCGCCCGAAACGGTGCGGGAAGGCCTGCGTGCATTCATTGCAAAGACCGGGGCGAACGAGCTGATGATCACGTCACAAATGTACGATCATCAGGCGCGACTGCGTTCCTACGAGATCGCGTCGCAGGCGATGCGCGAACTGGCGAGCTAGCCTTTAACGCGCATCACTCCGACTGGCGCGCCATGACGGGCACCGCGTGCCTCGCGGCAAGCAAGGCTTGCCCATCAAGCGTGGCCCGGCCCATCTCGAAGCAGTCAACGCCGCAAGGCAAGGCAATGCCGGTCTGTGCGGAGCGGGTCCAGATGTGCGAGCCAATCTGGACGGCGTCAGGCTCGTCAAGGCATCCCCGCGAAATGGCCATCATGTCCGGCCAGCGCTCGAATGTCAGGCCGACGGTGGTGCCGCAAGTCGGGCAGAACTGGACATGGACTTGTTTGCCGCTTCCATCCGAGCGGTGGTCGAACTGCCTTCGCTCGCCGTCATTGAACTGGACGGCTCCGCGCTCGAAAATCGATTCCGCATAAAACGACGAGCCCGTGAGCTTCTGGCAGAACGTGCAGTGGCAGGCGATGGTCCGAAGGGGAGCTCCGTTCGCTTTGAAACGGACGTTCCCACACAGACATCCGCCCTGAAGAACTGTGGTCACTGAAGTCTCCTGAGTAGCAATTCGTTGTTCGAGTGTCCGGCAATTGCGGCGTCACGATCGGCGAGGTGGAAAACGCCACCATGCCAGAGCCACGAGGACAGCAAACCCGGTATAGGCCGCCGTGAAAACCCACCACGGTGCCTCAAAGTAAATCAGGGTCTGGAGCCAGTGCTCGATAAAGCCTTTCCCGCCGTATCCGAGAGTGCCCGCCTGTGCGCGTAGCCACGACTCCAGGATCGTGAGCGGGCACAGTTGTCCCAGCCAGGCCTGGATCGCAACGAAGGCAATCGCAAGCAGATGCACCAGGCGAAACCACAGCCGGTTGACCCAACCCCACCCCGCCGCGTTTCCTGCCAGGATCAAAGCCAGGCCCCCCACCACGAAGAGCACGACGGCGAAGTGGACGAGGAGAACGGCGTCAGCGAGAAATTGGTAAGGCACGATGTGAATGATCTCATTGCGATGCAGCAAAGCGACCTGCCCGCCCCTATTTCGCTCGGCCCCGCAGTTCATGTTGAAGTTCAGTCGAGCATTTGCCTTCTCAGCCGAGGGCTTTGCTTTCGAACCCCCGGGCGAAATCTCCAGCTTGTGTGTACCCTCCGGTTCTTTTGGAGCGAACCGCATGCCGCCACGCCTGACCGCGCAGGATTTTGACCAGGAAGTACTCATCCTTTTTGACGCCTATGTACACGGCGACCTCGACCGCCGGGGTTTTCTCAACAAGGCCCAGAAATTCGCGAAGGCGGGTGTCACAGCTGCTGGCCTGCTGGCGGCGCTCAGCCCCAACTTCGCCGCTGGCCAGCAAGTCCCCAAAGATGACGCTCGCCTCAAGACGGAATGGATCACCTTCCCTTCACCGCTGGGCAATGGCACATCCAGGGGTTATCTCGCGCGGCGTGCCAGCGCAGGTAGCGACCGACTGCCGACCATCCTTGTCATTCATGAAAACCGGGGCCTCAACCCTCACATGGAAGACATCACACGCCGGCTCGCGCTCGACGGTTTCATGGCTTTCGCGCCCGACGCTCTGACGCCACTGGGCGGCTACCCCGGCGATGAAGACAAGGCGCGCACGCTGTTTGCACAGCTCGACCAGACCAAGGCTCACCAGGATTTCTTTGCTGCAGCAGCGTATGTGCGGGGACGTCCGGATTCGACCGGCAAGTTGGGCGCCACCGGTTTCTGCTATGGCGGCGGCGTGGTTCACACCATGGCAACCCGCATGCCCGACCTGGCCGCAGGCGTTCCCTTCTATGGCAACTCACCCGCGCCCGAAGAAGCTGGAAAAGTGAAAGCGCCGCTGATGGTGCAACTGGCCGCCGTGGACGAGCGCATCAATGCGGCGTGGCCAGCGTACGAAGCGGCCCTGAAGGCCGCTGGGGTCAACTTTGTGATGCACCAGTACCCCGGTACTCAACACGGCTTCAATAACGACACAACCCCACGCTACGACCCCGCCGCCGCAAAGCTGGCGTGGGATCGCACCGTGGGGTTTTTCAAAACCAGGCTCGCGTAGATTCCTGCGCGGCCCGGCCCCCCGGGAGCGTTAGCTCCTGTTGGGATTGTTGGGACGGGAGTCGTTGCGGTTGCGCACGCCGTCGCCATCGCGGTCACGGTCGTTGCGGTTGCGCACGCCGTCGCCATCACGATCGCCGCCGCGCATACCGCGCTGCCAGTGGCCGCGTACCAGCGTCCAGCGGCCGTTGCGCTCGACCCACTGATCGGGCACCCAATGCGAACCACGGCGCTCACGGATGTAGCGTCCGGCGACCCACACGTGCTTGCCGCCACGCCATTCCCAATGGCCAGGCGCCCACTCGGAACCACGACGCTGCGGCGGACGCGTTTCATCGCGCGGCGGCGGCGGTGCTTCCCGGATCACGATGGTCCGGGTCTGGGCCGACGAAACCAATGGCACCGCGGCAAATGTCGCACCAATCATGGCTGCGAGCAGGACTTTCTTGAACATGTATTTATCTCCTGAGTATTGGTCGAGCGATTGGTCGAGCGCCAGGATTGAGGCTCACCTTGACCAACGCCCAAGGTCGCGCACCGTTGACCCGGGCGACGTAGGACGGCTTCGCCTATCGCCTGTCCCCAATGGCTGAACTTGAGGCGTCAGTAACGCGCCGGCAGCGGATACGCCGGGTCGTTGTAACCGGGGGTGGACGGATGCCCTGCCGTCACAAAGGAATCCACCATGGCCTCATCGGCAGCACCCCACTGGTAATCGAGCGCGGGCAGATAGTCTTTCCATTGAGCCAGTGTGCGGGGTCCTGCGATGACCGAACTCACCGACTGGTGTGCGAGCACCCATGCGGTCGCAAACTGCGCAAGACTGACGCCCTGTTCCATGGCGTGTGTCTTCAGCTTGTCCGCAATCACAAGCGATTCCTCCCGCCACTCCGTCTCTGCAATCCGTTTGTCGCCGCGGGCGGCGCGCGTTCCCGCCGGCGCCTGCTGGCCGGGCGCATACTTGCCCGTCAGAATGCCGCGCGCGATCGGGCTGTAAGGCACCACACCAATGCCGTAGTTGCGGCAAGCGGGCAGGATTTCGACTTCGGGCATGCGATTGAGCAGGTTGTAGTAAGGCTGGCAGACCACGGGCCCGGGCATGCCAAGCTGCCCTGCGATCCGCATCAGTTCAGCGATGCGCCAGCCACGAAAATTCGACACACCCCAATAGCGGATCTTGCCTGCGCGCATCAATGAATCGACTGCCCGCAGCGGCTCCTCCAGGTCCAGGCCGTTCTCGTCGCGATGCAGGTAAAGAATGTCGATGTGATCCATTCCCAGGCGCGCGAGGCTCGCATCGACCTCGCGCAGCATCCAGCTGCGCGAATAGCTGCCCTCGTTGACACGAGCCGACATCCGATTGCCCAGCTTGGTTGCCACCACCCAGTCATGGCGCCCGTTGCGCAGCAGCTCACCCAGCATGGACTCGGAGGCACCGCGCGTGTAAACGTCAGCCGTGTCGATGAAATTGACGCCGTGTTCATGCGCATGATCAACGATGGATCGCGCCTCGTCGATGTCGGTCTGGTCGCCGAACATCATCGTCCCCAGGCAGAGGGCAGAAACTTGCAGCGGGCTCTTGCCCAGTTGTCGATATTGCATGAGTGTCCGTTCAGGCCTGAACGTCGATGAAGTAAAGCGCCCAGGGGCAGTTCGCAAAACGCTGGTCAACCGGCTTGGCCATCATGTCCGCAAACGCATCGGGCTCATAGACCGCCCAGAGCGGGCCCAGGCCGCCCAGCGCCATCGGCTTGCCATCGAGGTGGGTGGCAACGATGAAACCATATTTCTTCGCATCGGCAATGCTGATCACGGGCGAATAGCCATCCACCGCTCGCGTTGCAAGCTTGCCTCGATCGCCCTTGACCCCGGCGGCGGCCAGCACATCGGCCATTGCCGGGCCGTGCAGCACATGCTTCCGGTTGTCGTACTCGAGCGTGGCGCGCACGGTCCTGGCCGGCATCGCGGCGAGCTGCTCGAAAGTAAACACATGGGCCTTGTCAAAGCTGATCTTCTGCTTGCCCATCATCTGGTCACGCACGGGATCGAAAGGTCCGCGGTTGCCCTTGCCGATGGCGCCGACCACCGTCAGCAGTGCCGGAGAGCCCTTTTCACGTCCCGCGCCCGCAGCACGGGCCGCGAGCGGTATCGACACCGCACCGGCAGCGGCAGCGCCCAGAAAACTGCGTTTATCCATCTCCTGCACTCCTTTCAGTTGAATGTGATTGCTAGTGGTGCGAGCGGGCTGTCGAACCTCGCCGTCCACCGCTCGCCCGGAGCGACCGGCCAGGCGTCGGTCCAGGTGCCTGTTGTCACCACGTCGCCGGGCTGCAAGTCGGGCGCGCCGGGGCAGTTGCGCAATGTCTGCAGAAAGTCCAGCAAGGCATGAAGCGGCCCATCGAGCACATTGGCGCCCACACCCTCTTCTTTTGGCATGCCGTTCTTGCTGAGTACGACGCGTGTGCTCGCCAGCTTTCGATCGAACGTCTGGGCGTCAGCGGCAATCTCGCGAACCGGCGTGCGCTTTCCGACCAGCAGCCGGCCATGCAGTCCACCGTCGGCCACCGTATCGGCCGCCACGAACTTCCAGTCCGGCTGGTGCGAATGCACGACTTCGAAGCCGGGCGCGACCCATTCGATCGATTCGAACAACTGCTGCAAGCTGGCATGGGCAGGCGGTGTGTGGCGCACGCCGAACACCGCCTCAGGTTCCAGGCGGGGCTGGCAAGTGCCTGCCAGCGAGATGGCAGCCTGGTCCTCGCAGTGCGTCAGCGTGGTGTTCCACACCGTGCCCCACACCGGCGCAAAGACGTTGTAGCGCGGCCAGATGCTGCGGTTGGTAAAGCCGATCTTGAAGCCCACCGGTCGCTCACCCCTTGCAATGCGCATCTCGCGCACTGTCAGCGCATGTTCATAGGCCACGCCCAGCTCCAGCCCGCAGCCGGCGTCCCACAGGGTGGCGCTGTCGTAGTGCCTGAGCAGCTCTTGCGGCGACATGCGCTCAGTCATCCATGTGGAGCCACTCGGTCTCCGCAAGGCCGCGCATGAACGAGAGCACAGTATCCAGGCGCCCGTGCAGGGCCGCCCATTCGAGGTGCTGGCGCAGGCACATCCGCTTCGAAAGAGAGGGGGTGCTCGCCCACGCCGCACCCGTTAGCGGAGGCGGCGGATGGCCATCGGGCCCATCGGGCAACATGTCAAAGAGCTGCTGCCACTGGTGTGGCTTGGGGCACACCCGGTTGTTCCGGCGCGCCTCGACCATGGCGACCTCGACCGTAGCGGCGCCGCCACGTGGCTTTGCGGGGGTTGGCGGCGCCGTGGACAGGGTGAGCTCGGCCGCTGTCGTCCGTGCATAGCGGCGATCCACCTCCAGCTCCTGCGGGGCAGTGGACGTGGGCGTCGTATCGGCGAAGCGGCGCTCGGCATGCTGCTCGGCCTCCTGGAACTGTGCCCAGGCGGAGTCCGTGTTCTTCTCGACCGCATCGGTGCCCGCATGAAAATCGCGGGGAAGGTACAGATCGCCTTTCTCGGTGAGAGGCGCATCCTTTCTTCTCTTGGGTTGGCCGGTGGGAGTTGACATCAGAGGCCAACTCTACCGCGCTCCGACCGGGCGCGCCATGCAAAAGATGCGGGCCCCTATCCCCTGATGTCGAGTGCAGTCACGACCGTACGGCCCCGAAGCGACGCAAAACGGCTGGCCAGCATTTGCGCCTCCAGAAAATCGGCGTGCATCGCGCCGATGCGCGCGTTGTAGATGTGCAACTGCGTCTCGCGCGGCAGCCGGCTGGTGTTCCTGCCATTCCAGACGCTGCGCCCGCGGCTGGACAGGTTGTAGTAGATCGACACCCCTTCCCGCAGCTTGATGCCCCGCTCCAGGTGCGACAGGTTCAAACCGGCGATCCGGTTTTCGCTCCAGCGCGCGGCCTCCTTCATGTGAACCGCGGCGACGTGGATGGCCTCGACCGGGTCATGGGGGTTGCGCATGCCCAGCGCCCGGGCCGTTGCAGGCTCGAACTGGGCGATCCCCAGGTTGGGTGTGCCGTTCTTGCTGGCGCCCATGCGCGGCAGCCACGAAGTCTCGGCGTTGATGATGCCGTACACGTCACGCGGACCGAGCCCGACTTCGTCGAGCCGCGCCTTTTCTGCCGCCGACCGGGCCAGCAGGAGTCGCGACTCCAGATCAGGTGTCACCAGGGCCGTGTCGCCGATACGCGTGGGAACCCAGCGCACCTTGCTGCGCAGCTCGGCGTAGTACTGCTCTTGCGCGCGCGCATGGACCGTTTCAGGGGGCTGATGCCTGAGCTGCTCGCCAATGCGTGCGGGCAGCGTTGCCACCGCCTGCTCCACAGCTTTGACGCCAGAGCGAATGGCTGTCGGGGGAGCATCCGTGCGGCTGCTGCGCTGGAGGTTTCCCCACCAGCCTGCCAGGGCAATGCCCTCCAGCACAAGAATCGTCGTGAATGCAGCAGCGATACCTGCGCGCGCGAGCTTGCCCATCGTGAATCGCTCCGGAGCGAGTGGATCGGTTGAAACGAAGCCCGACGGCGGATCAGCTTCCGTCCTGCAGGGAAGCGATCGCGGCGACCGTGTCTGCGGCCCGGCTGCCCACGCGTGCCACGCGCTGCTGTGCATCGATGAGGGCCGCTTCGACTGCGCCGGTGCGTGCATTGGCAATATGCAATTGCGTCTCGCGCGGAAGCGTGTCGGTGTTGTTGCCGTTCCAGGTATTGCGGCCCTTGGTGGAGAGGTTGTAGTAGATCGATACGCCTTCTCGCAGCTTCTGTGCGCGCTCGGCGCTGCTCAGCTTCAGGCCGTCCAGGCGGTCGTCGCTCCAGCGGGCGGCCTGCTTCATGTGAATCGCGGCGACATGGATCGCTTCGACTGCGTCTTCGGGATTGGTCAGGCCCAGCGCGCGCGCGGTCGCTGGCTCGAACTGCGCGATCCCCAGGTTGGGCGTTCCGTTCTTGCTGGCCCCCATGCGCGGAACCCACGACGTCTCCGCGTAGATGATGCCGTACACATCCTTGAAACTCAGCCCCACTTCGGCCAGGCCGGCATGCTTGGCCGCCGACTTGGCCAGGATCATGCGAGAGTTCATGTCGGGCGTGAGCAACATCGTGCCGCCCATGCGGGTCTGCACCCATTGCAGCCTGGATCGCACTTCGGCGTAGTAGCCGGCCTTGGGTGATGGGGGCAGCGGCTTGGCGACTGCAGCGCGCGCCACGCGGGCGGCGGGGGCGACTGGCGCGGCAGCTGGCGCCGCAGCAGGCACAGCAGTCCGGGCGACAAGCTCTTGCGTTTGCATCTCTTCGCGCACTTCGAGTGCGACAAAGCTTGCAAGCCCAACAGCAACAAAACCCGCAGCGGCGAAGGAGGCAGACCAGCGAAGTGTCATGTGTGTAGTCCCTTTCTTACATCAGGTAGGAAAGGACCGGCACACCTTCAGGTAGTTCACGCCTGTTTCAGCATTAATCGCATTGACACCAAAAAACGCGAACTATTCCACGGCTAAACGCAGTTAAAACTGATCAGTTCATCAGCGCGAACTCAGCCATATTAGGCTTGAAGCTCAGCGTTGTGGCTGTGCAATCGGCCGTGAACCCAGATGGGTTCCGGCATCGAGAAGCAGCAGTTCACCGGTCACCGTTCGCGCGCCATCGATGAGCCATGTGATCGCCTGCGCCACATCTTCCGGCGAGCAGGCCGTACCCAGTGGTGTCGCGTTTTCATACGCAGCCAACGCCTTTTCGTAGCCGGCTTCACCGATGCCCTGGACAAACCAGCGCGTTGTGATCAGACCCGGACATACGGCGTTCACCCGCACATGTGGCGCGAGGGTGCGCGCCAGATGCAGCGTCATCGAATTGAGTGCGCCCTTGGATGCGATGTAGGGAATTGAAGAGCCGATCCCCAGGGCTCCTGCGATGGAAGAGACATTGACGATGCAGCCGCGCGCGCTCTTCAGTGCAGGTGCGCAGGCACGGATCATCTGGAACGATCCAATGACATTCACGCCCATGATCCGGTTGAAAGCCTGTGCATCGAGCGCATCCCAGGCTGCCGCTTCGGCGAATACGGAGACGCCCGCGTTGTTGACGAGGGCGTCGATGCGTCCCCATTTGTCGAGCGCGCCCTGCACCATTGCCTTGCAATCGTCGTCGCTGGAAACCTCGGCCCGCACCAGCAGTGTCTGCGCACCTGCGTCGCGACATCTCGCCTCGGTCTCGCGCGCCTCGTCTTCACTGCGCGAGTAGTTGATGACCACGTGATGGCCGCGCGTGGCGAGCTCGAGCGCGCAGGCGGCGCCCACCCCGGTTGCCGAGCCGGTGACGATCGTGACCTTGCCGGACGTGGTCATTGCTGCGCCTTCTGTTGCGTCGCCGTCTTGCGATCGGCAACGACACGCTGGCCCGACGGCCTGTCTCCGATCAGCTTGAGATAGCCCTTGTAGTCAACGCCGCCTGCGAGCAGCAGGTCTTCGCCAAGCACGATTCGCGTGGCCATGCCGATCAGCGGCAAGTGGTTGAACGCCGAGCAATCGGCTTGCGTGAACGAATCGCCAGCCACGTACGGCGAGAACTTTGCAATGCGCCTGAAAGCGGCGATGTTCTGCTCAAGTTGCTTTCGGATGCGCGCAGCATTCGACTCGCTCAATGCAGCTGCGCCAAAAAATGCCTGGCCGTACAACTGCCGGGCAACGATTTCAAGGTGCCAGTCGATGAGGGTGGTCAGCTCGCGAACCTTGGCCGCAGCAAATGCATCGGAGGGCAGGAGCGCGGGTTCGGGCCACTTCGCCTCGACCCACTCGAGCATCGGCTGGCTCTCGCAGATGGAGCCCTCATCACATTTGAGGAAAGGGATCTTGCCCAGCGGCGATGCAGCGAGCACGGATTCGTCCGTGCTGTGCGTGCCGGTCTGCGCCTCTTCGAACGGCACGCCCTTTTCGAGCAATGCCAGCTTGACCTTGTTGTAGTAGTTGGAAATGGGCGTTCCGTGCAGCGTCAGCATGTTCGAGTCTCCTCTGGTGATTTGGCAATCCGCATTTTTGCCCAAGGGTGCGGTGAATACAACGCATGGCCGGTCAAGCACGCGACACCTGCGCCCGGCCTGATGCGCTTGGCTAATAATCAACGTTTTTCAGCGAGGCCACATGGACTGCATGCTCCAGCGCGGTGAGCGCGACGAACAGAACAAGAGACAACCGAGACTGCTGCCCGCGCGCCCCACGCTGATTGCGCTGGCGGCGGCAGCACTGCTGCATCCGGCGGCGTCGGCGCAGAGCGTCGCCAGCCTGCTCGACCTTTCGCTCGAACAACTGGCCAACATCGAGGTCACGACGTTTTCGAAACGTTCGCAGCGGCTGGCTGACGTCGCTGGCTCCGTGTATGTGATCAGCAGCGAGGACATCCGCCGTTCGGGCGCGGTGAGCCTGCCCGAGGTGCTGCGTCTGGCGCCCAACCTGCAGGTCGCGCGGGCCGACGCGAACCAGTACGCCATCACCGCGCGCGGCCTCAACACGGTGCTGGCCAACAAGATGCTGGTGCAGATCGACGGCCGTACGGTTTATTCACCGCTTTTTTCCGGCGTTTTCTGGGAAGAGCATGACCTGATGCTGGAAGACATCGACCGCATCGAGGTGCTGAGCGGCTCGGGCGGCACGCTCTACGGCTCGAACGCGGTCAACGGGGTCATCAACATCATCAGCAAGCCGGCGCTCGACACGCAGGGCGGCCTGATCAGCGGCACGATCGGATCGAACGACCGCAGCCTCGCAGCGCGATACGGCTCCAGAACGGACAGTGGAACGGCCTTCAGGCTGTATGCCAAGCGCACGGATCGAGATGCAACCTCCAGGGCCGATGGCGTGTCGGTACGCGATGCCGCCAGGCACACACGCGTGGGTTTTCGCTCGGATCACGACGATGGGCCTCGCGGCCTCACCTTTCAGGGTGATGCATACGAGGCAGATGTTGACCAGGGCCTCACCACGCGGCGCCTGCAGGGCATGAAGCTTGCGGGCCGGTGGACCCAGGACCTGGGCGACAGGGGGCGCACCGAGGTTCAGGCCTATTTTGACCGGACCGAGCGCGACCAGCCGGGCTCCATCCGCGATCAGATCGACACGATCGACATCGACTTCCAGCATGCGTCCACGCCAGCCCCGGGGCATGAGCTGGTCTGGGGTGCGGGGTACCGCTGGCAGCACGATCGCGCCGAGAACATCGCGCCTTCGCTCCGGTTTCTTCCGGCCGACAAGCGCCTGGATCTTTACAACATCTTCGTTCAGGACGAGATCGCGCTGGCCGACACGCTCAAGTTCACCCTGGGCGCGAAGCTCGAACACAACCGCTACACCGGCGCGGAGTTCCTGCCCAATGTCCGCCTGGCCTGGAACGTGACGCCCAACCACCTGCTGTGGGGAGCCGTTTCACGCACGGTGCGGGCCCCATCGCGCGTGGACCGCGATTTTTTCTCCCCCGCCACGCCACCCTTCAATATTGCCGGAGGGCCGCGGTTCGAGTCGGAGGTGGTGCGCGTGGTAGAGGCCGGCTGGCGAGCCCAACCGACGTCGACCCTCAGCTATTCAGCGACGGTTTTCCATCACGACCTGGACAAATTGCGCTCGCTTGATCCGGGGCCAGGGGGCGCGACCTTCAACAACAACCTCGAGGGCCGTATGTATGGCCTGGAAGCCTGGGCCACCTGGCGCGTAACCGACAGCTGGAAATTCAACGCCGGCACGGTCCATTTGCGCGAACGCTTTGCGCCACGCCCGGGCTCCACGCCCATCAACCCGCTCGCCTCGGTGGGGAACGATCCGCGCTCGCGCTGGACATTGGGCACTTCCTATGACTTTGGTGGTGGCCATGAAATCGATGTGCAGGCGCGGCACATCGGTCGCCTGCCCAACCCCGTGGTGCCTTCGTACACGGCCGTTGACCTGCGATGGGGGTGGCACGTCAAACCGGGCGTGCAGCTGTCGCTCGCGGTGCGCAACCTGGGTCAGGCGCGGCATGTCGAATGGGGGCCGTCCGTATCACGCGCCGAGATCGAGCGCAGCGTGCTGCTCAAGGCCACCTGGCGACTGTAGGAGGCCGAGCTTGAGTCGCTACCTCCTATCTTCGTTCGCGGCCGGCAGATGGCGCTTGCGGGCCCAGGCCGCGCTGCTGGCTGCTGGCATCGCGCTGGGCGCAGCATTGCTTGCACCGGCCGTCCACGCGCAGGCCCCCGAACGCCAGCGCAGTTCGCTGGTCAAGGCTGCATTCCTGCACAAGTTCTTCAGCTTCGTGGAGTGGCCCGAGGGCACGTTTGCGCGCCCCGATACGCCGGTGCGTATCGGTGTGATTGGCGATGACGAGATCCTTGCGGACCTGCGCGACCTCGCCAACGACCGCACGCGCGATGGCCGTCCGGTAACAGTCGTGCGGCTTGCCCCTGACGAGCCGCCGGCAGGCGTGCACATTCTCTACATCCGCAATGCGAGCCCGTCGCGAATCACCGAGACGCTCAGCGGGGTTCCCGAGGGCGTGCTGACGGTCGCCGATGCCGATTCGGCCCATCCCCCCGGAAGCGTGATGAGTTTCTTCCTCGAGGACGACCGGGTGAGGTTCGGCATCTCGACCGAAGCCGCCGCGCGCCAGCGCCTTAGGCTGAACTCCCGGCTGTTGTCGGTTGCCCGCAGGATCCAGGGTGCAATTGACGGGTCCTCGATGATGGCGACCCTCGGCCGCAGGTTGTCAGATGCGGCGCTTGAGGGGCTGCCAGCCCGCGAAACGCGGATAGTGGCGCTGCGTCACCGGGCCGTCGAAATCCCAGGCAATGCACTTCCCCAGGTGGTAGGGCGGCTGATCGCGGTTCGGCTCGGGTAGACCGGCCTGCCGCTGCAGCCGGTGCTGGTAAGAGGGGATTGTCTGGTAAGCCGCCGTGGCCATGTTGAACAGCAACTCGCGCAGGTGGGTGCAACCCCGTACGCCGCCCAGCGCTTTTTCGATGGCCTGCCGCCACCCCGGGCCCATCGTGGCGCCGATCATGCGCTGCATGGGCGCCTTGCCCTGCTGGCACTCGTCGAAAGGCGTGTCGTCCGATGAGCTCTCGATTTCGCGAATCACGAATGAATCGTCCACGGTGACGCGAATCGACATCCCGTGAATCGGGGTGCCCGGTGGCATCATGCCGCGTTCGGACCGCTCAATCGGGTAGGCCTTGACGTCGGTGAGTTCGGCTTCGATGTCCCACAGGCCGTCTTCCCTGTGGTAGCCGCGATAGACGACGCTGCGCGTATGAAGATGCGTGCGGGGTGATGAAGGTGCAAGTGGCATGGATCCGATTGTCCCACCCCTTGCTGGCCCCCTAGTCTGGCTTGGCGCCCGACTCTTTCACGACCTTGGCCCACTTGGCGGTCTCGGCCTGCATGACGGCTGTGAGCGCCTCAGGTGTGCCGGTTGCCACCTCCAGCCCAAGACCGGCCAGCTTTTCCTTCACATCGGGCAGTGCCAGCACTTTCAGCGCTTCCTGGTTGATGCGCATCTGCACATCCCGAGACATGTTGGCAGGACCGAGCAAGGCGAACCACGAAGTCGCCTCGAAGCCGGGCAGGCCCGACTCGGCAATGGTTGGAATATTTGGCGCAGCAGGTGAGCGCGTCGCACTGGTGACGGCAATGGCCTTGAGCTCGCCCGATTTCACCAGGGGCAGGGCCGAGGGCATGTTGTCAAAGATCATCTGGATGCGCCCGCCCAGCAGGTCCGGGATCGCCTGCGCCCTGCCCTTGTAAGGTACATGCTGCATCTTCACGCCCGCCAGGGTATTGAAGAGTTCGCCAGACAAATGGATCGAGGTTCCGCTGCCAGACGAGCCGAAGCTCAGGGGCGATTTCTTTGCGAGATCGATGAGTTCCCGCACGTTATTGGCCGGTACGGTCTTGTTGACCACCAGAAGGTTGGGCGTGGACGCCAGGAAGGTGATCGGCGTGAAATCCCTCATGTGGTTGTAGGGGAGCTTGTCGTAGAGCGCCGCGTTGATCGCGTGCGTGCCCACGGTGCCGATGATGAGCGTCGCGCCGTCACCTGCGCTCTTGGCCACGAAATCGCTGCCGATGTTGCCGCCGGCGCCGGGTTTGTTGTCCACGGTGACAGGCTGGCCCAACGCGGCCCATTTTTCGGCGAGCACGCGCGCCAGCGTGTCGGGCGCGCCACCGGGCGGAAAAGTCACGACGATTCGGATAGCCTTGTTGGGCCAGGCGGTCGCCTGTGCGTGCGCCGGCTTGAGACAGGCCATTGCTCCAATGAGCAGAACTGATGCGGTGACCAGATGCCGCAGGTGTGTGCGGCGCGCGATATGAACAGCCATGAAGCAGTCTCCGTTTTGCAGGCAGCTTACGGCGACCCAGGCGTTTCGTCACTGCGGGTTTGACCCAAGCCGGGTGGGCCTCGAACCCGGTGAGCCGGGTGGGCCTAGAACCCGCCGAGCCGGGTGGGCCTAGAACCCCCGCAGCAGCCGTCCCAGCAAATTGCGCACGAAATCCTCTGGCCGCTGCTGCCGGTACACCTCCTGCTCAGGGGCCGGACGGGGTGCTGGCCTTGGCCTGGGAATGGCGAACTCCGCGCGCGAGTCGATCCATTTGGCTCGCAGGGACTGCTGGAAATAATCGCCCACCATCGGCAGCGCGCTGCGGGCGCCCTGCCCCCATGCGCCCATGTTGACTGTGTTGTCGTTGTAACCAACCCAGGCGCCCGCCACGATCTGCGGATGCATCATGATGAACCAGCCGTCACTGTTGTCCTGGGTCGTTCCGGTCTTGCCAGCCACATCGGCCTGTATGCCGTAGCGGCTGCGAATGGCGGTAGCGGTGCCGTTGTCGATCACGCCCCGCAGGGCATCGACCAGCATGAGCGCACTGCCACGTGGCATGCCCTCTTCAGCGACCGGCGGCGCAAAAGTCTCCAGCACATTGCCCTTGCGGTCTTCCACGCGCACCAGCAGCACCGGCTCGGAGTAGCTGCCCTCGTTGGCAATCGCGGCGTAAGCAGCCACCATTTCCTTCAGCGTGACGGGACTCGTTCCCAAAGCAAGCGAAGGCACCGCTTCGAGCTTGCTCTGGCGCACGCCCAGCGACCTCGCCAGATCGACAACGCGTTGCGGCCCCACGCGCTGCATCAACTGCGCGGTGATTGTGTTTTTCGACTGTGACAGGGCCTCGCGCAGCGTCATGGAGTCGCCGGTTGGCGGCGTCATGTCGGTCGGCGTCCAGATGTCGCCGCCGGGCATGCGATAGCTCACTGTTTCATCGACGAATGTCGAAGACGCATCAAATCCCTGCATAAACGCCGCGCCATAGACAAAGGGCTTGAACGTGGAGCCGGGCTGACGCCGGGCCTGCACCACGTGGTCGAACTGCTCTTTTTCGAAATCGCGGCTGCCCACCCACGACAGGATTCGCCCGTTGCGCGGGTCCATCGACATGAAGCCTGCCTGCAGCAGCTGCCGCTCGACGCCCTTCTTGCGCTGGCCGTCGGCAAGCGCCTGCAGGTTGGACATGTTGCGCGCGACGGCCGCGTTGGCCGCCCGCTGGTGGCGCGAACTGATCGTCGTGCGGATCACCAGCCCGTCGGCATAGATGTTGTAGCCCTTGCGGTCGGCCCATCCAATGAGCCACTGCCGCACGAACTGAGCGACGTGCGGCGCCTGGCCCGGCTGCTCCACCTGCCGCTCGAAGTTGGTGACCAGCTTGCGCGACTGCAGCGAGGCCAGGCGCGCCGGATCGAGCTTGCCGTTCTTGGCCATCTGGGACAGCACGACATTGCGCCGCTCAAGCGAGCGTTCCGGATTGAGCACAGGGTTGTAGATGCTATTGCCCTTGAGCATGCCGATCAGGGTGGCGCTCTCCAGGATGTCGAGCTTGTCGGCCGACTTGTCGAAGTAAGTGCGCGCCGCCATCTCGATGCCGAAGGCGTTGTACAGAAACGGCACCGTATTGAGATAGGTCTCGAGGATTTCGTCTTTCGTGTAGACCATCTCGATCTTGATGGCGGTGATCGCCTCCTTGACCTTGCGATTGATCGAGCGGGCACGACCGATCTCTTCGGGATACATGTTGCGCGCCAGCTGCTGGGTGATCGTCGAGCCACCCTGCGTGTCGCCGGTCAGGGTCTGACCGATCGCGCCGATGGTGCGGCGCACATCGACCCCGTGGTGGCTGTAGAAGCGCTTGTCCTCGGTGGCGATAAGCGCGTCGATGACATAGGGGGAAATCTTCTTGCGGGCGACCCACTGCCTGTTGATGCGCCTGAACTCGGCGAGCACGACATTATCGGAAGACATGACAACCGCAGGCGTTTCGCTCTTGCCTTTTTTCAGGTCACCAATGCCGGGCGTGAACGGGATCATGAACAGCACATAGACGGTCACCAGTCCCGGCAATACCAGGGCGGCGCGCACCGGATGGCGCTTTGCGGCCTCCCAGAGACGTTCTAGACGAAGGCGCGCCGAGTCGGCAGCGCGTCGGATGGCCGGGTGCATGTGGCGAGGCTAAAGCTCAGCGCACTGCGGCGCTGTAGGACTGCAACGCAAGCACGAATGGTTGCACCACATCAGGCCGCCAGCTTCCTGAGCACACCCATCATCCGGTCAAACGTGGGGCCGTAAGGTGGGTGAAAAAGACGCGTTCCGGCAAAGCGCGACTGCACGAAGATCGGCTTTTCCTTGCTGAAGGTGCGAAACCCCCATTCGCCGTGGTAAGACCCCATGCCGCTCGCACCGGTACCGCCAAACGGCTGCTCTTCCTGGCCCAGGTGCCAGATGCAGTCGTTGACCGTCACGCCACCCGCGTGGGTTTGTTCCAGCGCCCGCTGCTGCGCCTGCGCATCCGAGCCGAACCAGTACAGGGCCAGGGGACGCTCGTGGCGACGCACATAAGCCAGGGCTTCCTCGACCTTGTCGTAGGCAACGATGGGAAGTAGCGGCCCGAAAATCTCCTCCTGCATCACCGTCATGCTGTCGTCCACGTCGAGCAGTATTTGCGGAGCGAGCTTTCGACCCGTGGTCGATGGGTCATCTCGGCCAGCAGGCGATTCGTCGTGCGTGTAGACCACGCGGGCGCCCTTGGCCTGCGCATCGGCGACGAGCGAGCGCAGGCGCGCAAGATGGCGATCGGTCGCGATACTGGTGTAGTCGGGGTTGGAAGCGATGGTGGGATAGAGCGTGCGCATTCGCTGCACGATGGCATCGGCCAGCGGCTGGACCATTTCGCGTGGCACGAGCGCGTAGTCGGGCGCGACGCAGGTCTGGCCCGCATTGAGCAGCTTGCCAAAGGCAAGGCGTTCTGCCGTGAGCGCGATGTTCGCCGAGCGATCGACGATGGCGGGCGATTTGCCGCCGAGCTCCAGCGTGACCGGCGTCAGGTTGCGCGCCGCTGCCTCGGCGACCATGCGGCCCACCGCAGTGGAGCCGGTAAAGAACAAATGGTCGAACGGCAGCGCCGTAAAGGCCTTGCCGACCTCTGCGTCGCCCACGATCACGGTCATCTCTTCGGGGGCGAAATGCTCGCGCACCATGCGTGCCATCAAGTCCGACGTGGCCGGCGTCAGCTCGGACGGCTTGAGCATCACGCGATTGCCGGCAGCCAGCGCCGCGAGCGCGGGAGCCATCGCCAGGTAATAGGGGTAATTCCAGGGCGAGACCACCCCCACGACACCGACCGGCTGGCGCAGCAGCCGATTGCTTGCCGGCCAGAAATGCATGGCGGTCGGCACCCGGCGCGGCCGCATCCATTCGCGCAGATGGCTCATCGCGTGGCGCACGCCAGCCTGCACGGTAAAGATGTCGGCGAGCAGGGTTTCCTGGTGGGCGCGATGCCCGAAGTCGTGCGCGATCGCGGCGACCAGCTCGTCGGTGTACTGCCCTGTCATCGCCTTGAGGCGTTTTAGGCGATCCAGACGCACCGCCGCGCCTGGAAACGGGTCGGCGTTGAACGCGGCACGCTGCTGCTCCAGCGCGACCTGCAGGTGTTCGGCGATGTCCTGTTTCATGGGCGACCTCTCGTTTGGGGGAGCTTAAAGCATTAGTCGCCTGCCACGGACTGGGCGGACAGGAGGCAAGCCTCTAGACTGTGCGGCGCACCCACCACCAAAGGAGCCTTGCGTGGCCTTGACTCTCTATTTCCATCCCCTGTCGTCCTGTTGCCACAAGGTGCTGATTGCCTTGTATGAAATGAGGATTCCGTTCGAAGGGCATTTCCTGAATCTGGGGGACGACCGGGAACGCAGCGACCTGGTGGCGCTGTGGCCTACCGGAAAGATGCCGCTGCTGCGGGACGGTGAGCGCGTCGTGCCAGAGACTTCCATCATCATCGAATACCTCACGCAGCATCACGCGCCGGGACAACAGGGAATCCTTCCCTCCGATCCGGACCATGCGCTTGAAGTTCGCCTGATGGACCGGCTGATTGACCTTTATGTCATGACGCCCATGCAGGCCATCGTTGCCGACCGGTTGCGGGCCGAGTCAGACCGGGACCCCACGGGGGTGGCCAAGGCGCGTTCCACGCTTGCCATGGCGTATGCACTGCTGGAACAGCGGCTTGCCGGTCGCACCTGGGCTGCGGGCAATGAATTCAGCATGGCCGATTGCGCCGCCGCACCCTCGCTCTTCTATGCCACGTCGCTGGTGCCCCTGACGCAGGCGCATCCACGGCTGGCCGCGTACTTCGAGCGGCTGGTGAGTCATCCGGCAGTCGCACGCACCCTGGAAGAAGCCAGGCCCTACCTGCAGTTCTATCCGTACCGCGAGGCGATGCCTCAGCGGTTCATGCCGCAGGAGTAGCCATGCTGGCGGAGGCCCTTCGTTTACTTCAGGAACAAAAGGGCCCGTCGGTCAGCGGGCCTTCGCCCCGTGTTGATGAACTGGACGAGCTCCCTGGCAACAGCCTCGATATCAAATCCGTGAGTTCGCATGCGAACCGGAATGTCACTTCCCCGGACGACCGATCTTGCATAGCCTTCGATGAACGTTTGCTCGATAACCAGCATGCTGCCCAGTTCATAGAACGCAGCCATCCCACGGATGTAGTCCGCCTTGTCCACATCTGCAAATGAAAACGGCAGCAATCCACCCGCCAGCAAAGCCGCGTTGGCTGCCAGTCGGGACGTCCGCTTGTTCCCGTTGGCGAAAATCTGCACGTAAGGAATGCGCGTCATCAGGTAAAGCGCAGCTTCAACCGGGCGCATCTCACGAGTTTTCGCAACAACCTCGTCGAGCATCGCCGAAGCGAAACCTGTGCCTGGGCGAAATGGTGGGAGATAAGCCGAAGCGCCAAGGTTTACCTCTTCGTAATCACGCGGCTTGCCGCGTTGATGCGCAGGAAGAAAGTGATCTGACTCCGCCGCCTCCGGCAGACCATGGTCATGCGTGACCAGCGCGTGCATCGCGCAGATGTTGTCGCGAGTGACTTCGCGATGGGTCCATAGAAATTCGACGGCCATCTTGTGATCGAGCACAAGCAGCGCGTCGGCTGTGGGCTTGTCTTTGTTTTTCTGTCCGTACTGAATCAATGCCTGGGTATCCAGCGCCGAATAGCTTCCGCCTTCAAGTATGGAAGAGCCCCAGGAAAAGTCCACGAGGAAATTGGTGAGGAAGCGCTTGTCCACCGGAGTCGCAATCGCCTGAATACTTTCGCAACGGATGGCCTTTTCACGATCGATATTGGGCTGCGCAGCGATAAGCTCCTGCCTGAACACAGCGACTTGGCGCTGCTGCGCACCGACCCTGAAGTACGCATCGATGTCGGCACGCACGAGCGGTGACGCTGAAACATAGCGCGTTGCCCGGCCCGCGCCGACGCGTCGGGCGACGCCAGCTGCGACCAACTCGGCGAGACGCCGGTTGAGAGTGGATCGGCTGACATCCGGCACTTCCCGTCCGAGTTCTTCCGGGGAGATACCAGAGGTTCCGGCTGCAGCAAGCGTCTCCGCGAGCAGAGCACCAATAGAAAAGCCGGAATTAACCATTCTGACAAGATTATTTTTAGTTAAGTGATTGATTATTATGGATTTTTTCGTTTCTTGTCACAAAAGACGCTTTGCCCGGAATTCTCGTCAGTACCGCCGCGCAATCGCCCGAATCATCTCCGCTACCAGGGCGATCCGCCGAGGAATCCGGTCAACGAGCACGAACTCTTCGTCCGGCGAGTGATAGTTGCCGCCGGGCAATCCCATGCCCTCGATCACCGGCTTGCCGGCCTGCGCCGCCCAGACGGCATCGGTGCCGCCGTAAGAGCGCGGATAGAGGGTCAGCCGCCCGCCCAGCTGCTCGTTGATCGCCTTTGCCATCAGCGCAAGGTCCCGGCCCTCGGCGGTCGCATTGAACGCCGGAAAGAACAATCCATCGGTAACCGTGATCGCCGAGGTCGCGAACTTTTTCTGGGAAATCCTGCCTCGAACGATGCGAACGAGACCGGCATAAGCCTGCGCGTCGGGAACCCGCAGGTCTGCGGAGGCGAAGGCCTGGCTGGCGCCCTCCTGACGGTCGGGCAAACCAGTCTGCGAGGCGGCAAGGATTTCTGCACCCGAGAGCATCGCTTTCGCCCCGGCGGTGGCAAGGGTTTCGATCACCGCACGATCATCGGCTGACTGGGGCATCGCCACCACGCCGACGAGGTTGCCGCGATCGGGAATGACGTTCGGAACCATGCCGCCGGACGCATTTCGCCAGTGCACCGCGACCCCCTGCAGTCGCGCAGCCGCCTCGCCCACTCGATGCACGATGGCGGCGACTTCCTCGATCGCATTGACCCCAAGTTGCGGCGCAACACCCGCATGGGACGCCCGCCCCCTTACTGAAAAAACAAGGGTTGCGTACTGGAAACCCGGCAAGGGGAAATTCTCGACAGCGGCCGAATCTTCTGCCCGCATGATCGTCCAGTTCATTCGGGTCTCGGGCACTTCGCGCTGCGCCTGGCGGGTGCGCAGGATCAGGTCGCTGAGCTCCTCGATGGGTCTGGCAACGGTGCCACCGGCCGGTGCGGGCCTGATGCGCGCTGCGAGCTGGCCGACACCCGAGGTGCCCAGCACGACGCCCTCCTCCATCCCGGTCGGCTCGCCACTCAGAACGACATCATGCTCACGCGCCAGGCTTCGGATCAGATCGCGCGATCCGATGGAGCCGCGCTCCTCGTCGCTGGTGAAAGCCATCGTCACACGCTCGAAATCGGCGAACCCGCGGGCCTGGAGTAGCTTCATGGCGTGCAGGAAAATCGCGATGCCCGACTTGGCATCGGCGATACCCGGTGCAATCGCGCGATTGCCTTCGATGCGAAACGGCCGCAACGCTGCCGTTCCCTGCGGGTACACGGTGTCCATGTGGGCAATCAGCAGGATGCGCGCCTTGCCGGTGCCCCTGAAGGTGAGCACCAGGTTCGGGCCGACCACGCCATCTGCCGGACGAATGCGCTCGACTTCGGCGCCCATGCCTCGCGCCACGCCCTGGATGACCGACACCACTTCTCCCAGCCCGTCGGCCTGCCCCGAGCCCGAATCAAACGAAGTGAGCAGCCGCAGCGTGTCCAGAACTTGCCCTGCTTCCTGCTGGGCCAGAGGAACCAGGGCCGGGTCCAGCTGTCGGGGCAGCGGGCTCGTTTGCGCGAGAGCAGCGCCCGCTGCTGACAGCATGGCGAACGCTGCGATGGCGCAAATGCTGCAAACGGAGCGAATGCCCCGCATCGCATGAACCCTTCTTGTTTGTCGGCAGCTCATGGATCACTGTAGTCCAAAGTGGTTCATCAGGCCCTGGGCGGGGACTGAAACTGACGGCTTCTTCCTACCCCGTGGCTCTGCAGCTACGCGCCAGAATCGCCTCATGCACATCTCATTCTGGATCGCCATGGGCGTCCTGGCCCTCATCGCCATTCTGATACTCACGATCTGGTCCATCCGCCGGCACCGTGATCCGGATCTTTGCATTGAATGCGACGAGACCATTGAAAATCTGGTGCCCTCGCTGGCCGGACTCACGCTGGGTACCGCTGTGAGCGGAAATTCGGTGGAGGTCGTGCAGAACGGCGCTTTCTGGGATTTGCTGATCGAACGCATCAATTCCGCCCAGAAATCGGTGCACTTCGAGACCTTTCTGTGGAAAGAGGGCAAGCTCGGCACTCGAATGGCGAAGGCCTTTGCGGATCGAGCACGCGCCGGAGTAAAAGTAAGAGTTCTTCTCGACGGCAACGGGTGTCAGAAGATCGGGCAGGAGTCGCTGGACCTCATGCGCGATGCGGGCGCCAAGGTCAAACTGTTCCACAAGACGTCGCTTCGCAACCTGGGCGTGCTCAATGACCGCGACCACCGCAAGCTGGCAGTCATCGACGGCCGGGAAGCGTTCGTGGGCGGCCACTGCGTGGTCGATGAATGGCTGGGTGACGCAGAAGATGGCAAGCACTTCTCGGATGTGAGCGTGTGGCTGCACGGGCCGATCGTCAACAGCGTCCAGGGTGCGTTCAGCGAAAACTGGGTAGGCACGTCGGGCGAGATCTTCGTGGGCAAGGACTTCTTTCCTGAACCCGAACCGGCTGGCGATGTGCAGATTCACGCCGTATTCGCCAAGCCCGAGAATTCCGCGCCCACGATCAAAATCCTGCACCACACGGCCATCTGCCTTGCGCAGAAACGCATCTGGATCCAGAACCCGTACTTCATTCCTGAAGCCGAAGCAATCAAGGCGTTCGGCGATGCGGTCAAGCGCGGCGTTGATGTGCGCGTTCTGATGCCTTCCACCAGCGGCTCGGACAACCCGATGGTCCAGCATGCGGGTCACCGCAATTTTGAAAAGCTGCTCAAGCTCGGTGTCCGCCTGTTCGAGTACCCGCACACCCTGCTGCACCAGAAGATCATGACGATCGACGGCGTCTGGAGCGCCATCGGTTCCAGCAACTTCGACAGCCGCTCGTTCGAAACCAACGACGAAATCACGCTCGCCATCAATGACGAAAATGTCACGCGGCAGCTCGACGCCGTGTTCGAACGATACGTCAAGCGCGCCGAAGAAGTGGACCTGGAAAGATGGAAGAAGCGCAGCATCTGGCTCAAGGCAAAGGAGCAGGGCTTCTACTTCTTCCACGAACTGCTCTGAGCGCGCTCCGGTTCAGGGGTGGATTTGCTGGCCTGGCCTGGGGTACGCTCCGGTTCATCACGCGCTGAACCCTGCGCGCCAACGAGAAGCGAGCCCGGAAGGTCCCATGCCCCGCCAGATCCACGTCAACGCCTTCGACATGAACTGTGTCGGCCACATCCAGCAGGGTCTGTGGACCCACCCGCGCGACCAGTCGATGCGCTATACCGACATCCATTACTGGACCGACTATGCGCGCCGCCTCGAAGCAGGCCTGTTCGATGGCATTTTCTTTGCAGACGTCCTGGGCGTTTATGACGTGCTCGGTGGGAGCCCCGATGCTGCTATCAGACATGCGGTCCAGGTGCCGGTCAACGATCCGGTGATGCTGATACCGGCCATGGCCGCCGTGACCAGTCACCTGGGGTTCGGCGTCACGGCCAACCTCACCTACGAGCAGCCCTTCATGTTCGCGCGGCGCATGTCCACCCTGGACCACCTGACCCAGGGACGCATCGGCTGGAACATCGTGACCGGCTACCTTGACAGCGCCGCGCGCGCAGCCGGCTTCAGTGGCCAGATGGCCCATGACGACCGCTACGACATGGCCGACGAATACATGCAGCTGGTGCGCCAGCTGTGGGAAGGCAGCTGGGATAGCGACGCCGTTGAGCGCAACCGCGAGACGGGCCAGTACGCCGATCCGGCCAAGGTGCGGATGGTTCACCACCACGGCAAGCAGTACAAAGTCGATGCCATGCACCTGAGCGAGCCGTCGCCGCAGCGCACACCGGTGCTCTACCAGGCGGGTGCCTCGGCGCGCGGCTCCCGTTTTGCGGCGACGCATGCCGAGTGCGTGTTCCTCAACGGCCAGAGCCGGCCGGCCGTGCGCAAGATTGTCGATGGGCTGCGTTCGCAGGCCGTGGAGCAGGGCCGGCGCGCCAACGCGATCAAGGTTTTTTTGGGTGCGACCATCATCACCGGCCGCACCGATGGAGAGGCGCAGGACAAATTCCGCGACTACGAGCGATATGCCAGCTCCGATGCCGCGCTCGTGCACGCCGCCGCGTCGCTGGGCATCGACTTCAGCAAGTACGACATCGACGAGCCGATCGACACCGGCAAGAGCAATGCCATCGTCTCCAACGTCGAGGCCATGACGCGCGCGGCCGGCCCCCAGTGGACGCGCCGCAAACTTCTGGACCAGCTGGTGCTGGGCAGCCGGCAGCCCTCCTGGGTCGGAAGCGGCCAGACCATCGCCACGCAGATGATCGAATGGTGCGAGCATGCAGATGTGGACGGCTTCAACCTGTCTCGCACCGTCGTGCCCGAATGCTTTGACGACTTCATCAGTTTCGTGGTACCCCAGTTGCAGGAACGCGGCGCATTCAAAACCTCTTATGCCAGCGGAACACTGCGCCAGAAACTCTTTGGGTCGGCGTAGGAGCGATCCTACAGCGGCTCAGTTCAGCTGTGCCTTAATCTATCGGGTGTCCACACGGCCCCGCTGATCACCCGGCCGAAGTGACCCGACGATTCTTACCATCAGCTATGCCACTAGACAAAACACGGGTCCTCGTCGTTGACGACAACCATGACGCCGGCGATACCATGAGCCAGATCCTTGAATTGCTGGGGGCCGACGTGCGTACCGCGCGCGATGGCCCCCAGGCTCTCGCCGCTTTCGAGGAGTACCGTCCCTCCGTGGTGCTGCTGGATATTGGCATGCCGGGAATGAGTGGTTATGAGGTTGCCCAGGCTATTCGCACCCGATACCCCAACGACGCGACCAAGCTCGTGGCCCTGACAGGGTGGGGCCAGGAAGACGACCGTCGCAAGGCGCGCGATGCCGGCTTCGACCACCACATGGTCAAGCCGGCAGACATCTCCGAGCTGGAAGCCCTGCTCGCGTCGATGCAGACCTGACCCCTGGCGGGCCCCAGGTCAAGTTCGTCAGCCCCCGGCCCGCTTCACCTTGTGGCCCTGCGCCGTCAGCAGTGCCATGACCTTGTCGCAGTGGTCCCCCTGCACTTCGATGACGCCGTCCTTGACGGTGCCGCCCGAGCCGCATGCGGCCTTCAACTGTTGCGCGAGCCTGACCAGGCCGGCGGCATCCACCGCAACCCCATCGACCGCAGACACACCCTTGACCACCGTGACGGCCTTGCCGCCGCGGCCCTTGGTCTCGCGCGAGACGCGCACGATGCCATCGCCCGCAGGAACCGCCGCAGCCGGGCGCTTGCAGGCGCACCTGTCGACCGGATTGCGGCACACAGGGCACATGCGGCCCGTTTCCGTGGAGTAAACGAGGCCGCCAGAGCTGGATCGCGATTTCATCGGCAGCATTTTGCCGGTGGAACGATTTACCGGCATTCGTTACCAATTGTGTTCAGGGACTCAATGAAGTGACAACAGTGCTCAGCACGCGATTGACATCCAGAGGTGATTTGACATGGACGACCGCAGTATCAACGCCAGCTTCCAGCGCCACACGACCCTGCCGCCGGCGCAGCGCGGTATCGCAACCCAGGCCGCCGCAGCGAATAAGTATGCGCAGGAGGAACTGCGCAACGGCAACAACCAGCGAACGCAGGATCACCTGCGAATGCTCTTCGAAAAAAACGCCGTGCCGCCCGTGCGCGCCAAGCTGCTTGCAGACAGGTGGCGTGGCGCGGTGGAGGTGAAGTTCGCAAGCGAACAAGCGCTCGGCCGAAGAGACCTCTCCGCCCAGGAGATTGCGACCCATCGCGATCACGTCGCCGTGGCCGACCAGGCGATTGCCCACGTCCAGAAATTGGCGCAGCAGAATTTTCGCTCGACCGCTTCGCTGCTGGCGGAAGCCGCGAATCTGCCTCCACTGCAAGGTGAAGGCACATAGGCTGCTAGCTTTAACCTCAGTACAAGGACCTGTTCGACGGGATGCAGCACGGACAGCGCTGAAGCTGCCGCTCAATCGCGAAGTTGCCAGCGACGCTCGGTCCGCTTCCTGCGCATCAGCATGATCGCCAGCGCGACGACCACGCCGCCAATCGCCGCCTTGCGAATGGCTCCGGCACGGTTGTGCCGAAATTCGGCGGGCCCGCCCATCTCGGCAAAGATATTCGGGACGTGTCCATGCGCGAGGTCCGAGACAAGACCTTCGCCGACATTCACCCGGTCCGCAAACAGCAAGATGAGCCAGTGGCGCAGGTCGTTTTCGCTGAAGCGAAATGCCGCGCGGCGCAGCATGCCGCTGACGCCTGAAGGAGGCGTGGACGTTCCGAATACGGGCGTGATGCCGGGTCGCTCATTTGAGTGCAGGACTTCCACGTGCTGCGGCTGGATCTCGGGTTGCGGGACGGGTGCGAGGCGCGGCGGGGTACGTTCTTTCGGATACCCGCGGCGGTTGGCATGATCGAGGTCGGCACCCCAGCCGACGATGTTGCCGCGCTCGGGCACGGCACGGGGCCCCGGAGGCGTGTTCTCGATATAGGTATTCTTGGGCGTAGCGTGCATGTCAGTGCTCCAATCGGGACGGCATCACGAGCACCGGCTTGATGCAGTTGTCCAGCTTGCTGGAAAAAATATGATAGGCGTCCGAGATCTGGTCGAGTTCAAACCGGTGCGTGATGACCTCACTGGGCTTGATGCGTCCTTCCTGAATATGTTCGATGAGGCGCGGCAGGTAGCGCTTGACGGCCGCCTGGTTCATGCGAAGCGTAAGCCCCTTGTTGATCGCATTGCCGATCGGCACCGCGTTGAAGGTCGGGCCATAAACACCCACGATGGAGACCGTTCCGCCCTTGCGTACGGAGTTGATACACCAGTGCAGCACCGTGGCCGCGCCGCCCTGCATCTTGAGTTTCACGCCGGTCAGCGACTGCAGGAAATTGCCCTGCGCTTCGGCACCCACGCAGTCGATGCACACATCCGCGCCCAGGCCGTCGGTCATCTTCTTGATGTGGATCGCCATGTCCCTGACATCCTTGAAGTTGATGACCTCGCATTGTGCAAAGCGCTGCACGAAGTCCAGCCTGTACTCGACGTGATCCACCACGATGACGCGACCTGCCCCCAGGAGCCATGCGCTCCTGGCTGCGAAGATTCCCACGGGTCCGGCGCCGAAGACCACCACCGTATCGCCCTCGACGATGCCGCCCATTTCAGCAGCCTGATAGCCCGTCGGAAAAGCATCGGTTAGCAGGACGGCATCATCAAGATCGAGATTGGAAGGAATCACCGTGGGGCCGACGTCCGCCATCGGAACGCGCACGTACTCGGCCTGACCGCCGTCGTAGCCGCCGGTCGTGTGTGAGTAGCCATAAATTCCTCCGGCGGCAGTCGCGCCCGGATTGGTGTTGTGGCAGTTGCTGTACAGCTCCTTCTGGCAGAAAAAGCAGGACCCGCAGAAGATGTTGAAAGGCACCAGCACATGGTCGCCCTTCTTGAGTTTGGTGACCGACGAGCCGACTTCTTCGACCACGCCGGTGAATTCATGTCCGAAGGTGGTGCCTACGCGCGTGTCCGGTACAAGCCCGTGATACAGGTGCAGATCCGATCCGCAGATGCACGAGCGCGTGACACGGATGATGGCGTCATTGGGGTGTTCGATTTCGGGCTCGGCCTTTTCGGTCGCCCGTACGCGGTAGGGCCCGCGGTAATTCATCGCCAGCATGGAGGTGTCCTGATGAGGTGGAAAAAAAGGGGGCGCGCAGCCCCCCGTTGATTCATGAGCAACTAGCGCTTGCCGCTGGAGCTGCCCTGGTTGCCGCCCGAGCCCTGGCCACCACCGGAGCTGCCCTGATTCCCGCCGGAGCCACCTTGATTCCCGCCGGAGCCGCCCTGCCGGCCGCCGCTCGAGCCACCCTCGTGACCGCCTTGGCCGCCTTGGCTACCGCCGCTGGCCTGGCCACCCTTGCGGCCGGCTTCGCGCGCTTCTTCCGAGGTGAATTCATGGGCGCTGCCGCGCTCGTGAGCAGCCTTGCCGCCTTGACTTGCCATCTCACGCTGCCGATCCGTGTCCATCGACGCAAAGCCGCGATCGGAACTGCCGCCCTGGCCGCCACTGTTGCCGCCCCCTTGAGAGCCTCCCTGATTACCACCCTGATTACCACCCTGATTACCACCCTGGTTACTACCCTGGTTACTACCCTGGTTACCACCTTGATTGCCCTGATTACCTTGAGCCATGTTTCATCTCCTGGTTGCTTTTCATGCGAACACCGCGCTCGCATGAAAAGCATTAAGAGACCAGATCCAGTGCTTGCAGGTCGGAGATTTCAAGGGAGGGTTGTAGGACCGCGTTGCGGAGCTTGACACGCACGATCAAGCGGGCTGCACCCACGTTAAAGAGCCTTGCCCAGGCGACCGACGCCTTCGAGGATTCTCTCTGTCCCGACCGTGGCGAAACTCAGCCTGAAGGTGCTCTTGTCCGCATGCGTCGCAAAGAAAGGTGCGCCGGGGACAAACGCCACACCCTGCTCGATCGCGCGTCTGGCGAACTCGCCTGCGTCCGAAATCCTGCCGCCCGCCCCTGTCAGCCGGGCCCATATGAACAGGCCGCCTTTCGGTGCGGCGAATTCAACTGCATCGCCCAGCTCCCTGCGAAGGGCCTGTCCCATCGTTTCGGCACGTTCGGCATAGACCTGACGCACCTTGCCTAGTGCCGGGGGCATGCGCCCTGACTTGAGGTATTGCGCTGCGGTCGCCTGCGCCAATGTGCTGGTCGCCGCGTCGTTGAACTGCTTGCACATGACACACCGCGCCATCAACTCCGGCTGGGCCACCATCCATCCGACGCGAAGGCCCGGGCTCAGCACCTTGCTCAAGCTGCCGCAGTAAGCAATCCAGTCCCGGCTGCCAGGCACCTCGCCGCTGAGCGCGAGCAGGCTGGGTGGAGGCGCCTGGTCGAAAAACAGGTCGCCATAGGGGTTGTCCTCCACCACCAGCACCTGGTGTTTCACCGCGAGTTCGAGCACGCGCCTCCTGCGTTCGAGGCTGAGCGTTGCGCCGCTCGGATTGCCGAACGTCGGAATCAGGTACACGAACTTGGGCCTGTGCTCTTCGATCAGTCGCTCCAGCACATCGACCTGAACGCCGTCAGCGTCAACCGGAGCGCTGACGAGGTCGGCGCCATACAGGCGGAAACACTGGATCGTCGCCAGAAATGTCGGGCCTTCCACGATGACCTTGTCGCCCGGATCGATCATCGTCTTGCCGATCAGGTCGAGCGCCTGCTGGCTGCCCGTGGTGACGATGAGGCCATCGTGCTTCACCTCGATACCGGTGGCCCCCATGAACCGGGCAAGCTGCATGCGCAGCGGGTCGTAGCCCTCGCTTGCGCCGTATTGCAGCGCCGGGCCGGCCTCTTCATCGAGCGCCCGGTTCACGGCCTCGCGCATGCCCTGCACGTCGAACAGGGCGGCATCCGGAAATCCGCCCGCAAAGGAAATGATGCCGGGCTTGCCCAGGAGCTTGAAGAGTTCGCGAATTGCCGAAGTCTCGACGTTGTTCAGACGATCTGCGAAAGCCAGGGGCCGTGGCGTGTGGGAAGGCGGAAGGGACATGGGTTCTGCGCTTGAGCTGTAGGGATTGAACGCAATGGTAGCTAAACCGGAGCTGGGCAATTCTTCAATAAAAAAGTTTCTCTGCAAGCCGATATCACCGCTATTCTTACTTCTTTGTAATTCATATTCGGATGCATGAGCCTGTTGGAACTACAACCATGAACAACCTCAAACTCACCCACATCAACAACACCGCACAGCTGTCGGGTTTCGTCCGAGCCGCCCGTGTGAATCAGGCGCTCACGCAGACTGCACTAGGACACCTGATCGGCGTCAGGCAATCGCGCTTTGCCCGGATCGAGAACTTCACCGGCCTGGTCAGCTGCGAGCAATTGATGCAGGTGCTCACGGCGCTGCGCATCCAGTTGTACCTTTGCGAACCGACACCGGCCCATGCAGAAAAGGCATCTGCCGAATCACCGCCCGCCGGGCGCGACCCCCATGATTCGCTGTGGTGACCACGCTGGGTGACAAGGCAGAATGCGGGCTGCTCCTGTCAAACCACGCCCATGATCGAACAACACCTGGATATCGCCACGGCCGATGGCGCGATGAACTGTTTCGTCGCGTCGCCAGAGGGCGAGGGGCCGCACCCCGTTGTGTTGTTCTACATGGATGCGCCGGGCAAGCGCGAAGAACTTCATGACATGGCCCGGCGGCTGGCAGCCGGTGGCTACTACGTGGTGCTGCCCAACCTCTACTACCGCCGCACCCGCGACTTCTGGCTGCGTGAGCGGACCGAAGAAAGCCTGGCCGTGATGTTCGGGCACATGGATGCAACCACCAATGCCATGGCGGTTACCGATACCGCGGCAATGCTCGCGTTCGTTGATGCCCAACCGCAGGCAGACAGCAAGCGCATCGGCGCAGTGGGCTACTGCATGAGCGGTCCGTTCGTCCTGCACGCGGCCGCCCGGTTCCCTGATCGCCTGGCGAGCATCGCCTCCATCCATGGCGCGCAACTGGTGACCGACAAGCCTGACTCACCCCACCTCATCGCGTCGGCCATCCAGTGCGAAACCTACCTGGCCTGCGCCGAAATCGACAGATGGGCGCCGGGCGCTCACATCGCCGTCGTCGAAGCGGCCATGAAGGACGGCGGGGTGAACTATCGCGTCGAGTGGTATCCCGGTGCCCAGCACGGCTTCGTTTTCCCGCAGCGAACCGGCGTGTACGACCATGCCAGTGCCGAGCGGCACTGGGAGCGGCTTTTCGATCTCTTCGGCCGCACCCTGGGCCCAGATCAAACGGCAAAGGCATGATGCGCAGCCTGATTCTGAAGATCGGCATGCCGGTCTTGAGGCGGCTTTTGTGGAGTCCCCGCAAAGATCGGGAGACGATGCACAAAGCCGGCGTCAACCTGATTCCTTCCAATTTCTATTCCAGCATCCCCTCGATTGCGGAAGTGCGTGATTCGTTCGAGTACAAGGACGCCGTGCCGTACCTGGATGAGACTCTCTTCAACCCGGACACCATGCGCGAGACGCTCGCCGGACTGGTTGCCTGGTCAGCTGACTTCACACCGCAGCTCGAAGGCGACCAGGAAACCTGCCGCTCGTATTTCTGGAAGAACAGCCAGTTCGCCTCCAGCGATGCCATGTCCTACTGGGCCTTTGTGCGCAAGACCAGGCCCCGCACGATCGTGGAAATCGGCAGCGGTTTTTCATCGCTCGTCGCCATGCAGGCGATGGAGAAAAACGGCGCTGGCACCTTGCAGTGCATCGAACCCTATCCGCGTCCTTTCATCACCGCACTGGCCACTGAAGGGCGAATCAGGCACATCCCCCTTCGCGCGCAAGATGTGACGGCCGCCATGCTCAACGAGCTGCTGGACGACGGCGACATTCTCTTCATCGATTCAACGCACACCGTGAAGTCCGGCAGCGACTGCCTCCACATCTATCTGCGCCTGTTGCCAGCCATTCGAAAGAAGGTGCTGGTGCACGTGCACGATGTATTCCTGCCCTTCGGCATGCCGCAGGCGTGGCTGCTCGACATGCACATTTACTGGACCGAACAGTATTTGCTGCTGGCATTTCTCACGGATAACCCGCGCGCTCGCGTGCTCTTTGGAAGTGCCTACCACCAGCACTTCAACAAGCCACTGCTTGAAGCGTTCATGCACGGGCAATTCGGAAGCGGCGGCGCCAGTTTCTGGTTCGAATACGACGGCCGCCGCCCGGCGTCAACGCGGGGCGAGCTCAGCGACTGAGCAACCTGCCCTCTCGCGTGACCATGGCGAGGTCCACGTATTTGCTGCCGTGCTGCGTACCGCCGCCGAACGCCACTTTGTGTCCGCCAAGGTCGAACGTTCCGAGGTTTTGCAGCGCTTCGAGTACGGTTTTCGCCGATACCGGTTTCTTGGCCCGACGTAGGCCCTCGACCAGCACCTTGGCAGCGAAGCAGGCTTCCAGCTGCGTGCTGTTCATTGGCGCCTTGGCGCCTGCAGCCTCCATGGCCTTCGCGCATTCCCGCACGGCCGGCACGTTGGAGGACGGATTTGGCACCACCTGTGCAATCGAAACACCCGAGGCCGTTGCACCGGCGGCCGTGATGAACTGATCTGCGCCGATGAATGAGAGACTGGAAGTTGGCACGACGCGCCCCGCATCGACCATGCCCCTTTGCATCTGGGCTGCTGCACCCGACAGCACGGTGGTGAGAATCAGGTCCGGCTGCTGCGCCATCACGGCCGCAACTTCTGCCTTGCCGACAACTGCGTTTCGCTTGAGCGCGAGCGCCTGCGGTGCGAGGTTGATCTTCTTGAGATATTGCTCGACCACCGCCAGATTCTGCTTGCCCACCTCGTCGTCGTAATGGACGACCGTCACGCGCTTGAGCCCCAGGCTCATCCAGAAATTGAGGATCTTTTCCATTTCCTGCCCGTAAGAGGCGCGAACGGTAAAGAGCACAGGGCTGTTGACCCTGACCGGGTTGGCCCCCGAAAACGGAGCGAAAAACGCGACCTCGGCTTTTTCGGCTTGCGGAATCGCGTCAAGGCTGAGTGTCGCAGAGGCAAAGCCGAACAGTGCCAGCACGCTCTTGTTTTCGAGCAGGGTCTTTGCATTGGCCCCCGCCGTCTTTCGGTCGTTCTTGTCGTCCAGCGAGAGCAACTCGACCGGCTTTCCCTGAACACCGCCCCTGGCATTGACGCTTGCGAAATAGGCATTCGCACCATCGCGGATATCGTTGCCGAACGCAGCATTTCCGCCGGTCAGCGGTGCTGATTGGCCGATGACCCATTTGTCCGCCTGCGCGTGCGCAGCAATTGCGGCCAGGCCAAGCGCCGCGCCCATCCATAGTGATTTCATTCGAACTCCCCTACTCAGCCGCAAACAGTAACTCGGGTTACTGAAAGTTCTTGTAGGGGGTTCCGCTAACCCGTTCGCAACAGATTGTTATGAACGCTCTCTGAGTCGTTGCCTGCGCAACTGCAACGTAGCCCAAAGTCTTACTGGGCGTTAGATCCGATGTTCCGGTGCAGGAAGTTCTCGACGCGGCTCCAGAAGTCCACGCGGTTTTTCACGATTTGCCAGCCGTGACCCTCGTCGAGATATTCGACCCACTCGACGTTGGGATTGTTCTTTTGGACAGCATCCCGAAATCGTGTTCCGTGCACGATCTGCACGCGCCGGTCGGCACCGCCGTAGGCCAGGAGCACAGGCTGCCTGATGCGCGCCGCCTGTACCAGCGGTGAAGTCCTGTTCAATTGTTCCGCGTCGCCCTTCAGGGCGCCAACCAGGCGGGGCATGCCGTAAGACTTGTATTCCATCGTGAAGTCGCCCCAGCCCGGCTGATACAGCAGGCTGATATCCGTGACGCCTACCCAATTGATCCCGCACTTGAAGATATCGGGGTCGTTGAGCAGCCCCATCATGGCCGAATATCCGCCATAGCTCGCACCTGCTATGCAGATTCGAGCCGGGTCCGCTGTGCCGCGCGCAACCGCCCAGCGCGCGCCGTCTGCAATGTCATCCTGCATCGCAAGGCCCCACTGCTTCCAGCTTGCGCGAAAGTGCTTCCAGCCAAAGCCCGCACTCCCGCGAAATTCGGGCTCCAGCACGGCGTAGCCGCGCGACGCCAGAAACTGGCTGTCGGCATCCCAAGTCCATTGACCCCCGCGAACCCACGGACCACCATGCACCAGCACGACCAGCGGAAGCTTTATGCCCTTGCTGCCGCGCGGCACGGTGAGCCAGCCCGGAATCTCGAGCCCGTCCCGGGCCTTGTACCGAATGAACTCGCGTGTAGCCATCTGACGCGGCTCGATATCGCGCATGACAGCCCCGAGCAGGGTCTGCTTGCCGGTCTCATGGTTGTAGAGGATGTAGCGGCCCGGATCCACATCCGAATAGGCGTGCACCAGCACATAAGGCACTTCGGGGCGGCGAGCAATCTCCATCAGGTTCACGGTGTTGGGCAGCAGCGCATCCACCCTGGCCTGCACGGCCTTCCACTTGGGATCGAACCAGATCGTGGCGGCCGCATCGCTGACGTA
>JAZKFD010000161.1:51551-58655 GCA_040386635.1 Pseudomonadota bacterium
GCACGGCCTTCCACTTGGGATCGAACCAGATCGTGGCGGCCGCATCGCTGACGTATGGTCGATGACCCAGCCCCAGGTCAGCCCGGGGCGCTGGAAGCTCACCGTCTGGCCGGTCTTCGTGTTCAGGCGCAACACGTTCTGTGCTTCAAAGTCGCGACTGTTGTTCCATGCCATCTGCGTGACGAACACGTCATCCGAATTGACGTCATAGGTCGGCGTCAGAAGCCGCGACCAGAAGTCGAGCATGCGACCCCGCACACCGATCTCGCGAACCCACGGCATTTCGCGGTCGACGAGCTGACGGTAGTCGGTGCCATCGCGCGACACCGCATAGAGCCCGTTGGCCAGGTACGACTGACCTTGCGGCATTTCCTTGTCGTTGATCGAAAACACCAGACGGTCGTCACTGATCCAGGTGATGTTGTCCACATCGGCGTCGGTGGGCGAAACGAGCGACCGGGCTGTCAGCTTCTCGACGTCGAGCACGACAAGCTGGTAGCGGCCATTTTTTGCGGCCACCCGGATGGCGAGGTGGCGTCCATTGGGGGACAGCTTGCCGCCGCTGAATGCGGGGTTCTGGAAAAAAGCCTCGACCGGTACCGGCACTGGCGCCTGGGCGTAGGCAGGAAGGTTCACGACGCACGCTGACAATGCAGCACAGAACATCACGAGGAGATGGCGGATGAGCATCCGCCGGTTATATCCCGATGGTGGGGGGCGCACCCTATACAAACGAAGGTGCGACAAAACGCACCGCGCGCTAGTAGCCGGCCACCAACCCGTCGCGACGTGAATCGCTGGCGGCCACATACCCGTCACGCGATGGATCACCCTCACGCCAGATGAACTGGCCCGAGCCGAAATCCATGTAGTTGTCGTCGATCACTTCCAGCTGATGGCCACGGGCCGCCAGCTCCTGCACGACAGCCTTGTCCATCTGCTGCTCGACGTTCAGCTCCATTCCGGAATTGAAGCGCCAGCGGGGCGCGTCGCACGCCGCCTGCGGGTTCTGCCTGTAGTCGATCATGCGAACCAGCGTCTGCAGGTGGCCCTGCGGCTGCATGTTGCCGCCCATGACGCCGAAGGACATCACAGGCTGGCCGTCACGGGTCAGGAACGCCGGAATGATGGTGTGGAACGGCCGCTTGCCCGGCGCCACCTGGTTGGGTCCCGCATCGATGCTGAAGCCGTGTCCGCGGTTTTGCAGGCTGATGCCGAAATTCGGCTCCACGCATCCCGAACCAAAGCCCATGTAGTTGCTCTGGATGAAGCTCACCATCATGCCGTTCTCGTCGGCGCTCGTCAGATAGATGGTGCCGCCCTTGACCGGGTTGCCCGCCTTGAAATCTTGTGCGCGCTTCATGTCGATCAGCCTGGCGCGCGACGCAAGATAGCTGTCGTCCAGCATCTGCTCGGGCGTCACGGTCATGCTCGACGGCTCGGAAACGTACTGGTAGACGTCGGCAAATGCGAGCTTCATCGCCTCGATCTGGATGTGCTGCGAATCGGCGCTGTCAACGGCGTGCGATGCGATGTCGAATTTCTCGACGATGCCCAGCGCAATCAGCGCCGCGATGCCCTGCCCATTCGGCGGAATCTCGTGCACGGTGTAGCCCCGATAGTTGCGCGCCAGCGGCTTGACCCATTCGGGCTTGTAAGCCGCCAGATCGCCTGCCTTCATGCTGCCGCCATTGGCCGTGGCGAACTTCTCCAGGGCGGCTGCAATTTCGCCCCGGTAGAAAGCCTCGCCTTTGGACTCGGCAATGAGGCGAAGCGCCTTGGCTGCCGATTTGAACTGCCACAACTCCCCGACATTCGGCACCCGGCCCTGCGGCATGAAAGCCTGTTCGAACCCCGGCTGGTCACTCAGTTCTTTCGCGCCCGCATCCCACTTCTGCTGCACCACCACCGGCAGGAGATAGCCGCGCTCGGCAATCTCGATGGCCGGCTCCAGCAGGTCGGCGAACGGGAGTTTGCCGAATCGCTCACTCATGGCCCGCCAGCCTGCAACAGCACCCGGAATAGTCACGCTGTCGATGCCGCGCTTCGGGGGCTTGTTGTCCTGGCCGTATTTGCGCGTGAAGTATTCGGGGGTCCACGCCTGGGGGGCGCTACCTGATGCATTCAGCCCATGCAGCTCCTTGCCGTCCCAGATGATGGCGAAGGCATCGCTGCCCAGGCCATTGCTCACCGGCTCGACGATGGTCATGGCCGCAGCCGCTGCAATGGCTGCATCGACCGCGTTGCCTCCCTTCCACAGCATGCGCAGGCCGGCCTGCGAGCCCAGCGGGTGCGACGTCGAGCAGATGTTGCGCGCGAACACGGGCAGGCGCGTGGTCGGATAGGGATTGTTGAAGTCGAATTTCATGAGGCGATTATTGCCTCGCGCCGTCATTCGCGCTCGGGCAGGCCTAGACTCTGCCGCCATGAAAAAGGAATTGATAGAACCCTTGTTTGCAACGCTTCGTGCCGCCAACCCGATGCCCACGACCGAGCTGGAGTTCACCACGCCGTTCGAACTGCTCGCCGCCGTGCTGTTGTCAGCGCAGGCAACGGATGTGAGCGTGAACAAGGCAACCAGGAGGCTGTATGCCGTAGCCAACACGCCGCAAGCCATGCTGGAACTCGGGCAAGAGAAGCTCGAGGATTACATCAAGACCATCGGGCTCTACCGCATGAAGGCAAAACACCTCATCGAGGCGTGCCGCATCCTGGTTGAACGTCACGGCGGCGTGGTGCCGCGTTCAAGAGAGGAACTTGAAGCCTTGCCGGGCGTTGGGCGCAAGACGGCAAACGTGGTCTTGAACACGGCATTCGGCCAGGACACCATGGCCGTGGACACGCACATCTTCCGGGTGAGCAACCGGACGGGCCTTGCACCCGGCAAGGATCCTCTGGCGGTAGAGCTTGCCCTGCTCAAACGGGTGCCCAAAGAGTTCCTGCACGACGCGCACCACTGGCTGATTCTTCATGGCCGCTATATCTGCGTGGCTCGCACACCGCGGTGCTGGGAGTGTGCAATCAGCCGCTATTGCGACTACCGCCCCAAGACGCCACCGCCTTGACCGCAGTCACAAAACCCCGATCGCCTCCACCTCCACCTTGAAGCCGTAGTGCAGCGGACCGGTCGGCACGACCGCGCGAGACGGTTTCGCTAATCCCGCCCATCCGGCATAGACTGCATTGAAGGCGGGCCAGTTGTCCAGGCTGTCGACATAGACGCGCACCTGCACCAGCTTGTCGATGCTGCTGCCTGCACCTTCCAGGGCGGCCTGCACATTGGCCAGCACCTGCGCCGCCTGGATCTCGAAGCTGGCATCACTGAGCTTCGTTCCGTCGGGTCGTATCGGCAGCTGGCCCGAGACGAAGACAAAGCCGTTGGCCACGCTTGCATGGCTGTAGTGGCCGCCGGGTTGGGCCATGCCGGGTGGATTGACGCGGGTGGGCTGGCTTTGCATCGTCATCACCAGCCGTAAAAGCGCGGAAGCGTCGTGAACGCACCGTCGGCGCCCACCAGCAGGTACTCGGGAAACTGGGCACCGGTGGCGCACGCATGATTGGGCAGGATGCGAAGCTGTGTTCCGACGGGCAGTACCGACGCGATATCGGAACGCACCGCATCCGGTGCGCCGGCCGCGCTCACCACCCCATGCTCCTGGTTTGCCGAACTCAACAGGTAGCCTTCCATCGGCCGCCCCTGCGCATCGCACACCTGGCCATAACTGTAGTCGTGCGCCTGCGACTGGGTTCCCCGATCGCGGCTCATCGCCATCCAGCCCGCATCGACGATGGCCCAGCCCTTTTCGCGTTGATGCCCGATCACCGTGGTGAGCACACTCAGCGCAATGTCGTCCTGCGAGCAGACACCCACGTTCGCCATCACGAGGTCGAAGAACACGTACACACCGGCCCGCACCTCCGTCACGCCTTCGAGCTGCTGGGCCGACAATGCCGTCGGGGTCGATCCCACACTGACCACGGCACACGGCAGACCGGCCTCGCGAAGGCGTTGAGCCGCCCGCACACAGCCCGAGCGCTCCTGCTCGGCCATCTTGCGCAGCGCCTCGGGTGTACTGCAGTTGTAGCTTTCGCCCGCGTGCGTCATGACACCACCGAGCCTGGCGCCGCCAGCGACAAGTGCCCGGCCCACGTCGATGAGCAGCGCGTCGTCGGGCCGGACGCCCGAGCGGTGTCCGTCCGTGTCGATCTCGATCCAGGTCTCGAACGATTCACCATGCGCCTGGCCGAAATCCGCAATCGCCTGCGCGCCCGGCACGCTGTCGGTCACGATCTTCAGGTCGCAGCCTTTGCGGCGCAAGGCGAGTGCCTGCGAAAGCTTGTTCGGCGCGATGCCAACCGCATAAAGAATATCGGTGATGCCGGCTTCAAAGAACTCTGCGGCTTCTTTCAGCGTCGAGACCGTGATGCCGGACGCGCCCGCCTCAATCTGGGCACGAACCACTTCCACGCATTTGGATGTCTTGACGTGCGGGCGAAACTTCACGCCGAGCGCGTTCATGCGCTCCTGCATCCGCAGGATGTTGTTTTGCATGCGCGCTGCATCGATCAGCGCTGCGGGGGTTGGAATATCGGTGAACATCATTGCGCCCATCGTACAGCCCCCAATCGCCGATGCCTGGGGGCCTAGAGCCCGCGCCAGCCGCCGCCCAGGGCCTGGATCAGCGCGACGGCGGCGACCTGCCGGTCGGACTGCGCGGTCACCACCGCACGCCGCGCATTGGCCGCGGTCACCTGCGCATTGATGACCTCGGTGTAGCTCACCTGCCCGGCCAGGTAACGGTTGAGCACCTGTTGCTCGACCAGGTTGGCCGCCGTCACGGCTTGCTGCCGGAGCACAAGCTGCTGCTGCAGCACACGCGATGCCACCAGCTGATCCTCGACATCCTGGAAAGCCGCGAGCACCGTCTGCCGGTAGCGCGCTGCCGCTTCATCCAGCCCGGCACGGGCACTATCAACACGCGCACGGTTCGCACCCGCATCAAAGATCGACTGGGCCAGCGAGGCGCCCAGGGTCCACGCCAGCGCCGATGCGCTGAACAGGTCGCCGATACTCGCCGCGCCCAGGCCCAGCTGGCCCGAAAGGCGGATGTTCGGATAGCGCGCCGCCTGCGCGATGCCGATCTGCTCATTGGCCTGTGCCACTCGCCGTTCAGCCGCAGCAATGTCGGGCCTGCGCAGCAAGAGCGTGGAGGGCACATCAAAAGGCACGTCGGGCACCGCGCCCATCCAGGTGGGCCGGGTGGCCAGCGTGAAGTTCGCGGGCGCCTGTCCGATGAGAACGGCAATGGCATGTTCGAGCACCGCACGCTGCCGCTCGATGCCCAGGATTTCAGCCCTCGCGTTGATCAACTGGGTTTGCGCCTGCAACTGGTCGGTGCGCGCAACGATGCCCGCGTTGTAGCGATTAGTCGCGATATTTAACGTGCGCTCGTAGCCGGCGATGGTTTGCAGCTGCAACTCGCGCTGCACATCGAGTTCGCGCAAATTGAAGTAATTGACAGCCAGCTCGCCCTGCGCGGACAGCTTCGCCGACTCCAGGTCTGCTGCACTGGCCTGCGCTGCGGCGCCGGCACTGTCAACGCCGCGCCGCAGCCGCCCCCACACGTCGGGTTCCCAGGCTGCGCCGATACCCAGGCTGTAATTGCTGCGGCTCGGCGTATCGCCTCCGCCGCCACTGCGCGACGCGCCAGAATCCAGGTTCACAGTGGGAAAGAGGGAGGCACGCTGCTCGGCCACCAAAGCCCTGGCCTGCGCATAGGAAGCAACCGCCGCAGCCACGTTCTGGTTCGACACTTCGACGCGCGAGGCGAGATCACTGAGCACGGGGTCCTCGAACAGCTGCCACCACGGCCCTCGCTCCAGCATGTCCGCAGGGACCGCCTTCACCCATTCCCCGCGCCCCTCCTTGAAGGCGACTGGCGTTTCGACGGCGGGCACCTGATAGACCGGCCCTACCGCGCAGCCGGAAATGACCAGCGCGAGCAGAATCGGAGAAAGGCGGGTGGAAAGAGAATGCGATGTCATATGCGTCATGTTCCAGCAGAAGGAGTCATCAAGGCGCCGCCAGGGGGGCGTGGCGGCCCAGCTCGCGTTCATGCGGGCTGCGGCGACGCAGCTTGTCGAGCAGGAGATAGACGACCGGTGTCGTCAGGAGCGTAATCACCTGGCTGGCAATCAGCCCGCCGATGATGGTGATGCCCAGTGGCTTGCGCAGCTCCGCGCCCTCACCGAATCCGATGGCAAGCGGCAATGCGCCCAGGCCCGCGGCCAGTGTCGTCATGAGGATGGGGCGAAACCGCAGCAGGCACGCCTCTCGAACGGCTGCATAGGGCGAGAGCCCGCGCGACCGCTCCGCATCGAGCGCGAAGTCGATGATCAAAATTGCATTCTTCTTGACGATGCCGATCAGCAGAAACAGCCCGATGAGTGCGATCACCGACAGTTCCATCTTGAAAATCAACAGCGCCAGCGCCGCCCCCACACCGGCCGATGGCAAGGTGGACAGCACCGTGATCGGATGCACCAGGCTTTCATACAGCACACCCAGGAGGATGTAGATCACGATGATGGCGGCCAGGATCAGCATGGGCTGCTCGCTCTGCGATTGCTGCGCCGCCCTGGCCGTGCCCTGGAAGCTTCCGCGCACGTTGATCGGCATGCCGATCGAGGCTTCGGCCTGGCGGACCGCGTCCTGCCCGTCCTGCAGGTTGCTGCCTTCGGCCAGGTTATAGGAAATCGTGGTCGCCAACTCCGCATCCTGATGACTGACGGAACTGGCGGTGGGCCGTTCACTGAACTTGGCGATGGCCGACAGCGGAACCATGGTGGTGGCGCGGGTGCCTACGGCCTGACCCGTGGCCTGGTCCCGCAGCCCGGGGTTGACCGTCGCGCTGCCCGTCGCAGTCGTGGCGGTCGTTGCCGAGGTAGAGGTGGCCGTTGCCGGCGTCGAGTTGACCGGCGTCGTGATACTGCCCGAAGTGCCTCGCGCGGGCACATAGATGTCCTTCAGGGCTTCCGGGCTGCGCGTATACATGGGCGCCACACCCATGATCACGCGGTACTGATTGAGCTCGTCGTAGATGG
>JAZKFD010000162.1:0-16224 GCA_040386635.1 Pseudomonadota bacterium
AAAGCCTGCTGCCAAGCCGCAAGCAAAGGCAGCTCCTGCCGCTGCGGCTGCGCCTGCAGCGCAAACGACGCTGAATCCGCAAGCCGCCTGGCCGTTTCCGACAGCCAGCAAACCTTAAGGGCGATCGGCCTCGCGCAAGCGGAGCACTCTGTCCGACCCCACCCGACGCTTCGGCGTCGGGTTTTTTTATGACTGCGGCGCTCAGGCATCGGGTTTCCAAACAACGACAAAGACCTTGGTCTTGCAGACAACGCGCGCCAACTCACTAGCATTTGCGGCTTCTATCGGGAATCCAAAAGAAATGCCAGGCTCACCATCCGTTTCAAGAAGCTCCTCGCCCAGGCGACCCGCACCGATTGCAAGAGAAATCGAAGCGACGCGCAAGGAGCCAGACATCCTGGCCGTCGCCGTTCACACACAGCCTCCTGTCATGCATCGCGCAACTGCAGCAGCATCGCTTCATGAAGTGATGGACCAGGCGACGTCCCTCTTTGAGGCCCTGGACAGCAGGTCGATCAATCCCGAGCATCTCGCGAGCGTCAAACACGAATTCGACGACCTGGTCGCCAACATCAACACCTTGACCTGCGAAGAGCGGCTGACACAACTCAAGAATCTGTCCAACCGGCTCGAAAAGCGAAGAACATTGGCGCCCTGGTTTACGGTCTATGCAGAAAACCTTGTCGCCGGTCATCTCCAGGACCTGACGGAAGACCTTTCAATTCTTTCTCTCAACCCCGACGACCAGGCTCGTCAGGCATCCGAACAACTGCTGCGGGACATTCGAAACCAGCTGGCTCAATTTCCCGACGACGAACCCGAATGGAACTTCGTGTCGAGCCAGAACCCGGCCCCGCGCCGCGACACCACTATCGAATACAAGGTCCCTGCCACGAGCGCCAGCGCCAGCACGGCCTGGCGCGAGCCCACGCGCAACGAAATCCTCTCGAGGCAGATTGCGGACTACCTTGCCGATTTGTCCAATCTGGTGCTGGACGATCCCGAAATCGCTCTTTACCAGGGGGGCCTTCTCGCCGCTTCCATCGTCCAATGTCCGGTGAACGAACAGGCAGGCCTGATCGGGCAGCTTCGGGATGCCGTGATTGCCACCGCCGTGTTGTATCCGCCGCTGCTGGCACTGCTGGACTACATGCCGAACCCAGTCGAACAGGCAGTCGAGACCGAAGACGCGCCGAGCTGAACTACCGCTCGCCAGCCGCCAGTGCCATGCGCCTGCGAATGCGCTGGGCTTCCTGGGTCGCCCCGGCCTGTTCTGCGCGCTGCGCCTGAACGCCCAGCCAGGCCAGCAGCGCTCGACGCCAGCCTTGCCTGCTCGCCGTGTCCACGGCAGCAGACAGCACCTGCGGATCGGCGCGCCCCGTGCGCAGCAAAACACCTGCTGCGATCACGCGCGACAGTGGGTCTGCGATTGCCGCCACGGCTGCACCGCCCTGTCCATCGGCGACGCCCCGATACTGCGGCGGCAAAAGCGGCCCATCGGCGGGCGACAACCGCCCAGCCAGGAAGTCCGCATACGCCCGCTCGGCAGCCGGTGCATCCACCCGCAGCTTCTCGAAGCCATCGCACGCGCCGAAAACCAGCGTTGCCACCCGCAAGGCGCAGCGGGTGAGTTCGGCTCGCGCCACCAGCCCGGCATCGCCCGTGCTAGCGAGCTGCGTGCGTGCGCGCTCGAACTCCGCAGCTTCCACGCGCACGTCGCCACTCATGAAAGCCCCGACGTATCGCTCCAGCGAACCGTGAGCGTTCATCTGCCAGTCGGGTTGGGGCGGACGGCCGGCGCAACCGGTGACCAGCGCAGCGACAGCGACAAGGAAAAGCAAAAGGCGCTTCATGGCAGCTTTACCTCGGTCTCGCGCGCAAAGGGCCACTTGCGATTGATCTCATTGATCATCCCTTCGATCTTGCGCAGATTCGCTTCGACGTCGGCACGCAGCGCACCCAGATCGGTGGTCGCTCCGCGCACGTTCGACGAGATGCCCTGAGCCTCGACCAGCACCGCATCCACCTTCTTCAGGCTGCCCCGCGTCTCGGCCAGCAGGGCATTGAGTTGAGCGACGGTCGCGCGCGCTTCCTTCATCACGCCTTCCGGGCCGAACACCTGCGTGTCTGCCCTGGCGGCCATGGTGTCGAGCCGCGCGAGCAATGCATTGGCGCGATCCAGCGCCGTGACGAGCTTTTGCGCATCGGCGTCGTTGCCCATCACGGCGCCCAATGCGCCACGGGGGCCCTTGAGCCGCGCCGTCAGCTCGCGCACGTTTTCCAGAGACTGCCGCAGCGCCGCATCCTGCGCGGTCATCGCGCTCAGGTTTTCCAGTGCTTCGCGGGCCGTGGCGAGCACGCGCGGCAGTTCGGCCGTGGCATCACCTCGCAACACCGTTCGCTGTGCGCCGTCGGGCAAGGGGGGATCGGTCAGGATGCCGCTGTAAGCGCGCAGCGCCGTTGCGCCCACCAGCCCTCGCTCAAGCGTGAAGACGCTCGATGTGCGCAGCCAGTGCGCGTCCTTGCGAGCCACGTCGACGATGATGTGAACGCTGCCCGTCGGGGCCAGCTCGACCCGCCGCACGCGACCGATCGGAAAGCCCGAGAACGTCATGTCCATGCCGGCAATCACGCCTTCTGAATCTTCGGTGGTGAGCACGAGTTTCTGGGTCGGCTCGAAAAAGCCGCGCGAATGAAGCAGAAAGAGCGCGGAGGCGCCGACCAGCAGCACCATGAAACCCAGCAGCAGCAGCGCCTTGATTTCAAGGCTTCGCGTCTTCGGATCGGGCGTATCGTCTGGCGTGGCCATGATTTCAGGCGTAGTTTCCGGTGAGCGAGGCGGCTTCGAGCAGGAGCAGCACGGCAAACATGCGTACCAGTCCCTGCAAGGCGGCGCTCTCACGCGAGCCATCGCCTTCAACATCATAGAGACCCGAGGCCATCGGAATTACCGACACCGCGAGGCTGAAGAACAGGGTTTTGAGCACGAAAATCACCGCCACCGGCGGAGCGAAGATACGCCCGAATACGCGCGCGTAGCCTTCGAGTCCTGCGCTCGTGAGACCATAAACCGCTAGATACGCCAGCACCAGCGCGACCACGCAACTGAGCGCCGCCAGCATCACGCAGGCAAAAATGCCGGCTGTGGCGCGTGGCAGGACCTGCGTGACCACAGGGTCCACGCCGCTTCGGGCGAGCGCCTCGAACGCGCCGCTGCGGCGCATTTCAGCCAGCGCCGCCCCGTTGGGAATCGTGCATCGCAACGCCACGAAAAGCGCAGCGGTGAGCGGAATCAGTTCAAGCACCAGCACCCGGATCACCATCTCGAGCGCGTACTGCGAAAGCCCGTAACTGAGGGCCGTGACGATCACGATGCGCGTGATGACCAGCGTGAGCAGCGCCGACAGTGCCGTGAACCACCAGAGAATGGGCGCCGTATCCAGGTACAGGTGACGAAGCAGGCGGGAGCCACCGCCGTGTGAATAGCTCGATGGAGACAGGGCCAGAACCTGCAGCTGCGCACCGAAAAAGACGATGCGCCACCAACCGGCAAGCCAGTCCAGCGGAGCGCGCCCCAGGCGCGCCAGACCGAGCATCGAAGGGGAAGTGCCCATGTTCACCGGGCAATGATAAGTCGCCCTGGCCGGGCTCACGCCGTCGCCTGCGCACCCATGAAGAAATCGATGGCGCGCTCTACCACCCATGGAACAATCACATGATCGCCGTCGAACGGCAACAGCGTGAGGTCGTGGCCGCTCTCCAGGAGCCTCACGGCATGCGGGATCGCACTGGTTTCGATCGGCAACTGGCTGTCGGAGCGTCCATGGGCAATGAACACCCGGGGCGTACCCATCTGCGTGAACGTGTTCATGAAGCCGGCGGACAGCGCGATGACATGACTGGCCACGTCGCCATTGGTGACACCAGTCGATAGCGCGTAGCTGCCCCCATCCGAAAAGCCGGCGAAGGCCAGCCGCGCAGGGTCGATGTGAAAGTGCGAAGCCGCACGCGCCAGTGCGCCGTCCAGACGCTCAAGATCCGGACCATGCCCGCCGATCACCACATCCCAGGTGGGAAACATCGACTGCGGCGCCAGCAGCAAAAATCGCCGCGCCCGTGCCCATCGCACGAAGTGAGGCAGCACGCGGTTGGCCTCACCCCCGGCACCATGGAACAGCACCATCAGCGGCACTGGCGCATCCGCATCCAGTCCTTCGGGGACCACCAGTACTGCCTCACGTCCTTCGGGAAAGGCCATGCCGTGGCGACCGGCAGCCAGCGGTGCTTCGTCGGGTTGCGCGCCGGGCCGGAACTTCAGCCGTCCCGTCAACGCACCACCCAGCAAGGACGGATCGATCATTGCAGCGCTCCCCTTCTTCCACCAAGATCACGAAAAACGGCGCACTGCAAAAATGCTTCTCGCGACAGTGGCGCCTTCTTTTGCCGGCAGTACTTGCTGGTCAGTTTCAGCAGTTCCTTGATGTCGCGTCCGCTGATGCCAGCAAATGCAAGCACCAGTTCATCGACAAGGCCTGGCGGCATGTCAATACCGAACTGCGCCGCCAGCGTGGACCACAGGCGCCGCGCGTCCTGCGCGGTCGGCGGTTCATAGGTGATGACCGCAATGCACCGCGACAGGATCGCGTCGTCGATATCCGAGACACGGTTGGTTGTCATGAACAGCAGTCCGCTGAAATACTCCAGGTTGCGAAGGAATTCAGCGACGATCGCATTGTGCTGAAGATCGTTGTCGCGCTTGCGGATGTACACATCGGCTTCGTCGAGCAGCAAGACGCAATCCCATCGCGCCGCCCGCTGCAAGATGGTCGTGAGCATCGCTTCAACCGAACTCGCCGTCACACCGAGTTGGCCGGAATGCACCCGGTACAGCGGCTTGCCCACGACTTCGGCATAGATCTCCGCCGTAAGCGTCTTGCCAAGCCCGGGCGCGCCCTGGCAAAGAATCGTGGTGCCGCCCGACTTGCCGGGAACCACATCTTCCATCAGGAAATTGCGGTCGGCCGTGAGGATATCGACCAGATCGCGGTGCGCCTCCGGCAGAACCAGACGATCGCGCACCGTGGGGGAGTAAACGTAGGGCTCCACGTATTGCGAATGCACCCAGACATGGCGGTGCCACTCCAGATGAAAGAGGTGCAGGTAGCAATGCTGCGGGATCCGGTCAAAGCCCCTGGCAATGGCGTTCTCACGCCAGAAATGCGGATCGGCGGCCATGTCGAAGCGGCGCTCGAGAAGCGCTTCGTCATTGACGCAGCGCGCTGTGGTGCCCGGCTGCAAGCGTAGAAATTCCAGCCCCGCACGGGGCGCGCCTTCAACGGCACGCCACAGACCGCCACTGACCACGAACTGTTCGCCGAATCGGGACTGCTGGTTCATGAAGCGGTCCACATGCGATTGGTACTCCTGCCGGAATTCGTAGCATTCCTTGTAGAAGCCGTGATCGGCAAAAAGGTCAGCCACCGTTCGGCCCGGCAGGTCTTCGGCATAGAAGCTGATGCCCCAGGTCATGCCCGCGAACCGCATGCGCGGATCGGAAGGTGGGGGCCTGCCGGCTGCGGACAAGGTGTTGGCAATCAGGCCTACCATCACATAGGCGGACCCCTGGCCGTCGGCGGGACGCACCAGCCGCACCGAATGCACCAGCCATGCGAGCAGCACGCCATCTTTGCCGCGTTGATAGACCCAGCCGTCGATCACGTCGCGACCCAGCCACCGCACGATCGCCGGAACCATCAGCTCCAGGGATGCAATCGGGTCCAGGTGGGATTCGCCATTGAGGTTGTCGAGCGCCAGCAGCTGGTGCACCAGCTCTTTGGCCCCGGCCGCGCAGCCCATCTGGTAGAGGGCAGTTAGGATGGTTCCGTCGAAGTGCTGGCTGGACACGACGCGCACGCCACGGCCGGCGCCCTGCACATCGAGCTGCAGGGCCACTGGCGATTGCGGGTCAACCAGACCACGCAAGGCGCTTGCCAACGAATCGGGAATCTCGAGATCCAACGGTTGTTCTCCGTTGGCTATCGTAGCCAGATCAGCGCGTGCAGCGCTTGATCGCGGTCAACTTCCGGCGGCTCGCAAATTTTGCGGCCTCGCGGGCGAGCCGCGAGCGAATGCTTTAGTTGATCGCCTGCGCGTAAGCGCGCGTAGCGACGGGCTTGTCTTCTTCAGGCGGCAGATAAACCGTGGTGCGGTCGATCTTCGCATCGTAGGCAGCCAGCTCAGCGCTGGCACTGCGAATGACTGCACGGTCGAGCGGGTGGCACTGGCGCTGGCTCAAACGGCCCAGCGCTTCCGACTTGTCTACCAGGGCACGGACACTGGCCGGGTCCATGATCAGCGCAAAGGGATTGTTTGCCAACGTCGTCTCAGTTCTCATTCGCTCGGCTCCTGTAAGTCGGTGTAATCGGGTGAGGGAACTGTCGCCCAAGGCGCGAATTTGTAACGTCAGGACCTTGCGTGAGACGCTGTAGGACGGCTGCTCATCGCTGCACAATAGGCGTATGCCCCATCTGCCACCCTTCATTGCACCCACACGCCACAGCGATCCACAGGCGGCGCTTGACCAGGTTCGCGCCATTTACGCGCAACAGATCGATCACTTGCGCCATGCGATGCAGCGATTCGTCGCCGGAGAATCACTACCCGGCCATGTACGCGCCTGCTACCCGTTCGTGCGCATTCATACGGACACCATCGCCAGGCAGAACCTGCTGGAAAACTCCGGTCTGTCGTATGGATTCGTAGCGACTGCCGGGCGCTTCGAGACGACGCTGACCCGTCCCGACCTGTATGCGAACTACTACCTCGAGCAGTTCCGGCTGCTTCGTCAGAACCACGGCGTCGAGCTGGAAGTTGGCACCAGCACACAACCGATTCCCGTGCATTTTTCGTTTGCCGAGAACGAGCACATCGAAGGCACTCTTGCACCCGAGCGTCGTTTTCTCATGCCGGAGGTCTTTGACCTGCCAGACCTGGCTGCGATGGACGACGGTATCGCAAACGGCACCTGGATTGCGCGGCCCGGCGAAGCCCAGCCGCTTTCGCTCTTTCCGGCTGCGCGCGTGGACTACTCACTGCACCGCCTGCGCCACTACACGGGCACCGCGCCGGAATGGTTCCAGAATTTCGTTCTCTTTACCAACTACCAGTTCTACATCGACGAATTCGTGCGCCTGGGCCATGAAGAGATGGCGAACCCCGCCAGCGAGTACATTGCGTTCATCGAACCGGGCAACGTGGTGACGCGGCGTGCTGGTATCGCATCCGAACAGATCGACGCGCTCGGCTCGCCGCCGCCGCGACTTCCGCAAATGCCGGCCTACCACCTGATTCGCGCTGACCGCAGCGGGATCACGATGGTGAATATCGGTGTGGGCCCAGCCAACGCCAAGACCATCACCGATCACATCGCCGTCTTGCGACCGCACGCCTGGATGATGCTGGGTCATTGCGCCGGGCTGCGCAACAGCCAGCAACTGGGCGACTATGTGCTCGCCCACGCTTACGTGCGTGAAGACCATGTGCTCGACGAGGATCTGCCGCTGTGGGTGCCGATTCCGGCGCTGGCCGAGATTCAGCTTGCGCTCGAACAGGCGGTTGCGGATGTGACCGGCTACAGGGGTGCGGATCTCAAGCGCGTGATGCGCACCGGCACGGTCGCCAGCACCGACAACCGCAACTGGGAACTGCTTGCAGGCAATCAGCCCCAGCGTCGGTTTTCACAGAGCCGCGCGGTCGCGCTCGACATGGAAAGCGCGACCATCGCCGCCAACGGATTCCGGTTTCGGGTGCCCTACGGCACGCTGCTGTGCGTGAGCGACAAGCCGCTGCACGGTGAAATCAAGCTGCCAGGCATGGCGAACCAGTTCTATCGCGAACGCGTGGACCAGCACCTTCGCATCGGCATGCGGGCTATCGATATCCTGCGCGCCGAAGGAAGCCAGCGGCTGCACAGCCGCAAATTGCGCAGTTTTGACGAAGTGGCGTTTCAGTAGGCCACTGTCCCCATGGCCTCGCCCAGGCGCACCGGCCGCGTCGGCTCCCAGTCGGCATGAAAGGTCACGATGTTTTTCGGAAACAGCATCACGACCGTGGATCCCAGCAGGAAACGCCCCATTTCCGCGCCCTTGGCCAGCACGATGTTCTGGTCGTCATAGCGCCACTCGCGGATATTGGGCGTGCGAGGCGGATTCACCTGGCCGTGCCAGACCGTCTCGACGCTGCCGACGATGGTCGCACCCACCAGAACGTTGATGAACGGGCCGAAAGCCGTGTCGAACACACAGACCACACGCTCGTTACGGGCAAACAGGCTGGGCACATGGCGCGCCGTGAGCGGGTTCACCGAAAACAGGTCGCCCGGCACATAAATCATGCGCTTCAGGCGACCCTCGCAAGGCATATGGATCCGGTGGTAATCCTTGGGCGCCAGGTACAGCGTGGCGAAGTGGCCGTGGTCGAACTGGTGCGCCAGTTCCTGGTCGCCGCCCACGAGCGCGCGCGTCGAATAGCTGTGCCCCTTGGCCTGGAAAATCTGGTCGTGCTCGATGGGACCGAACTGGCTGATCGCCGCATCGACCGGGCACACCAGCGGCGCATCGGCAATCGGCCGCGCACCCTCACGCAAGGGCCGGGTAAAAAATTCGTTGAAGCTCTTGTAGCTCTCGGGCCGGGGGTCGGCCGCCTCCTGCATGTTCACGTTGTATTTCGCGATGAAATTCCGGATGATCCAGTGCGTCAGCGCCCCACCCTCCATGCCTGCGACAAGCCCTGCAAACTGGGTGAGCAATCTTTTGGGCAGCAGGTACTGCGGAGTGACAGACAGGCGAGTGGACATGGGATCGGGTGCGTGCGACGGGCGCAGGTGAAGATGACAGGCACGAGTTTAGGGCCTCTGACACAATGGCGGGCCCTTTGCCCCGACCATGAGCGACCTCCTTTTCGAAGCCCGCAACCTCAGCAAGCGCTACGGCACCACCACCGTGGTGGACGACCTGTCGTTTGGCATCGCGCCTGGCGAATGCCTGGGCGTGATCGGCCCCAACGGCGCGGGCAAGACCACGACGATCCGCATGTCGCTCGGCCACACCGTCCCCGATGAAGGCACCGTGTCCGCGCTTGGCTTTTCGATGCCGCAGGACGCCCTGAAGATCAAGGCGCAGCTGGGGGTGGTGACCCAGTTCGATACGCTCGATCCCGATTTCACCTGCGCAGAAAACCTGCTCGTCTATGGTCGGTATTTCGGCATGAAGAGCGTGCAGATCCGCGAGCGGATTCCACGCCTGCTGGAATTTGCCGCACTTTCCCACAAGGCCGATTCGAAACCCGGCGAGCTGTCCGGCGGAATGCGCCGGCGACTCAGCCTGGCCCGGGCCCTTGTCAACGATCCCAGACTGCTGCTGCTCGACGAGCCGACCACCGGGCTGGATCCGCAGGCGCGGCATCTCATGTGGGAGCGGCTGCAATTGCTGTTGCAGCAAGGCAAGTCGATCCTGCTGACGACGCATTTCATGGATGAGGCCGAGCGGCTGTGCACCCGCCTGCTGGTGCTGGACCACGGCAGGAAAATCGCCGAAGGCAAGCCGCGCGACCTCATCGCGCAACACCTCGAACCGGACGTCGTCGAAGCCTACGGCGTGGGCGCGCTGGATCTGGTCAACTCGCCCTTGAAGTCACTGGCCGCGCGCGTGGAAGTCAGCGGCGAGACGGTGTTTTTCTACACGCAGGATGCCCGTCAGCTTCTGCAGGCGCTGTCGGCGCATCCGCGTCTTCGCACACTGCACCGCCCTGCCAACCTGGAGGACCTGTTCCTCAAGCTCACCGGCCGGCAGATCAGGGAGGAAGGATGAGCTCATCCATCTGGCGCGCGCCCGATCTCTCGATGCGGTGGTGGCCCGTGTTCCTGCGCAACCTGCTGGTCTGGAAAAAGCTCGCGATCCCGAGCCTGGTAGGCAACATCGCCGAGCCGCTGATGTGGCTGGTGGCCTTCGGCTACGGCATGGGCGCCTTGGTGGGCACGGTCAAGGTCGAAGGCACCGCTGTGCCGTACATCCTGTTCCTGGCCAGCGGTTCCATCTGCATGAGCGCCATGAACGCTGCGTCTTTCGAGGCGCTGTACTCCGCCTTCTCACGCATGCATGTGCAAAAGACGTGGGACGGCATCATGAACGCGCCCATCAGCCTGGACAGCGTGGTGATGGCCGAAATGCTGTGGGCCGCGTTCAAATCGCTTTTTACCGTGACGGCCATCCTTATCGTGATGCTGGCGTTGAACATCAGCCACAGCCCCAAGCTGCTCGCCGCGTGGCCGGTGCTCGGTGCAGTCGGAATCACGTTCGCCTGCATCGCACTGATTTTCAATGCGCTCGCCAAAGGCTACGATTTCTTCACCTACTACTTCACGCTGTTCCTCACACCGATGATGTTCCTGTCAGGGATTTTCTTTCCCCGTGACCAATTGCCCGAAGCGGTTCGCATCATCTCCGACTGGCTGCCGCTCACCAACGCGGTCGAACTGGTGCGTCCGATGTTCATGGACCAGTGGCCCGCGCACCCGGTGCGCCACGCGCTGGTGCTGCTCGTGTACACCGTGTCTGCGTTCTGGATTGCGCTGGCCCTGACCCGCAAACGTTTTCGCAGCTGAAAAGCCATGGCAGCTGCGCAGATCCCCGCAGACATCGTGGCCATGATGGCGCGCGGTATCTCGGTGATCGCCGCGTCGCGCGACGCGTTGTCGCGTCCATCGGTCATGCGCGCAGTGGGCAGCCTTGTTGAGGACGACGCGGGCCGCATCACGATCTTCGTGTCGCGCCGGCAGTCGGCGCAGCTGGTGCAGGATGTGTCGTCCAATGGGCATATCGCCGTGGTGTTCAGCGAGCCGGCCACGCACCGCACCGTGCAGGTCAAGGCGACCAACGCCCGGATTCGCAACGCCGATGCCAGTGATCAGGCCGCGCTGTCGCGCTATCTTGCATCCATGGAGATCGAGATCGCACGGGTGGGCTATGGGCCGCACATGACACGCGCCATGCTCGCGCACCGGCTGGAAGACCTGGTGGCAATCACCTTCGCACCCGAACAGGCGTTCGACCAGACGCCTGGCCCCAAGGCCGGAGCCGCGTTCGGAGCGGGCCGCGCATGAACGCCACCCAGCTGATCGACATCCGGCCCTGCCTGGAAGGTGCCATCCCGGCGGTGATGGCGACCTGCTCGGCCGACGGAACGCCCAATGTGGCCTACATCTCGCAGGTGTATTACGCCGACGAGCGGCACGTGGCGCTTTCGTTCCAGTTCTTCAACAAGACCCGCCAGAACATACTGGCCAATCCGCGCGCTACCGTCCTGGTGACGCATCCTCGGACCGCTGCTTTTTACCGCCTTCACATCCGCTACCTGCGCACCGAAAGCCAGGGCCCGCTCTACGAAGGCATGAAGGCGCAGCTGGCGGGCATCGCCTCGCACTCGGGCATGGATGGCGTGTTTCGCCTGCTCGGCTCCGACATCTACCTGGTCGAACAGGTCGAGGCGGTCGAAGGCGATCCGCTTCCGACACCCCCGCCCCGCTCGGGCCTGCTGCAGGCCGTGCGCAGGTGCAGCGAGAAGCTGTCACGCTGTACGTCGATGGAGGACGCGCTCAATGCCGTGCTCGGCACCCTTGCTGACGGCGCGGGCGTCCAGCACGCCATGGTGCTGATGCTCGATACGCTCACCCAACGCCTCTACACCGTGGCGAGCGCGGGCTATCCCACCTCGGGCATCGGCTCTGAAATCGGGATGGGACACGGCGTGATCGGCGTGGCCGCGCGCGAGCAGACGCCGGTGCGGATCATGCACATGACCAACGCGGCCATCTACAGCCAGGCCATGCGCAGCAGCCTGGAGTCGAATGTGCCCGACCTGGATGCGGCCACAGAAATCCCGTACCCCGGCCTCGCCCAGCCGCACAGCCAGCTCGCCGTGCCGGTGCTGTCGGCTGGGCGGCTGCTAGGCGTTCTCTTCGTGGAGAGTCCGCTCGACCTGCAATTCGACTACCAGGACGAAGACGTGATGATGGCGATCGCCGGACACCTCGGGGCGGCCATCGATGTGTTGCAGGTGGCGACCGAAACGTCCGAGGCGGCGGTCGCTGCACACACGACGCAGTCGCACGCACCCGGAGCGCCCCTGCAGGTGCGGCATTTCGCCAGCAACGACAGCATCTTCATCGATGACGCGTACCTGATCAAGGGTGTGGCCGGGGCGATTCTATGGAAGCTGCTGCGCGACTACACGCAGTCCGGCCGCACCGAGTTTTCCAATCGGGAACTGCGGCTCGACGCCTCCATCGGCCTGCCGGATGTGATCGACAACCTCGAAGCGCGCCTGGTTTTGCTGCGCAAACGGCTGGCGGAATTCGGGGCCGGAATCAGGATCGAGAAGACTTCGCGCGGCCGGTTCAGGCTTGCGGTGAACCGGCCCGTGCTGCTCACGCAGGCATAAGCCTGCGCGCCTGCTTACGCCGGCGCGAGCCCCAGCGAGTTGCCCAGCTTCGTCCACTCACCATCGGTCAGGTGCGGCCGGATCACGTCAAGCGCCGCCCCAAACGCGGGTGCTGGTGCGTGCGCGCGCATGTCGGCCAGCATGGCGGCCCGCTCGGCAGGATTCATGAAGGGCACCATCCAGCGGATCACGCCCATCATGTCCTGGGGCGGAATGGATGCGACCAGCTCGCCGTGGACTTCAGCGAGTTCCGCATCGGTGTAGCGCGCCCAGAGCACTGCGTTATGCGCGGTCTCCTCGACATGCATGTGCTGGAAGTTGTCGGCGATGAACAGCGACAGGTTGCGATACAGGTTCTGCGCACCGGCGGCGCGAGCTTCGGTGTTGGCATGCAGCAAGGCCGTGCACGCATCGGCCAGCTGGCTGATGTGGCGCTCATGGTCTTCGTGCTCGTGGCCGATCTTTGCGGACGCCCCTGGCGCGCGCGCCTCGATGGCGCGGTGGACGAAATCGTTTTCGTGCTTCAGGTGCGCGCGGCAGAAATCCATCAACTCCAGCACACGCTGCGTGGTGTGCGCGAGTTCCAGATCGTCATCCACATCCATGCGACCCACCGCCAGCAGGGTGTCGGCCATGAGCGCACGCAGCGCCTTGTGGATACCCGAGTACATGTCCAGGCGCGGAGCCTGGGCTGCGGCGACTTGCTGCAGCTCTTTCTGATCGATGTTCATGGCAGGTGCTCTTTCGTTCGTTGGTTTGGCGCAGCGCACCATGCACTGCAACCATGAACGCAAGTCTAGAAATGCGAGACGAAACCCGCCGCTAAGAATTACTTAAGCAATTGCTAAAGAAATCTTAAAGGCCGATGGCTGACTGATCCACCCCCCGGATTGCTGCCCAACCATGACGCAAGCCGTGCGGTAAGCTGATGCCCCGGCCGTCATCCGGCCGCACCAACTGATCTGATCGGAGCCATGGCATGACCTACCTCGAAACGCGCCGCCACGAGCTGCGCAAACGCCGCATCCTCATGGTGGACGGCAATCTCACACAGAACGCACAGACCGTCGAAGCCGGTGCGAGCGCACGGGTTTATCACGACGGGTATTGGGGCTTCGCGTCCACCAACGACACCAGCCCCGCAGGAATCGAGCGCATCACCGCGCAGGCCCGGCAAAACGCGCAGGCCATGGGCCGATTCGGCGTGCGTGAAGCTCAGCCCATGCCAGGGGGCAGCTACCGGGGCGAGCATGTCTACAAGGGTCGCGCTGCCGTCGGGCAAAACGAGTGCGTGCAGAAGATGTCGGAAATCACGGCTCTGTGCAACGCGCGATATCCGGCGCTTAAATCAACACGCGTGCTGATGGGCGACGAGCATCACACCAAGCGCCTCACCACGAGCACCGGCAGCGAGGTGGTCAGCAGCATTCAGCGCGCGCTCTGCTACGTCACATTCACCGCCGAGGACGCCGATGGCTCACCGGTTGAATTGATGGAAGTGTTCAGCTGCAAGGGCAGCCTTGCCGATCTCGACCTGTCAACCGCAGCCCTCACCCCTGTGCTCGACCAGCTGCATCAGCACGTGCAGGCCAAGTGCCATGCAGTGCCTGCCCAAGGTGGCGCGCAGACCGTTGTCATGGCGCCCGAGCTTGCGGGGATGCTTGCGCACGAAGCGATGGGTCATCCCTGCGAAGCCGACCTGGTGCTGGGCGGCGCTGTCACCGCCAACCTGGTGGGCCAGCGCGTGGCGAGCGATCTCATCTCCATGATCGACGTCGCGCACACGTTCAAGGGCGAAGAAGTGATGATCCCGGTGTATGCCGACGACGAAGGAACACCGTCGCGTGATGCGGTGTTGATCCAGGACGGTATCCTCACCGGATTCATGAACAGCCGCGAAACCGCTGCGCGCATGGGCATGCCGCCCACCGGCAGCGCGCGCGCCTATTGCCCCTCGGACGAGCCGCTCATTCGCATGCGCAACACCGTCATCGTTCCTGGCCAGTCGAAGTTCGGGGACATGATCGCAGGCGTTGAAGACGGCTACCTCCTGATGAAGACCGCCAACGGCCAGGCCGACTCGACCACCGAATTCATGTTCGGCATCACGCTGGCCTACGAAATCAGGGACGGCAGACTCGGCGCTGCGGTGAAAGACACCACCCTTTCAGGCTCTGCGATCAAGGTGCTGCAAAGCGTCGATGCGGTCTCGGATGACCTCAGCTGGAACTGCAGCGGCTACTGCGGCAAGAAGCAGCCGATGGTCGTGTCGATGGGCGGCCCCGCCCTTCGCGCCCGCGCACACCTGGGAGGCCAATGATGGAGACGACCCTGAAAAATGCAGCCCGTAGCGCGCTGGAGCTGATGCGCAGCGCCGGCTTCGAACATGCGCAGGTGACGGCTGCCCATACGCAGCTGGACGAGCTGAACGTCGCGCATAACGAGCCGAGCCTGCTTCGCAGCGCCGAATCGCACAAGCTCTCCTTGATGGGCATCATCGAAGGCCGTGTGGCAAGCACCGAGATGGCGGACGTGGATGCCGATGCCATGCGCAATCGCATCGCAGGCCTGTACGCCGATGCGAAGTCCGCGCCGCAAGACGATGCCAATGCGGTCTCCGCCGGACAGCATGCACGCATTGTGCAGGGTCCGCAGGCGGCGGACCGCGACCTGATGGCCGGCAAGATGGCGGAGCTGCTCGCGTTCCGGGCCACCCAGACTCCAAGGATGATGATCGACGAGGGTGAGGCCAAACACACGCTCAGGCGCTGGCACACGCTCACCACCGGCGGCAGCGATCTGTCGGGCAGCGTGGGCTGTTATTCGCTGGGTGCATTCGGCACGGCGCGAGATGGCGCGCGATCGAGCTCGTTCAACTACACCGGCGGCGACACCGATCACCTGGACAGCGCCCCCGCCCACGAACAGTTCGGCATGGGGCAGATGCTGCGCGACACCGAGCGGCAGATCCACACACAGCCGGCGGGCGGCAAGTTTGTCGGCGATGTGGTGCTCACACCCAATGCCGTCGCATCCCTGCTGTCGTGGCTGCAGGGGCAGCTTTCGGATACACAACTCATCTCGGGCAGTTCGCTGTATCGCGAACACGTGGGGCAAATCATTGCGTCGCCCTTGCTGACCGTGCGCAGTCGGTTCGATTCACCGGGTGTTGCCGCGATCTCGGCCGATGGCTTCCTGACGCCGCCGGTCACGCTGGTCGACAAGGGACGGCTGCTTGCCCTGACGCCCACGCTTTACGGGAGCCGCAAGACGGGTCTGAGGCATGTTCCGGTCGCGGCCGGCGGCTGGGTGATGGAGCGCGGCACGACACCGTTGGCCGATGTGGTCGGCGGCGTGAAGCGGGGCGCGCTCGTCGGACGCCTTTCGATGGGTTCGCCCGCAGCCAATGGCAATTTCTCCGGCGTGATCAAGAACAGCTTTCTCATCGAAGGCGGGGAGTTGGGCGCGGCACTCGCGGAGGTGATGGTTGCGGGCAACATGGCGCAGATGCTCAGGAGCATCGTGGCGGTGAGCAGCGAAGTCATCGACAGCGGTTCAGTGAGTCTGCCGTGGCTGCGCATTGGCAATCTGCATTTCTCATGACCGCCCAAGCCCCCACCGTGGTGCCAGCTGAAGGCACCATCACCGTGGAGCGGCGAGGGCCGCTCCTGCTCATCGGCATCAACCGCCCGGCCAAGTACAACGGCTTCACGCCGCGCATGTTTCGCG
>JAZKFD010000163.1:0-2583 GCA_040386635.1 Pseudomonadota bacterium
CAAGGCGCGGGCGGACCAGTTTCTGGGCGGTATCGACGGCGAGCAGGAAGCGGTCGTCGAAATCAAGAAAGGCGACAGCCCCTACAAGGCGAGCATCAGCCTTGCTTCATCCATATTCGGTTATGCGATGGGCCAGCAGGCCGCTGATTGGCTGGACGGAAAATCCATCCCGCAGGCCATGGATATTCTGCCCAAGGCGCTCACCAGCAGCAACATCGCGGACTATGAGCGCGATACGGCCAACCCCGGCGCGGTGTATGCCGATCCGGCGCGGCGCGCGGCTTACCTGAAGATGTACGGCAATATCTGTTTCGATACGCGAGAGAACTATATTAATTTCCCCTGGTCATCAGAAACCAGATAGTTCCCGGGCAACCCGCCAGCCATGACCGCCAACCCTTTCGTCATCCTCTACGTCGAAGACAACGACTTTGTCCGCGAGTCGTTCGCCGAGTTGCTTGCCACTGCCGATCGCCGGGTCGAGTGTGTGGCTGACGGCGCCGGCGCGCGCGAGGCGCTGCGCAAGCAGAACGTGAACCTCCTGATCACCGACATCAACCTGCCCGACGGCTCGGGCCTCGACGTGGCGCGCGAGGCGCTTCGGCAGAACCCGATGCTGCCGGTGATCGTCTGCTCCGGGCAGGACTTGAGGGGCGTTGCCGTGGCGCTCGGCCCTACGGTTCATGCGCTGATGAAGCCCTTCGAGCCGGACGAACTCGAGGCGCTGGTCGGGCGGCTCGTGCAGTCAGCGACTTGACTGCCGTGGCCGCAGAAGGCAGGCGAACGATTTGGGACTCAATCCGGGGAACAAGACGCCGGCTCGTCACAACTCACTTTTGGGACTGGTGAGCAGACTTGTGGTTTTGTTCCAGGCTGGCTGCCCATGCCACAGCCCCATTCGAAGCATTCCGCAGCCCGGCTAGCGGCCCAGTTGCTCGAGTTCGGCCTCTTCAAACCCGGCGGCCCGGCGCGCGCCCAGGTTGAAGGGCCCTTTTAGCCGCGGTGCGCCGTATTGTTTTGCCAGCACGGCATACGTCGCGACCGCGTCCAGCCCGCGCTCTGCGCACAGATGCCGGTACCAGTGGTTGCCAATGGCGACGTGGCCAATTTCGTCGCGCAGGATGATGTCGAGGATGGCGACGGCGGCCAGCGCGTCGGGTGTGGCTACCTTGCGCAGCTTGGCCTGCATCGCGGGTGTGGCGTCCAGGCCGCGGGCTTCCAGCGTGCGCGGCACCAGCGCCATGCGGGCCAGCACGTCACCGGCGGTTTTGTGGGTCATGTCCCAGAGGCCGGTGTGGGCCGGGAAGTCCCCGTAGTCGTAGCCCATGGCCTGCAACTGTGTGCGCAGCAGGCTGAAGTGATGCGCCTCTTCGGCCGCCACACGCAGCCAGTCCCGGTAGTAGTCCGGCGGCATGCCGTCGAAGCGCCAGGCCGCGTCCAGCGCCAGGTTGATGGCATTGAACTCGATGTGCGTCACCGCATGCAGCAGCGCGGCCAGGCCGGCCGGCGTGTACGGTGAGCGCTTGGGTACGTCCAGGTGCGAGCGCAGTTCCGGCCGCGCAGGGCAGCCGGGCAGGCCGGCGGGTGGGGCTATCGACAGCTTGTCTGCTATCGAAAACGTAGCTGCTTGCGCATGAAGGGCGTGGGCCAGCAGCACTTTTTGCTGTGCATCGGGCTGCAGCAGCGCCGCCAGGGCCTGCTGGCGCAGTTCGAGAGGTGGACTGGGCGGGGTCATGCCAGGATTGTCCGCCAAAGACGGGGTGGCTCTTTACAATGGTGGGCCTGTTCACACTATGTATGCAAGTGAGAACGTGGTGAAAACAGCGCCAATCTAGGCGCACGACGACACCCAGACCCGGTGTCTGGGTTAGGAGTACAACAACGAGTGGCGTTGTTTTCACCCGTTCCCTCCGGGTTGCGGCCAAAAAGGCCATGCGCAGTGTTGCAAAGCCTTGCAGGGCGCCAGCCGGCTGCGTTTTGCGCCTCGCGCATGACCTTTTTGACTCGCAACGCATCTTGCATACATAGTGTGAACAGGCCCTAATCCAGAGACACAGGCCCAACAAGGAAAAACACGATGGCGATTTACCAACTCGATCAACTGGCCCCGAAGCTGCACGACACCGCCTGGGTGGCCGACAGCGCTCAGGTGATTGGCGACGTGGAACTGGCCGAAGGCGTCAGTGTCTGGTTCGGCACGGTGATTCGCGGCGACACCGAAACGATCCGCATCGGGCGGGGCTCGAACGTGCAGGACGCCAGTGTGCTGCACGCCGACTTTGGTGTGCCGCTGAATATCGGCGAGAACGTCTCCATCGGCCACCAGGTCATGCTGCACGGCTGCACCATCGGCGACGGCTCGTTGATCGGCATTGGGGCGGTGGTCCTCAACAACGCGAAGATCGGCAAAAACTGCCTGGTCGGCGCCGGTTCGCTGGTGACAGAGGGCAAGGAGTTCCCCGACGGCTCCATGATCCTGGGCAGCCCGGCCAAGGCGGTGCGCCAGTTGTCGCCCGAGCAGATCGAGGGTTTAAAAACGATCGCCCATCACTATGTAGAGAATGCCCGCCGCTACAAGGCGGG
>JAZKFD010000164.1:0-5300 GCA_040386635.1 Pseudomonadota bacterium
TCTCCAGTGGCGAAGGCGTGGAGCGCACGTTCCAGACCTACAGCCCGCTGATCGCCGCGATCGAAGTCAAGCGCCGTGGTGACGTCCGCCGTGCCAAGCTGTATTACCTGCGCGATCGCAGCGGAAAGTCTGCCCGCATCAAGGAAAAGCTGGCTCATCGCACCAAGCCTGCTGCTGCCGCAGCCGCAGCTCCAGTCGCCGCCAAATAAGCAAGAGCGCCTCGACAAAAACCGCCGCCGGCTGTGTGCTCGTGGCGGTTTTTTCATTCCTAGACCGTCCATGAACCCCCTTGATTCGGTTCCGCCAGACACGCCGCTGTCGAAGTTACCCAATTTCGATCCCCGGTCCGTACCGGTCATCGGGATCGACTCGCACCTTCCGATTCCTTCGGCGGATGCGTTGGAGCCCGCGGCGATTCGCGCGCGATTTCAGGCGCCTCCTCACTGGGAGCCCGAGGTTTGGTCCGAGCGCCAGTTCGCCGAGCGCGATCCGGCACGCGCGTCGGTGCTGATTCCCATCGTTCTGCGGGAACGGCCGACGGTGCTCCTGACTGAGCGAAGCACGCACCTGTCCACGCACTCGGGGCAGGTTGCCTTTCCTGGGGGCAGGCAAGACGACACGGATTCGGACGAAATCCACACCGCGCTGCGCGAAGCAGAAGAAGAAATCGGGCTTACCCGCAACTGGGTGGAGGTAATTGGCCAACTCCCCACCTACACCACCGGAACGCGTTTCACCATCACACCGGTTGTCGCTCTGGTGAGCCCTCAGCACGTGCTGCGGCTCAATGCCTTCGAAGTTGCCGATGCATTCGAGGTTCCGCTCGACTTTCTGATGAATCCCAACCACCACCATCGGCATGCGCTGGAGTGGGCGGGCGCGAGGCGAGAATGGTTTTCCATCGCATACATGGACGGGACCCATGAGCGTTTCGTCTGGGGGGCAACCGCCGCCATGCTGCGCAACCTCTACCGGTTTCTCATCGCTTAACGCTGAGGGCGGTGGGGCGTTTTCGGGTGAAAATGCCGCATGAGTTTCTTCGCCATCGTGTTCGCGTTGCTGATCGAGCAGGTGCGTCCGCTGGCGCCACACAATTCCATTCACGCCTCGCTCAGATCATGGGCCCGTACCGTCAGCAAGAATTTCGACACGGGTACTGTGCAGCACGCGTGGATCGCATGGGTGCTGGCGGTTTTGTTACCGTCACTTGCGGCCTTTGCAATACATTGGGCGCTGATCCTTTTTGTAGGCTGGCCATTCGCGGTGCTCTGGAGCATTGCCATCCTGTACGTGACGCTGGGATTCAGGCAATTCAGTCATCACTTCACCAACATCCGGGATGCACTCGACGCAGGAGACGAAGCGCGCGCCCGGGAACTGCTTGCTGAATGGCAACAGGTCGACGCGCGCGAATTGCCCCGCAGCGAGATCGTCCGCCACGTCATTGAATACTCGGTGCTGGCGGCCCACCGCCACGTCTTTGGTGTCCTGGCCTGGTTTTCGGTGCTCGCAGCTTTTGGCTTGGGGCCCGCAGGAGCCGTGCTTTATCGCATGGGAGAGTTCGTTGCCCGGTACTGGCGCCACCCGGGCGTCAACCAGGCCCAACCGGTCAGCGGTGTGCTGCAATCAGCAGCGTCTCGTGCATGGGCTGCAATCGATTGGGTTCCGGCGCGAACGACGGCGATCGCCTTTGCAGTAGTCGGCAGCTTCGAGGAGGCGATTGACCACTGGCGCTACCATGCCCAGCGTTTTCCTGACGACAACGATGGCGTCATACTGGCGGCCACCTCGGGCGCCGTGAACGTGCGGCTGGGCGGCGAGGCGCTGAAGTCCTCAGTCGCACCCGGCGATACGTTCCAGGTTGATGAGGCTCAAACGCTGGACGACACCGAGAGCACGCCAGGACGCGAGGCCGAAGTCGGCCATCTACGCAGTATCGTGGGCCTCGTGTGGCGCTCGGTCGTGCTGTGGCTGGTTCTGCTGGCGCTCCTGACCGGTGCGCGCCTGCTCGGTTGAACGAACCGGTAGCCCCTCAATACCTCTCGGGCTGTGACAACTCTGCAAACAGATCCTGGTAGATCCGATAGCGGTGCGGCGTGATCCCGTCCTGATCGTCCTCTTGCGTGACTGCAGCAATCACGTCGCAACCCGGCTCGTGCAGATGGGTGCAGTTGTAGAACTTGCAATTTCCCAGATGAGTTTTCAGATCAGGCATGCAGTGGGCCAACTGCATGGGCTCGATGTGATTCAACCCGAATTCCTGGAACCCGGGCGAGTCGATCAGGGCAGTTCCCGCTGCCCTGTCCACCCAGTACAGGGTTGTGGCCGTCGTTGTGTGTTTTCCGGAGTTGAGCGCCTGGGAAATTTCCTGCGTCAGCACGAGTGAGCCGGGTGCCAGCAGGTTGATGAGCGTGCTTTTGCCGGCGCCCGAGGGGCCCAGCACCAGCGTTGTCTTTCCAGAGAGATGCTTCAGGAGAACTTCGCGATCGACATCGCTGGACAGTCGCAGCGACAGGGGCAGGACACCGTAGTGCATGCGCTGATAGGGCAGCAGCCGCCTCCAGGCCTTCTCAAACGGCTCTACAAGATCGCTTTTGTTCAATGCAATGATCGGTTTGATGCCCTCAGCCTCGGCGGCAATCAGCGCGCGCGCGAGTTGGCTCTCGGAAAACACTGGCTCGGCGGCAATCAGGATCAGCACCTGGTCCAGGTTCGCCGCAAATGACTTGGTGCGAATCTCATCCTGCCGATAGAAGAGGTTTCGTCTCTCCTTGACCTTTTCAATCGTTCCTTCGTCATGCGAGCCACGCCAAAGCACCTGGTCACCGACCACCGATGCGCTCTTCTTGCCGCGGGGATGGCAGATCAGGCGCTCGCCCTGTAGCGTCTCAACCACGCAGTGTCGCCCGTGGCTTGCGACGACAAGCCCGCTCTGAAGCCCCACATCAGTCAAACCGGATGCCCCTCATGCCGAAAGGCCCAGGAGCGCATCGACGAGCAACGCACAATCAAAATCGGTGGACGACAGACCCTTCACGTCGTGCGTGTTGAAGCGCACGACGCACCGGTTGTAGTGCACTGAGAGATCCGGATGATGATCTTGCGCATTTGCAATAAATGCGACCGCGTTTACGAACGAAATCGTTTCGTAATAGTTGGAGAACGTAAAGGTCTTTTCCACGGCAATGTCGGCGCCATCGCCGGTCAGCTTCCAGCCCGGCGCCGCGGCCAGGCGGGTGACAATTTCGGTGGCCGTGAGTGCGCGCCGCGATTGCTCTGACCAGTCTTTTTTCTTAAGCATCATATTCATGCAGGTGACATTTTTGCGAGCCGCTCCGAAGCGGGCGGGTGAGAGTAGTAGAACTTGACGTAAACCGGATCAGGCGTGAGGGTTGATGCGTTGTCTTCGTGCAGCTTGAGCAGCGCAGCGCTCAGGTCGGCGCCGCTGGTCTGACCCACGGCATAGGCGTCTGCTTCGAATTCGTGCTTTCGAGACAGCTGGGCGAAAACAGGGCCGACAAAAAACGAGAACACCGGAAGCGCCAGCATGAAAAGGAGAAGGGCGAGAGCATCGTTGGGACCCAGCAGGTTCGGCTGCACGCCCAGACCCGTGTAGAACCACGGCTGGGTCGATAAATAGCCGAGCAGGGCAAATGCGCCCAATCCGACGACGGAAATCAGGGCCAGGCGTTTGATCAGGTGCTTGTGCTTCAGATGCCCCAGTTCATGCGCAAGCACCGCATCCATTTCGCCCAACGAGAGCCGCTGTACCAGCGTGTCATAGAACACGACGCGCTTGGCGGCGCCAAAGCCGGTGAAGTACGCATTGGAGTGTGCGCTGCGCTTGCTGCCATCCATCACGAACAGGCCCTTGGCGGTAAATCCACTGCGTTGCAGCAGCTTGGTCACGCGCGTCTTGAGCGCTTCATCTGCAAGCGGTTCGAACTTGTTGAACAGCGGCGCGATGAACATCGGATACACGACCATGGCCAGCAAGCTCACGCTGATCCACACGGCCCAGGCCCAGACCCACCAGCTGGAGCCGGTGGCGCCCATCACCCACAGCACCAGCGCGAGAAGGGGGCCGCCAATTGCAATTGCGAGGGCAGTTGATTTCACAAGGTCTGTGAACCATAGCCCCACAGTCATCTTGTTGAAGCCGAATCGTTGCTCGATGACGAAGGTTTCATAGAGGGTGAACGGCAGCGAGATCACGCTTCCAATCAGGGTGAAGGCGCCAAAGAGAGCCAGCTGCTGCACCAGTCCTGCGCCCAGCCACCCCATCAGGAACTGGTTGAGGGCGCCGAGTCCACCGAGCAGCGTCCAGCCAAGAAGGACAGCCGAGCCGAAGGCAAGCTCGAGAAGTGCAAAGCGCGTCTTCACGACCGTATAGTCGGCCGCCTTGTGGTGAGCAGCGATGCTCACCTTGTCCGCGAAAGCGGCAGGCACCACGGCGCGATGCCGGGCGACGTGCCGGATCTGGCGCGAAGCCAGCCAGAAGCGAAGCGCAATGCTGCCCAGCAGGAAAAGGGCGAACGCAAATGTGAATGAAGTAGAGGCGGTCATCTCCTCCAGTTTAGGTCATGCGCGACAATCGCAACCATGCCTGAAACCCAATTGCCACCCGTTGCAACGCTCGCCAAAAGCGATCAGAACCTGATCTGGCTCGACTGCGAGATGACCGGACTCGACCCCGAAGCCGACCGCCTGATCGAAATCGCCGTGATCGTCACCGGCCCGGACCTCACGCCCCGTATCGAGGGCCCGGTACTGGTGATCCACCAGACCGATGCCCAGCTCGACAAGATGGATGCCTGGAACAAGGGTACCCACGGACGCAGCGGCCTCATCGACAAGGTGAAGGCCTCGCGCGTCACCGAAGCGCAAGCCGAGGCGCAGGTGCTCGAGTTTCTTGCGAAATATGCACCGAAGAATTCAACACCGATGTGCGGCAACAGCATCAGCCAGGACCGGCGCTTTCTGGTGAAGTACATGCCCAAGCTCGAGGCGTTCTTCCACTATCGCAATATTGACGTGAGCACGCTCAAGGAACTCGCCAAGCGTTGGCGCCCTGATGTGTACGCGTCTTTTCGCAAGCAGCAAAAGCATACGGCCCTGGCGGACGTGCATGAATCCATCGATGAGCTTGCTCACTATCGAGAGCAGTTCCTACGAATTGAACCACCCACACCTGTTGCGGGAAAACCCTAAACGTGCCATAATCGATGGCTCGGCTGCAAAAGGCAGCCAACGTGCATCCTCCTTCACACACCGGCTCGATCACAGCAAATCGAAGCCTC
>JAZKFD010000164.1:5319-18827 GCA_040386635.1 Pseudomonadota bacterium
TTGCAGTCGTTTGATGGTTGATGTTTTTTAACCATTGACGACGCCATCGGCACCTTGCCGATGCTGTTCGTGTGAGAACTCATACATGACCGACACTTTTGAAGTGCAGGGCAACTTTGCGCCTGCCGAAATCCTCGATACCGCAGCCTTTGACAGCGGCACTGTGCAAGCAGTTGAAGCAGTTGAAGTTGCAGCAGAACCCGTTCCTAACGGTTTCATCAAACTGGGCCTCGCGCCCGAACTGATGCTCGCCATCGCAGAGCTCGGCTTCACCCAGCCGACGACCGTTCAGGAACAAACCATTCCCCTGGCCCTGCCTTCGGACGACGAAGCAGCCGCCTACATCGACCTGATGGTCTCCAGCCAGACCGGTAGCGGCAAGACCGCTGCGTTCCTGCTGCCGGTGTTGCACACCCTGCTCAAGCAACAAGCCGACGCAGAAGCCAAGTCCAAGGCCGAATTCGAACGCCTCACGGCCGAAGCCCTCGCCAATGGCGAGCCTGCGCCCAAGCGCCCCAAGCGGCTCGATCCCACCAGCTCGCGTAACTTCAAGCCGGCGACTCCTGGCGCGCTGATCCTGTGCCCGACGCGCGAACTCGCGCAGCAGGTCGCCAACGACGCGATCGACCTTGTCAGGCATTGCCGTGGCCTGCGCATTGCCAACGTGGTGGGCGGCATGCCCTACCAGCTTCAACTTGCGCGCCTGCAAAATGCCGACCTCGTTGTCGCAACGCCGGGTCGATTGCTCGACCTGCAGCGTTCCATGCAGATCAAGCTGGACAAGGTGCAGTTCCTGGTCGTCGATGAAGGCGATCGCATGCTGGACCTGGGCTTTGCCGATGACCTCGCCGAGGTGAACCAGCTCACCATCGAGCGCAAGCAGACCATGATGTTCAGCGCCACTTTCGCGCCTCGCATCCAGCAGCTCGCATCGCGTGTGATGCGCCAGCCGCGCAAGATCCAGGTCGATTCGCCGCAGGACAAGCACGTCAACATCAAGCAGGTTCTGTTCTGGGCTGACAACGCACAGCACAAGCGCAAGCTGCTCGATCACTGGCTTCGTGACACGACGATCAATCAGGCGATTGTGTTCGCCAGCACCCAGATCGAGTGCGACGGCCTCGCCAACGACCTGCAGCAAGCCGGCTTCGACGCTGTCGCGCTGCACGGTGCGCTCAATCAGGGTCTGCGTAACCGCCGCCTGATGGCATTGCGCCAGGGTCATGTGCAGATTCTGGTGGCCACTGACGTTGCCGCACGTGGCATCGACGTTCCGACCATCACGCACGTCTTCAACTTTGGCTTGCCGATGAAGGCCGAGGACTACACCCACCGCATCGGACGCACGGGCCGTGCCGGCCGCGATGGCCTGGCCATCACGTTCGCCGAATTCCGTGATCGTCGCAAGATCTTTGATATCGAGGCCTACAGCAAGCAGCAGTTCAAGCCGGAAGTGATTCCGGGCCTCGAGCCGCAGCAGCGCGCGCCCCAAGGTCGTCCGCCAGGCAATTTCTCCGATCGTGGTCCCCGTGAAAACCATTCGCGCGACCGCAAGTTCGGAGGCCCGCGTGGAGGCTTCGACCAGCGCAATAGCGGTGGTGGCGGCGGTGGTGGTGGTTTCCGCGGCGGTAACGACGACGGCTACGCTCGCAAGACGGGTTTCAATGAAGGCTTTGTGAACGGCCAGCGCCGTGGCGAAAGCTTCGCGGCACGCGGTGATTTCGTTGCGCCACGCAGCCCTTCGTTTGCCAAGCCTGTCAAGCCCGGCAACGGCGGCAAGGTGTTCGTTCCGCGCGACGTTAAAAAGCGTCCGTACAAGGCCTCGAACTAAGCATTCGAATGACCTCATGAAAAAAGGGCAGCCTCAGGGTTGCCCTTTTTTTGTGTGCGTTGGGTCTGACCCGGTTATGCGGCAGCCCGTCGCGGAAACTTCGTCGCAAGCACGCGATACAACCCGCGAACCAATGTCAGTGCCAGGAGCGCCTCGACGATCGTCAGTCCGAAGGCGACGACGAGGTTGTGGCGGCCAGTGCGCCTGTGAAACTTCGCAAGCATGCGATCGCGCGCGATTTCAATGCTGTCGTAGAAGGCTGGCACCACCAGCAAAGTAAGAAGTGTCGAGGTGATCGTGCCCCCAATGATTGCAATCGCCATCGGGCGGTAGAAATCACCACCTTCTCCGATGCCGACAGCCACTGGAAGCATCCCCGCGATCAGCGCAAAAGTCGTCATCAGGATCGGGCGCAGCCGGCTGCGTCCCGCCGCCATCAGCGCCGTCTCCCGGTCTTCGCCTTCTGCCTCGCGTTTGCGCGCTGCATCCAGCAGCAAGATGGCGTTCTTTGCGACCAGTCCCATCAGCATGATGATGCCGATGAAACTCATCAGGTTGATGGTGGACCTTGTGATGACAAGGGCGATCACGACACCGATCAGGGACAGCGGCAGCGAAACCATGACCCCCAACGGCGCGGTGAACGAGCCGAACTGCATCACCAGGATCAGGTACATGCAGCCCACGCCCATGATGAGCGCCGTGAGCATGGCGGAAAAGACTTCTTTCTGGTCCTTGCCGGCGCCGCCAAGTTCCACGCCATACCCGGCCGGAAAGTCGAGCGACTTCGCCAGCGCGAGCGCGTCCTTGGTGACATCGCCGGACGCGCGCCCCTGCGCGTTGGCCGAGACCGCGATCATGCGGCGACCGTTCAGGTGCTGGATCTGGGCAGGACCCACCCCCATGCTGACGGTGGCAATCTGGTTCAGCGGCACCACTATGTTCGTCCCCGGCACGGCGATGGGAAGGCGCTCGATGTTTTCCGAATCGACCCGATGCGCCGGATCGAGCCGGACAGCAACGTCGCGCGCCTGGCCCGCGGGGTCGATCCAGTCACCGAGCTCGACGCCGGCGAATGCGACCCGCAAGGCCTGCGCTGCATCGTTAACCGAAATTCCCATCGAACTGGCAAGGCCCCGATTCATTTCGATGCGAAGTTCGTCCTTGGGGCTCAACTCCGACAGGCCCACATCGACAGCGCCGGGAATGGTGCGCATGCGGACCATGAACGCGTTCGTGATGTCCAGCAGCGTCCGGGTATCCGCGCCGTAAAACCGGATCTCGACCGGCTTGCGCGCGCCGTTGTTCATGTCGTCCAGCACGACATACTCCGCGCCCACCAGTTGCGCCATCAGCTTGCGTAGATCCACGGCGATCTTCTGGGAGGTGCGGTCGCGCGCGGTGGTCTTGCCAATATCCACGTACACGCGTCCGCCGCCGATATTCACGCGGCTGTTGGTCGCAATCGTCTCGGGCAGTGTTCTCGCAAGCTCCGCCGCCTTTTCGACCTTGAGCCGTGTGTATTCCAGGCTTGCGGATGACGGTGTGCGCACCTCGATGGCGATCACGTCGGAATCGGAAACCGGCAAAAAGCTCTGACCCCCGAATGCCGCATGCAGACCAGCCGCCGCCGCCAGACTTCCGATAGCGGCAACAGCCATCCACCGGCGATGATGCAGCGCCCACGCGATGACGTCCCCATAGCGGTCACTCTGGCGATCGAACCAGTCGTTGAATCGTCGCAGCAAGATGGAGAGACGGCTGCGATCGGGTGCATGGTGGTAGCCGATCGGGTCGCCCCAGTACGCAGACAGCATCGGGTCCAGCGTGAACGAAATGAACAGGCTCACCAGGACCGAGCAGGCGACGGTTAGTGCGAACGGCCGGAACCATTCTCCGGCGACGCCGGGCATGAAGGCGACGGGGATGAAGATCGCGATGATCGAAAACGTTGTTGCTGCAACCGCCATTCCAATTTCGGCGGTGCCCGTGCGAGCGGCGGTCAATCGATCGGCGCCGCGCTCCATGTGACGCACGATGTTCTCGCGCACGACGATCGCATCGTCGATGAGCACGCCGATCGCCAGCGACAGGCCCAGCAGCGTCATGAAGTTCAGCGTGAATCCGCACAGCCAGACAGCGATGAAAGCCGCGATTGCCGAAGTGGGAAGCGACAGCGCCGTGATCAGCGTGGAACGCCAGGAATTCAGGAAGACATACACCACCAGGATCGTGAGCACAGCCCCCAGCGTCAATGCATGGATGACGTTGTTCAGGTTGTCCTGGGCGCTGGCTCCGCCGTCGTAGGTGACATCCAGCCGTGTGCCGTCGGGCAGGGTGCTGTTGATCTCGCCCACAGCCGCACGAACGGCATTGGCAACCGACACCGTGCTCGCATCACGCGCGCGCGTCACATACAGACCCACGTTGGGGTTCGCACTGCGCAGGCTGAAGCTGTTTCGCTCGGCAAACCCGTCCACCGTCTGAGCCACTTGCGCGAGCCGCACCACCTGCTCGCCTTGCCGCTTGACGATGATCTGCCCGAACTCCGAAGGTGATTCGATGCGACCGATGAGCCGGATGCCCTGGTCGTTCAGCGGCCCGACAATGCGACCCACCGGTGCATTCGTATTGGCGCCCTGCACGGCAGCAATGACGTCCGCTATGCCCACGTTGTAGGCACGCATGCGATCGGATTGCAACAGGATTGACAGTTCGCGTTTGAGTGCTCCGTTAACCTCGACAGTCGCCACGCCTTCAATTGCGCGCAGCCGGTCCGAGAGCTGGTCTTCGGCCAGGCGCGAGATCTCGGGCTGTGTCTGCTTCGTCGAAGACAGCGCGAGATTCATGATCGGATTGGAGTTCGGATCGACGCGAATCAACACGGGTTCTCGCATTTCCACCGGCAGCTTGTAGCGCACTGTGGCAATTGCGTTGCGCACCTCGTCGCTCGCCTCGATCATGTTCTTCCTGAAATTGAAGAAGATGACGAACTGCGCGCTGCTGTCCTTGGCCGTGGCACGAATCTCGTACACGCCGGTCACGCTCTGCAGCGACTTCTCGATCCGGTTGATCACCTCGCGCTCGACCGTTTCCGGCGAAGCGCCCGGATAGGCGATGTTCACGACTAGCACCGGTTGCTGCACGTCAGGGATCTCGTTGACCCGCAGCTTGCCGAGCGCAAGCAGGCCAAGCGCCATGAGCGCCATCACGATGACGACAGTGACCACGGGCCGCCTGATGCTGAAATCGGAAAGGAACATGCCAATGTCCTTTCTAGCGAACGATGGGTGCGGAAGCGGCCGCCGAAGCCGAATCCGATGCGGCGGGGTTTCCCGCTGGTGCCGTGTTGCTCACCGCCTGCCCGTCCTTGAGTGTGGCGACCGGGTGCCGCAGGAGCTGGTCGCCATCGGCGACGCCAGACTGCACCGCATAGTCCCCGCGCCGCACATCCCGCGGACCCAGCGACAAGGCCACCTTGCGAATTGCAGCGCCCTGTACTTTCCAGGCGAATGTGCGTTCGCCATCACGCACCACCGAAGACGCGGGAATCATCAGCGCCACACTCGATGCGGCTTCAATGCGCCCTTCGGCATAGAGACCGGCCATGCGCGCGGGCACTGCGCCATCAATATCGACCAGCACTTCGACCTGTCTCGTCGTCGGATTGGCCGCCGGTGCGACCAGCCGAATGCGCCCATTGAATTCCTGCGTGCCCCAGCCGTTGACCCGGAAATTCACGGCTTGCCCAGGCTTCACGCTCGATAGCGCGTCGGATGACACGAGGCCCTCCAGGCGCAGGTGCGCGGGGTCAATCACCTTCACCAGCTCCTTGCCGGCCTGCACGGTATCGCCTGCCGATACTTTGCGGTCGCTCACGAGCCCGTCAAATGGGGCACGGGCTTCCGTGCGCTGCAGTTGCTGGCGCGCCTGCACGACGCGTGTCCTGGCTGCCGACAGATCGCTCTGAGCGGTGTTGCGGCGGATTTCGGCGTCCTCCATCTGCTGCGCCGAAACCATGCCTGAAGCGCGAAGGGTGGAGAGCCGCTGAAACTGCCGTTCGGCCTGCTCAAAAGCCTGCGTTGCGGTCCGCTCGGCCTCCTGCAACGAGGTCAGGTTGTCCCGGATCGCCATGTCGTCCAGCCGGACCAGTAAGTCGCCCTTTTTCACCGGCTGGCCGTTTTCCTTCAGCACGGCCAGCACGACCGCCGAGATCTCGGCACGCAGGTCGGCCTTGCGGTCGGGCTGTAGCGTACCCGTGATCAGAGGGCCCGAGGACACGGCCGACGACCGGACCGTCACGACGTCTTCGGGCGCAATCAGTAGCGGGGGCGCCGCAGCCGGGCTCTGCGCAGCCTTGCTGGCGCGATCGCAGCCGGCTGAGGCTAAAGTGAGAATCAGGGTTATGAAGATCGCGAGCCGCACAGCACCTCCGGTTTTTATGGAGCGCATTATGCGAACTGGACACTTTGGGGTCACTCTTCATGCGACGAACTGCACAGGCAGCCGACAGAATGCGAAAAACCCGGCAGACACGGCGGCTGCTTTCCGCCGCTCAGCTCTCGGCAGTCATGGTGCGGCCGGTGTCCGGCCACAGGCGATGAACCAGCATCCAGGCAAGCAGACCCACGCCCATCATCAGGAGTGATGTGACCGCCAGCCCCAGCGGTGACTGCATGACCATTGGCGCGATCACTCCCGCCACCACGCCATTGGCCGTTGCGCCGATCACCGAAAGAAGCGACGACGCCATGCCGCGCCGTTGGGGGTACATGTCCAGGACCAGCAGGGTAACCACCGGCACCATGAGCGACCATCCAAACGCGAACAGTGCAACAGGCACCATGGCCCAGCTCGCGTGGGCCTTCAGGAAGTAGTTGGCCGCTACATTGGCTATCGACACGACGAACATGATCGCAAAGCCGATGCGTATCTGCCGGCGCGGCGTGATGCGGCCCGCCAGTCGTCCGCTGACGAAAGCCCCGCTCATGATCCCCGAGATGGTGATTAGAAAGAACCAGAAGAACTGCGTCGGCTGCAGACCCAGGTGATCGCCCAGGAACGCCGGAGCGCTCAGCACATAGAGAAACATGCCGTTGAACGGAATGCCCGACGCCACCGCCAGCAGCATGAAGCGCATGTCAGAGGTGAGCTGCCAGTAACCCTGCATCAGGTTGCTGGCGTTGAACGGTTGCTTGTGCGATTCATGCAGTGTCTCGGGTAACAGCCGCCAGTTGGCAACCCCCAGCAACACGCCCACCCCGGTCAGGAACCAGAAGATGCTGTGCCAGTCCAGGTGCACGAAAAGCCAGCCGCCGATGATGGGTGCGATAGCGGGTGCGACGCCAAAATAGATCGTCACCTGGCTCATCACCTTTTGCGCCTGCTGCGGCGGGAACATGTCGCGGATCACGGCCCGCGAGACCACCATCCCTGCACCGGTGGACAAACCCTGCAGCGCACGAAAGAACACCAGCTGCCCGATGCTCTCAGACAGCGCGCATCCGGCCGACGCAATGGTGAAGACGGCGATGCCCCACAGCACGACCGGCCGCCGGCCGAAACTGTCCGACAGCGCGCCATGAAACGCATTCATGAAAGCAAACCCGAAGAGGTAAGCAGAAAGTGTCTGCTGCATCTCGACCGGCGTGGCATTGAGCGCCCTGGCGATGCCCGCGAATGCAGGCAGGTAGGTGTCAATTGAAAAGGGTCCGAGCATGCCCAGCACCGCCAGCAGGGCAGCCAGCGACCAGCGGGGTCCGCGCCAGAGTTTCTCGGCGTCAGGGTTCATTGGCGATTTTCATGTCCCCGAGCTTTTACCATGCCGTGCAACAAGTTCGTTTAACGGCGAGAATCCGCGCGGGGCCGGCCGGCTCCCGACAACAGCACCAAGGAAACCCCATGTACAAGTCAATGAGAAAATTCGTTCTGGTCGGATCAGCCCTGACCGCCGCCCTGCTGGCGGCAGGTTGTGCAAGCATGGCCTCGACCGGGCCGATGAGCTTCTTCATCTCGAGCACCGGCAGCGGCAAGGGCGCCGATCTGGGCGGCATTGCAGGCGGTGACGCACTCTGCCAGCGTCTGGCAACTGCCGCCGGCGCAGGGGGCAAGACCTGGCGCGCTTACCTCAGCACACCCGGGACGTTCCCGTCCGGCACGACGCCGGGCGTACCGTTCGTCCATGCGCGCGACCGCATCGGAAACGGCCCCTGGTACAACGCCAAGGGCGTGCTCATCGCCCGTGACCTGGCCCACCTGCACAACGGCAACAACATCAGCAAGGAAACCGCGCTCGACGAGCGAGGCAACATCGTCAAGGGCCGCGGCGATAACCCCAACGAACACGACATCCTGACCGGCACCCGGGCCGACGGAACCGCGTTCGCACCCCAGACCGACACGACCTGCAAGGGCTGGACCTCCAGCACGGACGGTTCTGCGATCCTGGGTCACCATGACCGCACAGGCCCGACATCCGACAACTGGGCCAAATCCTGGAACTTCTCGCATCAATCGGCCGGTTGCAGCCAAGCCGCGCTGGCTTCAACAGGCGGTTCGGGACGGCTCTACTGCTTCGCGGCGAACTGATGGGTTAGCGGCCATCACCCAGGCCGCGTTTCAATCAGCGCATCAACGGCCAACGCCCCCTGGCCCCTGGGCAATACGATGAACGGATTGATATCGATGCTCTCCAGGGCATCGCCCTGGGCTGCGGCAAAAGCAGACAGCTGCGTGATCGCCTGGACGAGCGCTTCTTCATCAGCCGCGGGCGCACCCCGCACGCCCTGCAGCATGGCGTAACCCTTCACTTCCCGGATCATGCGGCGCGCCTCTGAAGGTCCGAAGGGAGCGCGTCGGAAGGCCACATCCTTGAGCACCTCGACGAAAACGCCGCCCAGGCCGAACATCACGACTGGCCCGAACACCGGATCGCGCGAGACGCCCAGAATCGTTTCAACGCCGCCCTTGACCTGCTGGGCGAGCAGCACGCCGGTGATCCTGGCGTGGGGCGCATGCGTCTGCGCGCGGTCGATGAGTGTGGCGTAGCCGCTGCGAACTTCTTCGAATGAAGTGAGGTTGAGCAGCACGCCACCGATTTCGGATTTGTGCTGGATATCGGGCGAAACGATCTTCATCACCAGAGGAAATCCGATCGCGTGCGCTGCATCGACGGCGGCCTGCGCCGAACACACCACTTGCTCCGCAGCGCACGGAATGCCTGCGGCAGCGAGAATTTTCTTGGCCTCGGATTCGTCGTATGAGGCGCCAGCCCTGACGCCGTCCGCGCCTGCAGGAAGGGCGGGTGCTGCCTCGGCAGCGGGCGCATCGAACGCCTCGCGAAAGCGCACCAGTGCCTTGATTGCGCGTAACGCACGGGCCGGATCTTCGAACAGCGCATAGCCGATGCTCTCGATCTGCCTGCGCGTCTCCGGACCAGCGAGCGTCGATAGCGCCAGGAAGCGATCGGTGTGCTTGCGCCCGACTTCCTCGAAGTGGGGCAACAATTTGCCAAAGAGCTCCTTGTTGCGCGCGATGTGCGTGATGAAGCAGACCGCCGAGCCGTAGCCACCGCCGCTCAGCAGGTGCTCGAACATCGGGCCGACCAGTTGCGGGTGCGTGATGACCTGGGCCGTGACATCCACAGGATTGCGGGCGGCGGAAAACGGCAGCAGGGCCTTGATGGCGGCCTGTGACTCGGCGGGCATCTCGGCCACATCAAGTCCCAGCGCCTCTGCCTGGTCAGCCATCAGAATGCCCACGCCCCCCGATACCGTGATCAGTCCGACCTTGTCATTGGCTGGAAGGCGCCCGAGCGAACATGCATAGGCGACGTCCATCAGCTCGTCGATCGAATGGGCCCGATACACCCTGCTCTGGCGCAGGATCGAATCGAAGATCTCGTCGGAACCCGCCAGGCTCGCGGTGTGTGAAGCAGCCGCCTTGGCACCCGCTTCGGACCGGCCGAGCTTGAGCACGATCACCGGCTTGCGCTTCAGGCGCGCAGCTTCGAATGCGGCGAGCAGGCGGGCCGGGTTGACAACTCCTTCCACCACCAGCACGACCACATCGGTATCGTCGTCTTCGACAATGTACGCAAGCGCTTCGGACACATCCACATCCGACTGGTTGCCGGTGGTCAGGCACATCGACAGGCCCAGGTCGCGCTCGGCAGCCAGCACGATCATGTGAATGCCGAACGCGCCCGACTGACTGACCATGCCGATGGAGCCGATGCGCGGCGGCCGGTCGATGATGCCGCTGGTGAAAGTGGCAAGCAGTCCCTCACGGACGTTGAAGGTGCCGGCGCAATTCGGGCCGAGCAAGGCGACGCCGCCCTGGCGCGCGGTGGCAACGATCTGGTCCTGCAAGGCGCGCCCCGCATCGTCGACTTCGGCGAAGCCGGACGAGAAAACCATCGCGCCATTGACGCCCTTTGCCACGCACGCCTGGACGGCAGCGAGCACGTCCTGCGCCGGCACGGCGATCACGACCAGATCGACTTCGGCATCCACGTCTGCCAGGCTTGGATAGGACTTCAGTCCCTGCACGACGTCGCGCCCCGGATTGATGGGGAAGACGGGGCCCTTGTAGCCAGCCAGCCTGAGGTAACGGATAGGACGTCCGCCAATCTTGTTCTCGTCACCGGATGCGCCAATGATCGCGATCGAACGGGGCTTGAGGAAGGCGCGCACGCGCGAGCCGGAAACTGCTGATTCTTGGTTCATGAATTTTCAGGGCAGGCGTAGAACCTGTTTGGCCAGGATGTTGCGCTGGACCTCGGACGATCCGCCGTAGATCGTGCCGGCCAGCGAAAAAAGAAAGGTGCCGGCGGCATCGCTGTCCTGTCCGGCCTGCGCGGGTTCGGTCAGCCCCGCCAACGGCCCCGCAAGCTCCACCATGGCGCTTGTGATCCGCTTGTACATCTCGGTCATATGAACCTTCAGCATCGCGCCCTCCACACTCAGGTCGCCGCCCGCACGCACCTTCTCCAGTCCAGCTTCGTACAGGCTGTCGTGGTCGGCCAGCTCGGCTGCCAGGCGCGAGTAGCGATCCATGAACGCGGGCTCGCCCCAGCTGCCGACCGACTTCGCCAGGCGCCGCATCATGTCCATGCCGATCCGCGCCAGCATCGACGCGCCGAGTGTCATCCGCTCGCCGCCCATCAGCACCTTGACGATGGACCAGCCCTTGTGAAGCTCGCCCACCAACGCGTCGGCGGGCACCTTCACGTTGTCAAAAAAGATCTCGCAGAAGTCATCCACCATCAGCAGGGTGTCGATGGGCCGAATGGTCACGCCCGGTGCGTCCAGCGGCACGATGAAATAGCTGATGCCGTCCTGCGGCTTGGGCGCGGACTTGTCGGTGCGCACCAGCATGTGGCACCACTTGGCCTGATTGGCACGCGACGTCCAGATCTTCTGGCCGTTGATGGTCCACCCATCGCCGTTCCACTCGGCCTGCGTGCGCAGGCTCGCCAGATCAGAGCCCGAGCCCGGTTCGCTGTAGCCCTGGCACCAGACCTCGTCTCCCGAGAGGATGCCCGGAAGGTACCGCGCCTGCTGCTCGGGTGTGCCGAACTGGATCACCAGAGGCCCGCCCATCATCACGCCGTTGTCGGCAAAGCGTGCGCAGCCGTGTGCGTCGAGCACCTCGTTCCAGATGATTCGCTTGGCGGGGTCGAGCCCCATGCCGCCGTGTTCACGCGGCCACGAAGGCGCGACCCAACCTCTCTCGGAGAGCCTGCGGTACCAGGGCAGCGTGACTTCGTGCGGCAGCTGCCCCAGCCGAAAGCGCAACTCGGGCGGGTAGTTTGCTTCGAGGAAGTCCTTCACGAGCGAGCGGAACGCCTCGTCGCTCATTGCGTTGTAGTCAGTCGTGTGATCAGTCATGGCCTGCAACCAGTGTGGCGGTGAAACGCTGGCGATGGGCGGCGACCGAGCCCCAGTCGTTGTGCACAGTGAGGATCTTGCGGGCGTACAGGCCGATATCGCATTCATCGGTCATGCCCATGGCACCGTGAAATTGAACCGCCTCCTTCGCCACGAGCATGCCGGCGTCGCCGGCTCGCATCTTCGCGCGCGAAACCAGGGTCCGGCGATCGGCAAGCGAGATGGCGCCGTCATCGAACTGGGCGGCGGCATCGTTGATGACAGCGCGCGTGAGCTCGATCTGGATCTTCAGGTCCACCGCGCGGTGTTGAAGGGCCTGGAAGCTGCCGATGGGTTTGCCGAACTGCTTGCGCACCTGCATGTAAGCCAGAGTGATGTCGAACGCCGCTTCCATCGTGCCGAGCAGGTACGCGGCGTTGGCGAGCGCGCATTCTTCAAAGACGGTTTCGAGTGAGCCGGCGATTGCCTCGCCCGGCGTGTCGGCGAACACCACATCTGCCGTGAAGCCGCCATCGTGCAGTTTTAAGGGCGTCACGCTCACGCCGGGCGCGTCCTTGCGAACCAGCGCGAGCCCCTCACGGGTCGAAACAATGAAGGCATCTGCCGCGTGGCCTGCGTTCACCAGTCGCATCGCGCCGCTGACCTTGCCGCCGCGAAACTGCGTGCGACCGGCGGTAACCAGGTCGTGGGCGCGCTCCGACCACGCAGGCACGACGATCTCATCGCCGGACATCACTTTGTCTAGCGTGGGGCCACGCAGCAATTGCGCTGCGCCCGACACGGCAATGAATGGCTCGGGACTCAGCGAAGCACCCAGCTGCTGCGCCACGGCGCACAGCGCACGGACGTCAAAGCCGCTGCCGCCTTGCCCTTCCGGCACCCGAAGGCCCGCCCATCCCAGGCCGCACATCTGTTTCCACAGCGCATGGTCAAAGCCCGGCTGCTTGAAACGCAGCGCACGGGCGCGCGCAGCGCCCGAACCGCGCGGCACCACAGAGGCTGCGCTATCGCGAATCAGTTCAAGGCGCTCGCGCGCTTCATCCATCGTTTCCGACATCTCTGGATATTCCCTAGCTGCCCTTGAAGGAGGGCGTTCGCTTTTCGAAGAAGGCTGACTTGCCCTCGTCGTGATCGGTGGAGCTGAACAACATCGCCTGAATCTCTCGTTCGCGAAGCAGCACGTCATCCAGTCCCGATGCGAAGACGGAGCGAGTGAGCGCGATCGGCAGTGGCGCCTTGGCTGCGAGCACATGTGCCAGGCGGTCGGCCTCCTTTTGCGCGCCACCAGACGGCACCACGTAGTCGATCACGCCCCAGTCGAGCGCCTGCTGCGCAGAGAAAACTTCGTTGTACAACAGGATCTGTTTCGCCCGGCCCTTGCCCACGCGCGCGGGCAGCGAATACAGGATGCCGGTGTCGGGGGCCATCCCGATCTCGCCGAATCCCGCCTTGAAGCGCGCTGTATCGCTCGCCACCACCGTGTCGCAAAGCAGGGCAAGTGAGAGCCCGCCGCCGACGGCCCATCCCTCTACCGCGGCGATATAGGGCTTGCTGCTCTGCGCGATGAGTCGCACCAGGTCGTGAACGATGCGCATGCGGTCCAGCGCTGCGCCCATCGGCTGGTGACCCATCGCTGTCACATCGCCGCCAACGCAGAAGGTCTTGTCTCCGCCAGTGAACACGATGGCGCGCACCGACTGGTCGGCCTCCAGTGCGCGGAATGTGTTGAGGAGCGCAATGCGCATCGCCATCGAGAACGCATTGCGGCGCTCCGGGTCGTTCATCCG
>JAZKFD010000165.1:0-7516 GCA_040386635.1 Pseudomonadota bacterium
GGCCTGATGGCCCTGATTGTTGTCGGCTTCCTGGCCATCAAGGCGGCGGTCATCTACGCCCTGGCCCGCGCCCTTGAACTGCCGGTACAGGAACGCCCGGTGTTCACCCTGTTGCTGGCTCAAGGGGGTGAGTTCGCGTTTGTCGTCTTCCAGACAGCGACCGGGGCCCAGGTGATTTCGCCCTCGGTCTCCTCGCTGCTGATCGGCGCGGTGGCCGTGTCCATGCTCGTCAGTCCACTGATGCTCGTGGCCATCGACAAACTGCTGCTGCCGCACTGGGCCGATGGCAACGGACCGCAGCTCGAAGAGATCAGCGAACAGCAGGACAAGCCGGTCATCATCGCGGGCTTCGGCCGATATGGGCAGATCGTCGGCCGCATGCTGGCCATGCAGGGCATAGGCGCCACGGTGCTGGACCACGACGCCGACATGATCGAGGCTGCCCGCTCGTTCGGCTACAAGGTGTTTTACGGCGACGCCAGCCGGCTGGACCTGCTGCGCACGGCCGGCGCGGCGACGGCCAGGGTTCTTGTCATCGCCGTGGATGACACCACGCAGTCGCTGGCCATTGTCGATCTGGCGCGCGAGCACTTTCCCCATCTCGAACTGATCGCGCGCGCCAGGGATGTGACGCACTGGAACGAGTTGCGCGATCGCGGGATCCAGCGGGTGGAGCGCGAGCTGTTCGAATCCAGCCTGCGCAGCGGCCGCACCGTGCTGGAAGTGCTGGGCTACACCCCTCATGAGGCCCGCAGCCAGGCGATGCGGTTTCGCCGTCACAACATCGACCTGTTCGAGCAGATGTATCCGCACCACCTGGACCGCGCGAAAGTGATCGCAGTAGCCAAGCAGGGACGCCGCCAGCTGGAAGAACAGATGGCGCAGGAGCGCGCGGCCCATGAGCGGCGCCGGGCGGAAAGCCAGTCGCGCCCGCCCGGTTGGGGCGACTGATCGCACCGGCAGCACGGCTCGCACGCCTCCCGCCAAAACACCTAGCCCCCTTAGGTGATTTGCCTAGGCCTGCCGGACCCCCGGATGGTCTCATCGGCTCACTGACCCGTGAAAGAGCTGTATGGACCGTGCGCCCGATGACCTGACTGCCGTGCTGGCTGATTCCGGCGGCGCGTCCACGACTCTGGAGATCGAACTTGCGCAGGCACGCCGGGCGCTCGCCGAGGCGCTCGAGCGATCCAGCGATTTCGAAAAGCGCCTGGAAGCGCGCAACCGCCAGTACGAAACACTGCGAAGCGGTCATCAGCTGCTCGAATCCACGCTCGACGCCGCCAGCGACGGCATCCTCACGCACAGGTTTTCCGACGACTCTATCTACTACAACATCCGCTTCATCGAACTGTGGTGCCTGCCCGAGGAGGAGCTCGACACGCTGGACGCGACGCGCCTGGTGGCTCTACAGGCCGAGCGGGTGAAGCACCCCGAGGACATGCTGGCACTGGTGGAGCAAAGCCGGGCCAACCCCGACGCCGAAGAGCTCGTCATTGTCGAACTGAAAGACGGGCGGACCCTGGAGCGCCACGCGATTCCGCAGCGCCTGCACGGCAAATGCGTGGGCAGCGTCATCACCTACCGCGACATCACGGAGCGTCTTCGCTACGAAGACAAGATGATGTTCAACCACCTCGTGCTGGAAAGCTCGGGGCCGATGTTCTGGCTGAGCCGGGACACGCTGTCGGTCACCTATGCCAATCCGGCCGCATGCAAGCACCTGGGCTATCCGCTGGAGGAACTGCTCGGGCTTCACCTGAACGATTTCGATGTGATGTTCAAGGTGCCGGAGCACCTGCCGCTGGTCAATGCCGCGCTTTCGGAGCGTGGCCGTCCACTCACGCTGGAAACCGTGCATCGCCGCAAGGACGGCACGCTGCGCGACATGGAGTCCACCGTCTTTCTCACCGAGTCGGCTGGCAATGCGATGTACATCTGCTCGGTGAAAGACATCACCGCTCAAAAGCGCGCGGAAGCCGAACGCAACAAGCAGGAAGCAACGCTCGAGGCACTCATCAACTCGATCTCCGACCTCATCGTCTACAAGGACCGCGAGGGCCGCTACATCCGGTGCAACACGGCGTTTGCCGCGATGGTGGGTCGGCCGATCGCAAAACTCCGGGGGCTTACCGCAGACGACCTTTATCCCCCTGAAATCGCCGCCAAGGTGCGCGCTGTCGATGAGCGCACCATGACGCTGTTGCGCGAGCAGTCGTCCGAAGAGTGGATTGGTTCGTTCGACGGGCAGAAGGCGCTGTATGACACCGTGACATCGCCGCTGTGGGACGATGATGGCAAGGCCCAGGGCGTGCTTGCGATCAGCCGCGATGTGACCGCAAGGCGCAAGGAAGAAGAAGAGCTTCGCCGTGCCAAGCAGATTGCCGAAGACGCGACGCGCATGAAGTCCGATTTCCTGGCCAACATGAGCCACGAGATCCGCACCCCCATGAACGCGATCATCGGGCTGACGCACCTGGTGCTCAAGACGGAACTGACAGAACGCCAGCGCGACTACATTGCCAAGGTCCAGACGTCCGGCAAGCACTTGCTCGGTCTCATCAACGACATCCTTGATTTTTCCAAGGTCGAGGCCGGCAAGCTCGACCTGGAAAAGGCTGATTTCGAACTGCAGCAACTGCTGGACACCACCGGCAGCCTGATCGGGGAAAAGAGTCATGCCAAGGGGCTGGAGCTGATTTTCGAGGTGGCGCCTGACGTGCCAGGGCACCTGATGGGCGATTCGCTGCGGCTGGGCCAGATCCTGCTGAACTACATCAACAACGCGGTGAAGTTCACCGAAAAGGGCGAGATCGTGGTGTCGGTGCGGGCAAGCGAGCGCACCGCCTCGGATGTACTGCTTCACTTCCGGGTGCGTGACACCGGCATCGGCCTGACAGCAGAACAGCGCTCGCGCCTGTTCCAGAGCTTTTCGCAGGCCGACACGTCCACCACGCGTCGCTTCGGCGGCACCGGCCTGGGCCTGGTGATCTCCAAGCGGCTGGCCGAACTGATGGGCGGTGAGGTGGGCGTCGAGAGTGAATTCGGCAAGGGCAGCACGTTCTGGTTCAGCGCTCGCGTGGGCATCGGCGCGGTGGCGCAGCGCCAGCTGGTGCCACAGCCCGATTTGCGCGGCCGGCGCGCCCTGGTGGTGGATGACAATGATCACGCACGTGCAGTGATCCTGGAAATGCTCGAGGGCATGACGTTCGTGGCCGCCGGGGTTTCCACCGGGGCAGGCGCGATCGAGGAAGTGCGCCGCGCAGCGTGCGCAGGATCACCCTACGACGTCGTGTACCTGGACTGGCGCATGCCCGGGATGGACGGCATGGAGACGGCCCGCCGCATCCGCTCACTGGGGCTGGAATCTGCGCCCCTGTTTCTGATGGTGACGGCGCACGGTCGCGAGGAAGTCGTCAGGGAAGCCGTCATGGCCGGCATACAGGAAGTGCTGGTCAAGCCGGTCAATGCATCCGTCCTGTTCGACACAACGATGGATGCATTGGGCGGACGCCGGTTTGCCGGTGCTGCACGCATGGTGCCGCCTGCGGCTCGGGTGGACGATCGCCCTGTACTGCGCCGGGGGTCACGCCTGCTGCTGGTGGAAGACAACGACATCAACCAGCAAGTGGCACGCGAGCTGCTCGAAGACGCCGGCTTTATCGTGGACGTCGCCGACAACGGCCAGGTGGCACTGGACAAGGCGAGCGCCACTTCGTATGACCTGATCTTCATGGACATGCAGATGCCGGTGATGGACGGCGTGTCCTGCACCCGCGAAATCCGCAAGCTGCCCCACCTGAAGGATCTTCCGGTCGTGGCGATGACGGCCAATGCCATGGAGCAGGACCGTAAGCGCTGCATGGAGGCCGGCATGAACGACTTCCTGATCAAGCCGATCGACCCGCAGGCGCTGTGGGACATGCTGGAACGCTGGATACCACCGAAAGAGTCGCCGGATCAAGGGTTTGCCGATGCGCCCAGCGCGACGATGGGCGCCGACGGGATTCCTGTGGGCGCTGCTGGCCTGGACACCGCGCTGGGCCTCACGCGGATGATGAACAAGAAGCCGCTCTACCTGGCCATGCTCAAGCGATACCTCGCAGGCCAGCAGCACATCGCCCGCGACATCCGTGCCGCGCTGGCGGCAGGTGACCGCGAGACGGCGATACGCCACGCGCATACGAGCAAGGCCGTGGCGGGCAACATCGGCGCCACGCTCGTGCAGCAAGCGGCGCATGAGCTGGAGGCGGCGCTCATCGAGCCGTCTCCGGCCCGCCCGATCGAAAGTCTGATTTCCTGTTTCGAAACCCCGCTGGCCGCGCTGCTGCGCGACCTGGCGCATGTCCTTTCCGACTCATCCGCACCCGTATGACAATCCTGGAAGCAACCCGAACGCCCCCGACGCAAACCGTGGGCATGGCAGACCTGGTCAACCGCCTGACACAGGAGCTCGCGAACGAACGGCGCCAGCTGGCCCAGGTGACGCGCAAGCTCGCAACCGCGAGCCGCAGCCTCGAATGCCGGACCCAGGACCTGACCGAAGCCAAGGCCGCGCTCGCGCTGCTGCTGGCAACGCTCGACACGACCACCGACGGCATCGTCGCCCTGGGCTATTTCGGTCGTGCCATGCACTTCAATTCGCGCTTCATCGAAATCTGGGGCATTGCCCAGGACAAGCTGGCAACGCTCAACGATGCCAGCCTGATGGCGATCCAGCTTTCACAGGTGGTGGACCCGGCGCAATTCCTGGCCAACGCCCAGGCGCGCAAGTCCAACCCCGATGAGCCGCAGCAGAGCATCGTCGAACTGACCGATGGCCGCGTCCTCGAGTGCAGGGTGACCGCGCACCGCGTGAACGGAAAGCGTGCCGGCTCGGTCATGAGCTACCGCGACATCACCAAGGTGTATCGGTTGAAGGCCGGCCGGCAAGCCTGCTGAAGCGCCGGTTCAGATCCGCTCCAGAATGACCGCAATGCCCTGGCCCACGCCGATGCACATCGTGCACAGCGCATAGCGGCCACCGGTGCGGTGAAGCTGGTTGACGGCGGTGGTCGCCAGCCTGGCGCCTGATGCGCCCAGCGGGTGGCCGAGCGCGATGGCGCCGCCATTGGCGTTGACGCGCGGATCGTCGTCCTGCAAGCCGAGCGTGCGAAGCACGGCGAGCCCTTGCGCAGCAAAGGCCTCGTTCAGTTCGATCACATCGAGCTGGGCGAGCGAAATACCGGTCAGCGCGAGCACTTTTTGCGTCGCTGGCGCCGGTCCCATGCCCATGATGCGCGGTGCAACACCGGCGGTCGCCATGCCGACCACCCGCGCCCGGGGTGTCAGCCCGTTCTTCGCTGCGGTCGCCTCGTCTGCGATCAACAGCGCACATGATCCGTCGTTGACGCCGCTGGCATTGCCTGCCGTCACGGTCCCATCGGGCCTGACCACGCCCTTGAGTCGGGCCAGGGCTTCCAGCGAGGTCTCGCGCGGATGCTCGTCCTTGCTGACGACAATGGCGTCGCCCTTCTTCTGCACGATGCTGACAGGCGTGATCTCTGCTTCGAAGAAACCGGCCTTCTGCGCGGCCACCGCCTTCATCTGCGAAGCAAGCGCCATACGGTCTTGCGCCTCGCGCTCGATGCCGTAGTCGGTTGCCACGTTCTCAGCGGTTTCCGGCATGGAATCGACGCCGTGCATCTCTTTCATCAGCTTGTTGACGAAACGCCAGCCGATGGTGGTGTCGTAAATGGATGCGGCGCGGCTGAACGCGCTTTCGGCTTTCGGCATCACAAACGGCGCGCGGCTCATGCTCTCGACGCCACCTGCAATCATGAGCGAAGCCTCACCAGCGCGAATCGCGCGAGCCGCAGTGCCGACCGCGTCGAGGCCGGAGCCGCAGAGGCGATTGATCGTTGCGCCCGCCACTTCGATCGGCAGCCCCGCCAGCAGGCTCGACATGCGCGCGACGTTGCGGTTGTCCTCACCGGCCTGGTTGGCGCAGCCATAAAGCACATCGCTCACGGACTGCCAATCGACCCCGGGATTGCGCGCCATCAACGCGCGAATGGGAATGGCACCCAGATCGTCGGTGCGCACGGACGACAGCGCGCCACCGAAACGGCCGATGGGCGTGCGAATGGCGTCGCAGATAAAGGCGTGGTTCATGGGTACTCCTTGGCGAAATTCTAGAGCCTGCTGCCCCGACAGTGCAGACGAAGGGGGCAATCCCTGCGTGCTACGCTGGACACATGTTCAATCCTTCCCAGTCGGACGTGCGGCGCTTTTTCTGCGCCGTGCACTCGAAATCCGCGAACGTGCAACCGATGGATGCGCTGGAGACACTGGCCGGCCAATGGCTGGCCGAGCACCCCGAATACCACCCGGACGTCGGTGATGCAGATGCAGCCGTCGCGCGCGCCTACGACGGCGCCGATGGCAAGACCAATCCGTTTCTTCACCTGTCGATGCATCTGTCGATCAGCGAGCAATGCTCCATCGACCAGCCGCGCGGGATTCGCCAGGCCGTCGAGTTGCTGGCAGCCCGGCGTGGGTCGCTGCACGACGCCCACCATGAAGCCATGGAGTGCCTGGGCACCATGCTATGGGAGAGCCAGCGCTCGGGCCGGCCACCCGACGGCAATGCGTATGTTGACTGCGTGCAGCGGCGTGCGACGCGCGATTGACCGAGCGGCAGGCTTCCCGCCATTAAAAAAGGGCCCCCTGGAGGGCCCTTGGTCTCGAAGCCAGAAAGCTTCTGCCTAGCGAGCGCCGGTCCGGAACCGCGCTTCAGGCTTGGTCTCGAGGTCGCCATCGAGCGAGCCGATGTAGCTGGCCATGGCCTTCAGCTCCGCATTGGTGAACTGCTTTGCAATGCCGGCCATGATGCCGTTGTTGCGTCCGGTGGTTGCGTTGCCTTCGAGCTTGTAGGCCTTGAGGGCGACGAAGAGGTAGTCGGGGTGCTGACCCGCGATCTTCGGGTAGCTTGGGTCGATGGGGCTTGCGAAATTCGCGCCGTGGCAGGACACGCATGCTGCCTTCTGCATCAGCGCAGCGACCTGGGGGCTGGGATCGCGATTGGCCGTCTTGGCCAGGGGCTTGGCATCTTCCATGCCTTCGCGTTCGTAATAGGCCGAGATGTCGGCGATGTCCTGGTCGGACAGGCTGACGGCGATGCCGCGCATGGTGGGGTGCTTGCGATCCCCGGTCTTGTAGGCGTTGAGGGCGGCAGCGATGTACTTGGCGCCCTGCCCGGCAATCATAGGTACCCGGTACACCTCAGGGAAGGTCGCGTGGTAGCCCTTGATGGCATGACAGCCCACGCACATGGCGATCTTGGCTTCCAGCGATTTGGCACTGGCCGGCGTGGCGGGGGCAGCCTTGGCGGGTGCAACGGCAGCAGCAGGTGCAGCCGGGGCCACGGGTGCGGCCGCAGGCGCGGGTGTTGCCGGCGCGGACGCCTGGGCGTACGACGAAACCGTCACGGAAGCGACAGCCAGGGCGAAAAGCGTGGTCAACAACTTGTTCATTT
>JAZKFD010000166.1:0-10039 GCA_040386635.1 Pseudomonadota bacterium
CAGTGCGCCTGCGCCGAGCGTTCGACGTCCGAAGGGGTGTATTTCTCTTGCATAGGTGGATTGCCGCTCAAAGGCGCGGCTTCGGGGCATTTTACGGGCGGCCCTGCGTTGTCGCAGTTGCCGCGCGCCAACGCAGCTGCTTTATCTGGCGGGGGTGGCGGGCTCGGCCACGAAGCCGATGCGGTTGAGACCGGCTTTCTGTGCGGCGCCCATGACCTCGACCACCCGCCCATACGGCACGCCCTGGTCGGCGCGCAGCTGCACTTCGGTTTCACTGCTGCGGCCGGCGGCCTGTGCCAGGCCCGACGCCAGCTCGGTCATGGTCACCGGCTTGTCATCCAGGAAAAGCGCTCCGCCCCTGTCCACCACGACCGTAACGAAGCGTGGCGCTTCATTGGGTTGGGCCCCCTCGGTGTGAGGCAGATCCAGGCGGATCGAGCTTGCCAGGAGTGGGGCTGTCAGGATGAAAATCACGACCAGGACCAGCATCACGTCCACCAGGGGCGTCATGTTGATGTCGCTCATGGGCTGCGGACGTTGAGTGCGCTCCAGGCGCCCGAATGCCACGGTCAGGCTCCGGCGTTGACGGGAGTGGCGCGCAGCCCGTGTGTTTCGTGCGTCAGCAGCTCACGCAGGTCGCGCGCGAAACCCTCAAGGTCGGCCTCGATCCGTCCGATGAAGCGGCCATAGACGTTGTAGCCCAGCACGGCCGGAATCGCGACCGCCAGTCCGGCAGCGGTCATGATGAGCGCCTCTCCCACGGGGCCGGCCACCTTGTCGATCGAGATCTGTCCCGACGCGGCGATGCCGATCAGCGCGTGATAGATGCCCCAGACGGTGCCAAGCAGGCCGACAAAGGGCGCCGTGGAACCGACCGTGGCGAGCAGGACCTGTCCGAACTGGAGCTTGTCGAGAACGCGGTGAAGCGCGTCACGCAACACCCGCGTGAGTTGCTGCGACCGGTCGCCGGCGCAGGCCAGCGATCCCTGGGCCTGGGCCGTTGTGGCGGCAATGAGCGGCAACACCAGCGACTGCCGGTCGAACGCAGTCACTGCCGGCTGGGCATCCGCGATGGAACGTGATTGCCAGAAGGCCGCGATGCTGCGGCTCACATCACCTGAAGCGCGGCGCAGCAGCCAGCCCTTCCAGAGAATCACGACCCAGCTGGCCACCGACATTGCCAGCAGGACCACGGTAACCAGCTGAGTGACGAAATCACCCTGTCGCACCAGGTCGATGAGGTTCATGCGATACCCGGATTGACGGTCTGCACGGATGCAGGACTCACTTCAAGCCGAGCACGTCGAACATGTCGAAGAGCCCGCAACGCTTGTCGGCCAGGAAACGGACCGCGCGCAGGCTGCCTTCGGCATAGGTCGAGCGGCTGGCGGACTTGTGGGTAATTTCGATACGCTCGCCCGTGCCGGCAAACAGCACGGTGTGATCGCCGACCACATCACCGCCCCGGATCGAAGAAAAACCGATGGTGGAGGGATCGCGCTCGCCGGTGATTCCCTCCCGTCCGTACACGGCGCAATCGGCCAGGTCGCGCCCCATGGCATGGGCGATCACCTCGCCCATCTTGAGTGCGGTGCCAGACGGCGCATCGACTTTGTGGCGATGATGGGCCTCGATGATCTCGATGTCGTAGCCCGTACCCAGCGATTTGGCCGCCATCTCGAGCAGCTTGAGCGTGACATTCACGCCGACGCTCATGTTGGGCGCCAGCATGATCGCGATGTCGCGTGCCGCGTCGGCGATGAGCGCTTTTTGTCCGGGGCCAAAACCGGTGGTACCGATAACCGCATTCACGCCCATCTCCCGGCAGAGCTTCAGGTGTGCGAGGGTGCCCTCGGGCCGGGTGAAGTCGATCAGGACCTCACAGTTGGCAAGCCCGGTGCGCAGATCAGCGGTCACGGGAACGCCGCTGGCCACGCCGAGGAAGGCAGCGGCATCATTGCCGATCGCCGGGCTCGATGACTGGTCCAGCGCGCCGGCCAGCTGGCAATCGGCGGATGCACGGATCGCCTCGATCAGCATATGGCCCATCCGCCCGCTTGCGCCGGCCACGGCCACCTTGTGGAGGGGTTGCCCGCCTTGCTGCGCCATCACCGGGTCGCAGGTTCGAGTGGTGGATAGGCAGTTGCGGCGGGAGCGACTGCGGGCGCGCTGGGCGCGGCCGGCGGATTCGCTGGCGCGTAACGACGCAACGACTCTTCGCTTGCTTCCAGCACGGGCACGCGTGCGCTCTTGCGCTTGTTGTCCAGCGTCGCGACAAACTCGGCTTCGCTGGGCATTTCGTCTCCCTCGAAGCGGTCGAGCGTGTCGCCCCTGAAGAACACGGTGAGTTTGCGGGCCTGGGGCTCCACGCCCTGGCGCTTGATGGTGAACACGTAGTCCCAGCGATCGGCGTGGAAGACGCTGGTCACGAGCGGCGTGCCCAGGATGTCGCGAACCTGCTGGCGATTCATGCCGGGACGCAGCGCAGCCGCCTGCTCCTTCGAGATGAAGTTGCCCTGGACGATTTCGACGCGATAAGGCGTCACGACGTTGGCAACGCCAAAACTCATGCGGTCGAAACTGCTGCACCCGGTGGCTGCTGCACCGGCACAAACGAGGGCCAGCGCCAGGCGCGAAGAGCGGGAAATGAATGCGGGCATTGGAAACCGTCAGCGTATGATCGAAACGATTGTAGCGGCTGGCCCGCTGTAGCCGCCGCAGGAAAAAGCCATGGCCAACATCGACGAATTGAAGAGTACCGGCCTGAAGGCCACCCTGCCGCGCCTGAAGGTCCTGGACGTGTTCCAGAAGGGCAGCCAGCGTCACATGACCGCCGAAGATGTGTTTCGCGTCCTGCTCCAGGACCGCTCCGATATCGGCCTGGCCACCGTTTACCGCGTGCTGACGCAGTTCGAGCAGGCCGGCATCCTGACGCGCAGCCACTTTGAAAGCGGAAAGGCGGTTTATGAGCTCAATGAAGGAACCCACCACGACCATCTGGTCTGCCTCGACTGCGGCCGGGTTGAAGAGTTCTACGACGCCGAAATCGAGCGGCGCCAGCATTCGGTGGCGACCGCCAAGGGTTTCGAGATCGCCGAGCATGCGCTGAGCCTTTATGCCCACTGCACGAAAAGCCCCTGCCCGAATCGCCCCCCCGAGAATCGTTTCAGCCACGAGCGAAGCGCACAACTGCCGGATCAATAAGTCCGGTGCAGGCGTTCGCTAGCCGCCGCCCTTTTCCATCGCGCGGCGATGCCGCTCGACGAAGTCCTGGTAGGTGTCAACGCCACGCAATTGCAGGATCGTGTTGCGCACGGCTGCTTCCACCAGCACCGCTATGTTGCGGCCGGCCACCACCTGAATGACCGCCTTGCGGACCGGCACGCCCAGCACATCCTGGGTCAGGGGCTCATAAGGAAGCCGCTCGTACTCGCGTTCCAGTGTTTCGCGCCGCACCAGGTGGACAATGAGCTTCAGCCGCATCTTGCGACGCACCGCCGTCTCCCCAAATATTCCACGGATGTCGAGCAGGCCGATGCCCCGCACTTCCAGCAGGTTCTGCAGCAGCTCGGGACACCGGCCCTCGATGGTTGTCTGGTTGATCCGGTAAAGATCGACGGCGTCGTCGGCCACCAGGCCCTGTCCGCGCGAAATCAGCTCCAGTCCCAGCTCGCTCTTGCCCAGGCCCGATTCACCGGTGATGAGCACGCCCAGCCCCAGGATGTCCATGAACACGCCATGCATCGAGGTGCGTTCAGCAAAATGCTTGGAGAGATAAGCGCGCAACACATCAATGACAAACGCCGATGGCTCGTGCGTCGCAAACATCGGGATCTGGGCCCGCTCGCACATCGACAGCAATGCTTCCGGGGCGGTCTTGCTGTCAGTGAGCACCAACACCGGCGGCTCCAGCGTCACGATGCGCGAGATGCGGCGTGCGCAGTCTTCGGCTGTTGCATTGGTCAGATACGCAATTTCGCGCTCACCCAGAATCTGCACCCGATACGGATGGATGTAATTGAGATAACCGACCAGATCGGCGCCGGAACGCGCCGCCCGCACGGCAACTTCGTCGAAGCGGCGTTCGGAAGCGCCCAGGCCCGCCACCCACTCCCACTTGAGCTGGGCCCGGTGGTCTTCGAACAGGACGTCGGCGCTGACGACGGTCGGTTTCAAGCGTCGGGACCCGGGGCCTTCAGGCCGGCTGCGCCGACTGCCAGGTGGCGATCAGCTGGTGAAGCTCGGCCGCGTCGGTGCTGGCCTTGATCTTTTCGCGCAGGGGTGCATCGCTGAGAAGCTCCGCGATTTCGGACAGGATTTCCAGGTGCTTCTGCGTCGCCGCTTCGGGCACCAGAAGAAAGATGAGAAGGTTGACGGGTTGCTCGTCCGGCGCATCGAAGCCGATCGGCTGGCCCAGCTGGAAGAGCGCGGCCATCGGGGCCTTCAGGCCCTTGATCCGGCCATGGGGAATTGCAACGCCGTGACCCAGGCCGGTTGACCCCAGCCGTTCCCTGGCAAAAAGGCTGTCGGTAATCAGGGCGCGCGACAGTCCATGCAGGTTTTCGAACAGAAGACCCGCTTCTTCGAAAGCGCGCTTTTTGCTGGTGGCATCGACGCTCACGAGCACTTGAGCAGCAGGCAGGATGGAAGCGAGACGGTTCATGGGCAGCGGGTTAATGATTATGCACCCGGGTCGGTGCACTGCAACAAAACGCAGGGCGCGTACGGATTGATGACACGAAAAACGCACAAAGCGCGGTGAAGTACAGGATGACGTGGGGCGCCACCAGGGCAGATACAAAAGGCGCCGGAAGGCAGAAATACAAAAGGCGCCGGAAGGCAGAAATACAAAAGGCGCCGGAAGGCGCCTTGCGTGGGTTCAGCTGTGAACTAGCTCACGCCTACATCAGCCGCTTGGGCGCGCTGTGATGGTGGTTCTGCACGCGTGTCTTGTGACGCCCCACCTGCCGATCGAGCTTGTCAACCAGCTCGTCAAAGGCGGCATAGAGATCATGGTGCGAACTTTCAGCAAACAGATCATTGCCCTTCACATGAATCATGCATTCGGCACGCTGTCTTCGTTCGGGTTCCTTCTGTTTTTCAACGGTTAGCAGCACCCGGATGGAATCCACCTCAAAGTGCCTGGTGATTCGATCAAGCTTGGTGGTCACGTAATTTCGAAGCGCCGGAGTGACTTCGAGATGGTGCCCGCTGATCGTCAGATTCATGAATGACCTCCTGTCTCACACTGGTTGAAATGGCCGCCCGCATCAGCGGTGGCCGGCGAACTGAAATTTGCGTTTCTTGTGAAGGTCAAATCACTATGCGCCCGAACCGGATGATTTGCAACGATATTTCGCTCATCAGAGAGGGCAATAACTGCAACGTTTTGCACCCTTGAATCAGCCATGAAAAAAAGCGGCCCGCAGGCCGCTTTTTGTTGCGAAGCTCAACACTTGGGATCAGGTGACTCGCCATGCAGGCGCAGTGTCCCTGAGATTCCAGCCAGCCCGTGGACGGGCCTGTGCACCAGGGCGCTGCAGGTTGCCATGCTCGACGCGCTCGGAAACCGGCTTGTCGCTAGGGGTATCGGCATGTCGCCTGGATGTCTTGTCTTCTCTCATTTTCTAGGGCTCCGGTATACGTTTGAATCGCCATCAGCTGCCAGTGGCTGCAGGCTTGCTGTCGGCAGGTTTCGGCGGGCGCACAACCTGACGACTGATGAATGGCCACGCATGGCCGGCGCGGCGCTGGAGTTCTTGACCGGCGCCTTTTTCCTCGCCCTGAGCGGGACGGAAAGACCGGGCTGCACTGGGTGAAGTAGCCAACTGAATCATGAAAAACTCCTTGCGCCAGGCAGCAAGCACCCGGCATGAGACCTAAATCTAGGATGGGGGACTCAACCAGTGTGTCGGACAGGTCGGCCCCGATTTGTAGGACCAGTCCTGCCTCAGCCTTGACCCAGGCGGTCTTCTGGGCGGCCCGCCGGGCCGAAGGAGGGCGGTGCGTTGGGGAGACCGTGACGGCATAATCGCGCGGTCATCCATTTCGAAAGAGAACTCCCTTGGAAACCTGCCCGAGTCGGTAGCTTCCAGCGTCCGTGAGCGGCGTTGGAAGCACCCAGTCCCCAACGCCCCCCAAAGCATTTCGTCACGCAGCGAGTTCTCATGCTCAACATATTCACGCTCGTCAACGGCCGGCTCTTCCAGGAAGAGATCGAGTCGCTCGAGGAGCTCTCAAAGTTCCAGCCGATCTGGGTGGACCTCGAGTCCCCCACGGTCGAAGAAAAGCGCTGGGTCAAGCAGTATTTCGGACTTTCGATCCCCGAAGACGCGATGGACGAGGACATCGAGGAATCGGCGCGCTTCTACGAAGAAGACAACGGCGACCTGCACATCCGCAGCGACTTTCTGATCGCCGATGACGAACAACCGCGCACCGTGCGCGTCGCCTTCATCCTGAACCTGATGAACGAGTCGCTGCGCAGCAAGGGCGTCCTCTTTTCAATCCATGATGAAGACGTCCCTGTCTTTCGCCTGCTGCGGCTACGCGCGCGACGTGCGCCCGGCCTCATCGAGGACGCCAGGGAAGTGCTGCTCAAGCTGTTTGACGCCGATGCCGAATATTCAGCCGACACGCTCGAAGGCATCTACGACGAACTCGAGAAAGTCGGTAAACAGGTGCTGTCCGGCGACGTGACCGACGCGCTTGCCGGCGAAGTGCTCGGTGCGATCGCCCGGCAGGAAGACTTGAATGGCCGCATTCGCCGCAACGTGATGGACACGCGCCGTGCGCTCAGCTTCATGATGCGCAGCCGCATGCTGAGCGCGGGCCAGTTCGAGGAAGCGCGGCAGATTCTGCGCGACATCGAATCACTGGACAACCACACCGCATTTCTGTTCGACAAGATCAACTTCCTGATGGATGCGACCGTCGGTTTCATCAACATCAACCAGAACAAGATCATCAAGATCTTCTCGGTGGCAAGCGTCGCGCTCCTGCCCCCGACGCTGATCGCGAGCATTTACGGCATGAACTTCCAGTACATGCCGGAGCTGTCGCGCCAATGGGGCTATCCGTTCGCGCTGGTCTTGATGATCGCGAGCGCGCTGGTGCCGATGTGGTACTTCAGAAAGCGCGGCTGGCTCAAATAATGACTATGAAACTGACCTCTCAAACCAGCCTGGTGCGGGTCGCCGCGGCTCTCCTGATGAGCGCCAGCAGCGTCGCACTGGCCGCGGGTGGCCATCATGCGGTTGACGACGCGGCGATTCTCGACACAGGTTCATGCGAGATCGAAAGCTGGTTCTCGAAAGCGCGTGGCGGCTCGCGCTTGCTGCACGCCGGTGCGGGATGCCGCGTCGGCCCGGTCGAACTAGGCGTCGGCGCGGACTACGCCCGGGAAGGCAGCGCGAGCGAAACCGGCTATCAGGCGCAAGCCAAGTGGGCCACTGCGCTCAATGCCAGCCTTAACCTGGGCGTCTCGCTCACAGCGATAGCGGCGGCGCACACGCGGCCCTCGTATCAAGGCTCGACAGCCTCTTTCTTGCTGACCTGGGCAGCGCGCGACGACCTCAATGTTCACCTGAACGTGGGGCGTGATTTCGTGCATCGCGGGCCGCGCCTGAACCGATCGGGCGTCTCGGCTGAGTGGACGTTCCATGAGGGCTGGTCACTGGTGGGCGAACGCTATGCCCAGGACCTGTCGCAGTTCGCCCGCCTGGGCGTCCGGGGCAATCTCGCGCCCGGATGGACGATCGATTTGAGCCGTGCGCAGCGCCTGCGCGGTCCCGGCGAATCAGACTGGACCCTGGGTCTGACGCGGGCCCTCTGAAGACAGCGGGGCACTGCGAAGGGCCCCGATCGCGCGAGCCGCGCTTACTTCTTGTCGCGCAGTTCGCGGCGCAGGATCTTGCCAACAGGCGTCTTGGGCAGGTCCGCGCGAAACTCGACGACCTTGGGCTGCTTGTAGCCGGTGAGGTTGGCGCGGCAATACTCGCGCACCTGGGCCTCGGTGAGCGCCTGATCCTTCTTGACGATCACCAGCTTCACCGCTTCGCCGGTCTTGTCATCGACAACGCCAACCACCGCGCATTCGAGCACCCCAGGCATCTTGGCCACGACGTCTTCCACTTCGTTCGGATAGACGTTGAAACCGCTGACCAGAACCATGTCCTTCTTGCGATCGACGATCTTGTAGAAGCCGCGCTCGTCCACGGTGCCGATGTCGCCCGACTTGAAGAAGCCATCGGGCGTCATGACCTTGGCGGTCTCGTCCGGGCGCTGCCAGTAACCCGCCATCACCTGCGGGCCCTTGATGGCGATTTCACCAGGCTGTCCCACCGGGACTTCATTGCCGTCGTCGTCGAGCAGCTTGAAATACGTGTTGGGAAGCGGCACGCCGATGGTGCCAGTGAATTCGGTGCTGGTGGTCGGGTTGCAACTGGCCGAAGGGCTGGTTTCCGACAGACCGTATCCTTCGCAGATGGGGCAGCCGGTCTTGTCCAGCCACAGTTTCGCGACCGCGCCCTGCACGGCCATGCCGCCGCCGAGCGATACCTTCAGGTTCTTCCAGTTCACCGTATCGAACTCGGGGTGATTGGCCAGACCATTGAAAAGCGTGTTGACGGCCGGAAAGCTATGGAAGGTTTCCTTGGACAGCGTCTTGAGCACCGCTGGCAAGTCACGCGGATTGGGAATGAGGATCAGCTTTCCACCGACCCGCATCGACAGCATCATGCCGACCGTGAAGGCGAAGATGTGATACAGCGGCAATGCGCAGACGCTGGTGGGTTGCTCGTTGGCAGGCACCTTCTGCATCACCGGCGCATTGAAAGCCTCGGACTGCAGGACGTTCGCGATGATGTTGCTGTGCAGGAGCACGGCGCCCTTGGAGACGCCGGTCGTGCCGCCTGTGTACTGCAACACGGCGATGTCGTCGCTCTTGATCTCGGGCTTCTTGAACGGCGCCTTGGTGCCACGTGCAATGGCGTCGTTGAAACGCACGGCGCCCGGCAGGTTGAACGGCGGCACCATCTTCTTGACATTGCGCACCACATAGTTCACCAGCGCGCCCTTGAGTGTGCCGAGCTGATCGCCCATGGCGGCCAGCACGATGTGCTTGACCGGCGTGTTGGCGATGCATTGCTCCAGCGTGTTGCCGAAGTTCTCGATGATGACGATGGCTTTGGAACCCGAGTCCTTGAGCTGGTGCTCGAGTTCGCGCGGGGTGTAGAGCGGGTTCACGTTCACGACGACGAAGCCCGCACGCAGGATGGCCGCAACAGCCACCGGGTACTGCGGGCAGTTGGGCATCATGATGGCGACGCGATCACCCTTGGCCAATCCCAGGCTTTGCAGGTACGCGGCAAGCGCGCGGCTGAGCGAATCAGTTTGCGCGAACGTGACCTCCTTGCCCATGAAGCTGTAGGCCGGGCGGCTCGCGTATTTGTGGAAGCTCTCTTCCATCAGCTGCACCAGCGAGGCGTATTGGTTGGGGTCGATGTCCGCAGGGACGCCGGGGGAATAAGAACTCAGCCAGGGTCGCGCGCTCAAATCGCTCATTTGTGTGTGTCTCCATCCGTTCGTTGGGGCTTGCCGGATTGTGCTCTGCAGCTCCTGGCGACTGGCGCGGGTTTCCCCTTGTTTCGCCCCTGCGAACGGAGGGAGGGGTCTCTAACCGGAGTGAGGATTCTCTAAGCCGGAGAGAAACCCAGACCTACTCGATCGCCTTGCCCATGTCTTCGACGACCTTCTTCGCATCGCCAAACACCATCATGGTCTTGTCCATGTAGAACAGTTCGTTGTCCAGGCCCGCGTAGCCCGCCGCCATCGAGCGCTTGTTCACGATCACCGTCTTGGCCTTGTACGCTTCCAGGATCGGCATGCCGTAGATCGGGCTGCCCTTGGTGAGCGCAGCGGGGTTCACCACGTCGTTGGCACCCAGCACGATGGCCACATCGACCTGGCCGAATTCGCCGTTGATGTCTTCCATCTCGAACACCTGGTCGTAGGGCACTTCGGCCTCGGCCAGCAGCAC
>JAZKFD010000167.1:0-5229 GCA_040386635.1 Pseudomonadota bacterium
CGAGTTGCGATCGATCATCTTCCAGCTCATGTCGGCGCTGGCGGCCTGCACGCCATAGGAGATGATGGACTTGAGTTCGGGCGCCAGTGCGTTGTACTTGGTCTTGTTGAACAGGATCTCGAACTGCTCGCCCGACTGGTGGAAGCTTTGCAGCATGCAGTTCTTGGCAACGTCGGGAAAGCCCAGGACGCGATCGGACGACGAGTTGTTGAACTCGGCCGCATCGATCAGGCCCCGATCCAGGGCCGGGACGATTTCGCCGCCGGGCAGCGGATTGACCGCAACGCCCAGTTCGTTGAACACGTCCACAGCCAGGCCCACCGTGCGGAACTTCAGTCCCTTGAGCTGCGCAACATTGGAGACCGGCTTCTTGAACCAGCCCAGCGGCTGGACCTGCATCGGACCGTACAGGTAGGACACCACGTCCATGTTGATGCCCTTGTAGATCTCCTCGAGCAGCGCCTTGCCGCCACCGTACTCGTGCCAGGCCAGAACCATGTTGGCATTCATGCCGAAGGCAGGGCCCGAGCCCCACAGGGCGAGCGCGGAGTTCTTGCCGTAGTGGTAGGCCACCACACCATGGCCGCCATCGAGCGTGCCCTTGTTCACGGCTTCCAGCAGCTGGAACGCCGGTACAACGGCGCCTGCAGGCAGCACTTCGATCTTCAGGCGGTTGCCCGCCATGTCGTTAACCTTCTTGGCGAAGTCGTTGGCGTACTCATGGAAAATGTCCTTGGCAGGCCAGGTGCTCTGGAAGCGCAGTGACGTAGTCTGCGCGACTGACACCATGGGGACGGACATCGCGCCGGCGGCGACAGCAGCCCCCTTGAGCAGGCTGCGGCGGCGGGGAGTTTTGGCTTCGGTCATCGGTTTTGTCTCCGGTTGTTGATGTGAAATCGTTAGCAAGCTATCTTTGGTCTGCATCGGCGGGATGTGAAACAGGGTTTTCACCGAGCGTTAGCTGAATGTCAGGTATTAGGCCCTCGATTGGTGCACTTCAGGTCAAAAGTCATTCGACCGAATGCAAAGGTATAAAGCCGATGTGAGATCGCCGCGCCTTGCCACGCGTGTCGCACGGAAAGTCACTGGCAGAATTCAAGGCAATGATGGAAGAACTCAATGCGCCGCGGCCGGCTGAAGGCTATGCGGGTGATGTCACTCCCCAGCTCGCCCACGACTGGTGGCAGGCTGGCGATGCCGTGCTCATCGATGTCCGTAGCGACGCGGAGCGCGAGTGGGTCGGGTTTGTCCCGGGCGCGGTGCCGCTGGCCTGGAAGCAATGGCCGGGCATGGTGATGAACGCGTCCTTCGATGAAGCCATCCGGGCCGCGGTGCCGGATGGAAAAAAAGCCGTGCTGCTGTGCCGCAGTGGCGTGCGGTCCATCGCAGCCGCCCGGCGAGCGACCGAACTGGGCATCGAGGCGTACAACATCCTCGAAGGTTTCGAGGGCGACCCCGACGAAAGCGGACAGCGCGGGCATCGCGGCGGGTGGCGGCTGCGGGGTTTGCCCTGGCGGCAGAACTGAGGCCCCGGCCCTCCCCAGCCCGGCACATTTCAGATATTTCCCTTTATCCAGATCGAGAGTTCTCATGCCAGTGAATCTGTCTGCGCCGCAGGCGCGTGACCTTTATCCCGTTGACGGCGTGCGCATCGGCGTCGCCGAAGCGGGCATCCGCAAGGCCAATCGCAAGGATCTGTCGGTGGTCCTCATCGACGACGGCGCCAGCGTAGCCGGGGTGTTCACCCAGAACCGGTTTTGCGCCGCCCCGGTGCAGGTGTGCCGTGAACATCTGGCACGCGGGAGCATCCGCGCCATGGTGATCAACACCGGCAATGCGAATGCGGGCACCGGCGAGGACGGACTGATCCGCGCGCGCACGACCTGCATCGCATTGGCGCGCAAGCTGGAAATTTCGCCGGAGCAGGTGTTGCCGTTTTCAACCGGCGTGATCATGGAGCCGCTGCCTGTCGATCGCATCGAAGCGGGATTGCCGGCTGCGCTGGACAACGCGAGTGCAGACAACTGGCTGCGCGCCGCCGAAGGCATCATGACGACCGACACGGTCGCCAAGGCCTGCAGCGTGAAAGCGCAGGTCGGCGGCGTCACGGTCACGGTCACCGGCATCAGCAAGGGCGCCGGAATGATCCGGCCCAACATGGCCACGATGCTGGGCTTCATGGCCACCGACGCCAGGGTCGATCAGTCGGTGATGCAGCAACTGGCGTTCGAACTCGCCGAGGGCTCTTTCAACCGCGTGACCGTGGACGGCGACACCTCGACCAACGATTCATTCGTCGTCATCGCGACTAACAAGGCGGGCAATCCTGTCGTGACTTCGCTTGACAGCGACACGGGCCGCGCCCTGAAGCAGGCCATGCTGGGCGTTGCGCGCGAGCTCGCCCAGGCCATCGTGCGCGACGGCGAAGGTGCCACCAAATTCATCACGGTGCAGGTGGAAGGCGGAAAGACGGGGGCCGAGTGCCGCAAGGTGGCCTACGCCATTGCACACTCGCCGCTGGTGAAAACTGCGTTTTTTGCCAGCGATCCGAATCTGGGCCGCATCCTGGCCGCCGTGGGCTACGCGGGCATCGATGACCTGGACCAGACGAAGATCGATCTGTTCCTGGACGACGTGCACGTGGCCGTCAATGGCGGGCGCAATCCCTCCTATCGCGAAGAAGATGGTCAAAGGGTGATGAAGCAAAGTGAAATCACCGTGCGTGTGGTGCTGGGCAGGGGCGCGGAGGCAGACACGGTCTGGACCTGCGATTTCAGCCATGACTACGTGACCATCAACGCCGACTATCGGTCCTGAGCCAACATATGAACCCCCACGCTTGTCACTTTGTGTACTGCGCTGCCCCCCGAGGGGGCTTTGTCCGCCTTGAGGCGGCTCGGCGGCGACCAATATGAACGAAAAGTTCGAACACCTCATCGATCGCGCGGCGCAGCTCATTGAGCGGCTCGAGGCGATTCTTCCCCAGCCTTTGACTGCGCCTGACTGGAGCCAGTCAGTGGCCTGGCGATATCGCAAGCGCTCCTCCGGCCACGGTGTGCTGGAGCCGGTTCGTCATGTCGCGGAAATACGATTGTCGGACCTGAAGGAGATCGAGCCGCAAAAGGAAAAGATCCAGCGCAACACGCTGCAGTTCGTGGCGGGCCAGCCTGCGAACAACGTGCTGCTGACCGGCGCGCGGGGCACCGGCAAGTCGTCACTGATCAAGGCCTGCCTGAACGAATATTCGCCCCGTGGCCTGCGCCTGATTGAAGTTGACAAGGCAGACCTGGTGGACTTGCCTGACATCGTGGATGTGGTGTCGCCGCTGGCCGAGAAGTTCATCGTGTTTTGCGATGACCTGAGCTTCGAGGAGGGCGAGCCCGGCTACAAGGCGCTCAAGTCGATCCTGGATGGCTCGGTCGCAGCATCGACGCCCAATGTGCTGATCTACGCGACCAGCAACCGGCGTCACCTGCTGCCCGAATACATGAAGGAAAACCTGAGTTACACGCATACCGATGATGGCGAGGTGCATCCGGGTGAAGTGATCGAAGAGAAAATTTCGCTGTCGGAGCGGTTCGGCCTGTGGGTGAGCTTTTATCCCTTCACGCAGGACGAGTACCTGGCGATCACGGCCCAGTGGCTGCAATCGTTTGGCGTCGCGCCGGCTGCCATTGACGCGGCGCGTGGCGAATCGCTGGTCTGGGCCCTGGAGCGTGGTTCACGAAGCGGTCGCGTGGCGTACCAGTTCGCACGCGACTACGCCGGCCGCAACGCCTCGTGAGCGCAGGCGAAGTCCTCGTTGCCGATGGCGACAGGCCGCGCGAGGGTGGCGTCCAGCGGCAGGCGGTCGAGGTCGCGGTCGGGGTGCTCATCCGCGCTGACGGCGCGTTCCTGCTCACGTCCCGCCCGCCTGGAAAGGTGTACGAGGGCTACTGGGAATTCCCGGGCGGCAAGGTGGAGCTCGGCGAATCGGTGGAGCAGGCGCTGCGGCGCGAATTGCAGGAGGAAATCGGGCTGACCATCGGCCCCGTCCATCCGTGGCATGTCGAACACGTGGACTATCCCCATGCGCTGGTGCGCCTCAATTTCTGCAAGGTGTTCGAGTGGACCGGGGACATGCATATGCACGAGGGGCAGGATTTCTCGTGGCAGACGCTGCCCGTTGCTGTCGGGCCTGTGCTGCCCGGGACGGTGCCGGTACTGAAGTGGTTCGCGCACGAACAGGGCTTTACGGCAGCGACGCACACCAGCTAGTGCGATGGACCTGGGTTACTGTTCCTTGGGGTCGCCGAACGGCTGGTCGTCTGGGGGCGTCGGGTCGGGCACGCGAAAAGTCTCGCTCGCCCACGCACCAAAATCCATGCTCTTACAGCGCTCGGAGCAAAACGGCCTGAACGGGTTGGTTTCGCCGTAGATGCTGTAGCCGCCGCACGCCGGGCAACGGACGATGCGCGGCTTTCCAGGGCCAGTGGCAGGCGCTTGCATCTTCAGGAGCAGAGCGTGAGCTCGAACTGCGAGTTGACGTGGCTGGGCAGCAGCTTGTCGGGCGCTTCCTGACGCATCAGGCGCACGGACACCATTAACCGGTTGCCGCTGATTTCGGGGACCAGTCCGCTGGCCGGATCGAGCTTCATCCGCAGCAGCTGGAAGGTACGGCCCTGCGGCAGGTTCTGCTGCAGCTGGCCGTGCGTGGCCATGACCATCTGCGGCGTTCCGGAGTCGCGCAGCAGCTTGAGCAGCATGTGAATGGATTCGACCAGAGGCCCGAGGGTAGACGACCAGCGCTCAAGGTCTGCCTGCCTGGAGCTGGCGTCGCGGTGCTGCCAGGCGTAATACGCGGGCAGGTCGAATTCACAGGTGCCGCCGGGAATGTTGACCCGGCTGCGGATGCTCATGAGCCAGTCGTTTTCGGTCAGTGCCTGACCTGCCTTGCCCGGTATGGTGTTCAGGGCGTTGAAATACCGGTCTAGTTTGCCGACGACATCATCGAGCACCTCTTCAGAGATCGCAGGATTGCCGCGATAGCTGTTAAGCACGTTTTTTTGCTTTTCCAGGTCTTTCATCACGTCCGATTTGAGGTCGGCACGGGCAGCCACGTCCATCACTTCGAAGATGGTCGCCAGGGCGTAATGATGGTCGATGGGATGCGATCGCGGCACCAGTTCAGCGAGACGGCGGAACAGGTGCTCCAGTCGCAGGTACGTGCGGATGCGTTCGTTGAAAGGA
>JAZKFD010000168.1:0-14465 GCA_040386635.1 Pseudomonadota bacterium
AGATGAACCGCATCTCGCGCCAGCACTTGCAGGAGTTCGGCTTCGAGCCGGACGCCGGCATCCTGGCGGCCAAGATGGAAATCCCGGAAGACAAGATCCGCAAGATCATGAAGATCGCCAAGGAGCCGATTTCCATGGAAACGCCGATTGGCGACGACGACGATTCACACCTGGGCGACTTCATCGAAGACCAGGCCAACACCGCGCCTATCGAAGCAGCGATGCAGGCGGGTCTGCGCGATGTCGTGAAGGACATTCTCGATTCACTGACGCCGCGCGAAGCCAAGGTGCTGCGCATGCGCTTCGGTATCGAGATGAGCACCGATCACACGCTGGAAGAAGTCGGCAAGCAGTTCGACGTGACCCGCGAGCGCATCCGGCAGATTGAAGCCAAGGCGCTGCGCAAGCTCAAGCACCCGAGCCGCTCGGACAAGCTGCGTTCGTTCATCGATACGCTCTGACCCAGCAGGCTGTCATCCCGGGCTAGACCCGGGAGTCATTCTTTCCAAAGGCGCCCTGCGGGGCGCATTTTTTTTGGCTATCCCCAAGAGCGAGTCAGCAGTTCGTCCAGCGCATCCGCAATAGCCTGACCCTCCTGCGCAAGCGAATCAACCTTAGGCCCGAGTTGATCCAGGGCCACCGAGACCATATCAAGCGGGTGCAGCACGACATTGGCGCCCTTCACCTGAAAAACCGGATTCATCCGGGAGCCTGCTGACGCGCTACCTTTCGGCAATGCGGTACGTCGCACCAGCGGCACCACCATACGCCGACGATAGCGGTCAAACAGCGAAGACTGAACCACAACGATGAAGGGGATCGACTCGCTCAGGGACCCCTTGTTCCGATGAACGTCGTACTGCGCCATCAGAGGGTAGAGTGTTCGTCAGCAAACGATCCGATCTTCTCGTTGACAGCATTCCAGTCATCCGCGCATGCATCGGCTTTCTGCTGATGACCCAGACGAACCGTCTTTTGCTGAACGACGTACACCGTGAGCAGTTCTTCAACGGTGGCAGACAAATTGCCCGTGTAATTCTTCGCTTCGCTGACCACGTGTTCGCTCAGCGTCAGGTTGACGGGACGCTTGTTCGCATTCGCAGGCATTGTTGGCATGATCTCCCCACTGGTTCTTATGCGCATATTATGCGCATAAGAACCCCGCTTCAAAACGGATAGTGCCGAGGCGTCGTCTGCAACGTGATCCAACGCAGCTCGGTGAACTCATGCACCCCGGCGCGCCCGCCGAACCGGCCCATGCCGCTGCCCTTCACGCCGCCGAACGGCATCTGCGCCTCATCGTGCACCGTGGGCGCGTTCACATGGCAAATGCCGGAATCGATCTTGCGCGCGACGTTGAAGGCGCGCGCGATGTCCTTGCCAAACACAGCGGAAGACAGGCCGTACTCGTTGTCATTGGCGCAGGCAATCGCCTCCTCCACGCCATTGACCCGCACGATCGCCTTGACTGGCCCAAAGGTTTCCTCGTGATAGATCCGCATCGCCGGTGTCACATGATCGATCAACGTGGCAGGCATCAATGTCGAATCGGATTTGCCGCCGCACACGAGCTTGGCGCCCTTTTCAAGCGCGTCGGCGAGCAAGGCGTTGCAGTGCTCCACCGTGCTCATGCCGATCACGCTGCCCAGCACCACAGGTTCAGGCTTGCGCGGATCGCCCACCGGCAGTGCGCGCGCTTTGGTTGCGAACCGCCGGACGAATTCGTCGGCAATCTTCGCATCGACGATCACGCGCTCGGTGCTCATGCAGATCTGGCCGCTGTTGGCGAAACAACCGAATGCGGCGGCATTCACGGCGTCGTCAAGATCGGCGTCATCGAGCACCACCAGCGGCGCCTTGCCGCCCAGCTCCAGCACGGCGGGCTTCAGATACTTGGCACAGGTCATGGCAATCAGGCGGCCCACGCGGGTGGACCCCGTGAAATTGACACGCCGCACGGCCGGGTGCGCGATCATCGCTTCGACCACCGCAGCCGCATCTTCCGGCGCGTTGGTGATGTAGTTGACGACGCCTGCCGGCAAGCCAGCTTCCTGGAATGCCTCGACGATCAGCTGGTGCGTGCGCGGGCAGTTCTCGCTGCCCTTAAGCACCACGGTGTTGCCGCAGGCAAGAGGCGTCGCAATCGCCCGCACGCCCAGGATGATGGGTGCGTTCCAGGGGGCGATGCCCAGCACGACACCTGCGGGTTGGCGCACGCCCATCGCCAGCGATCCGGGGACATCCGACGGAATGACCTCGCCCGAGATCTGGGTCGTGAGTGACGCGGCTTCGCGGATCATTCCTGCTGCGAGCATCACATTGAAACCTGCCCACATGCCGGTGGCGCCAGTTTCCGCCGCAACGGCTTCAACGAATTGGGGCAGCTTGGCCTCGAGCTTGTCTGCGGCTTTCAACAGCAACGCGCGCCTTTCGCCGGGGCCTGTTTCGCCCCAGGTCCTGAAGGCTTCGGCGGCGGCTTCCACCGCCATCACGGCATCAGCGGGCGAACACGCCGGAGCGCGTGTGGCGACGGTCCCGTCGAGGGGATTGCGGCGTTCGAAGGTGGCATTTTTTTCGGCGGTGACTCTCAGGCCATTGATCAACATGGAAAGGTCGGACATAGGGGTACTCCAGAAAATTCAGGGATTGGTTCGGGTCTGCACGGCCCGCGACGCCGTGGTTGTTTCACTGCTCTCGGCGCCAAGATAGGCCTCGCGTATCACCGTGGAGCGCGCCAGCAATTTCGCCGGGCCGCTGGCAACCAGCGCGCCGCGCTCCAGCACGTAGCCGCGATCAGCAACGGCCAGCGCCTTCTTGACGTTTTGCTCGACCATGAGCACCGTCGTTCCGCCGTCGGCAATGCGCCTGGCCATGGCGAGCAGCTCATCGACCATGCGCGGTGCAAGGCCCAGCGAGGGCTCATCGAGCATCAGCAGGCGCGGCGCGCCCACCATCGCCCGCGCGACCGCCACCATCTGTTGCTCACCGCCGCTCATGGTGCCGGCCAGTTGCGTCGCACGCTCTCGCAGTTTCGGAAAATCATTCATCACGCGCTCGATACGTGCCGGGCGATCCGCACGCGGCACCAGCCAGCCGCCGAGTTCGAGGTTCTCCAGCACGGTCATCTGCGAGAACAGCTGCCGCCCCTCGGGCACGAGGGCAACGCCTCCACGCACGATCTCATGCGTCTCCTCGGGCAGATCTTCACCATCGAGCAGCACGTCTCCCGTGCGCGGGATGAGTCCGCTCAATGCGCGCAGCAGCGTCGTCTTGCCCGCACCGTTGGGGCCGAGGATCACCGTCAACCCGGGCTTGATCTCGAAGTCAACGCCGCGAAGCACCAGGAACGGGCCGTAGCCCGCCGCGAGACCGCGCACCTTTAACTGCGCCTTGCGCCCGCGTGCGCCGAGCTCGAAAGCAGTGTCACGCCAGTGCATCACAGCGCAGCCTCCGTCATTTCATCGCCCAGGTAAGCTTCGATCACTTCGGCGTTGCGCACGACCTCGCGCGGTGTGCCATCGGCGATCAGCTTGCCCTGATGCAGCACCAGGACGCGCTCGACATGCCGCAGCAAGGTGGTCACCGCATGCTCGATCCAGATGACGGTCAGGTCCAGTTCGTCACGCAGGCGGCGGATGAGACGTGCCATTTCTTCCAGCTCCGCCTCCGTCAGGCCCGCCGCCACTTCATCGAGCAGCAAGAGCCGGGGCCGGGTGGCGAGCGCCATGCCGATTTCAAGCAGGCGCTGCTGCGAAGGCGTGATAGCCCCCGCAGGCAGATCGGCCTGCGCCGAAAGACCAATGAGTTGCAGGATGCGCGGCGCATCTCGCAGCACCCATGCAACGCCCTCTTCTTCGCCCCACAGCCAGTACTTGCGCGGCCGCCTGCCCGCAAACTTCAATCCGAACTCCACATTGGAGAGCACCGACATGTCGGCAAACACACGTGGCGTCTGGAAGGTGCGGGCCAGCCCATGCGCGGCGAATCGATGCGGCCCACGGCCGGTGAGATCCTGGCCGGCAATCTGAAGCCGTCCCGAAGTGACCGGCTGCACGCCCGAAATCGCGTTGAAAAATGTGGTCTTGCCCGCGCCGTTGGGTCCGATGATTCCGACCAGTTCGCCTGCACGGAAACTCGCGCTCACCGCATCGACGGCAACGAGCCCGCCAAACCGCACCGTCACCTCGTGCGCCTGAAGCAATGCCATGGCCGCATCAGACAACGCGACGCTCCTTCGCACGCTGCTTGTCGCGCGCCTTGTCCCCGCTCATTTCGTAGCGGCGCAGCTTTGACCAGTCCCGGGTGGACCGCCACCATCCGCGGAAGGTTTCCCAGCGCAGCGATGCCAGGCCGCCGGGCAGATAAAGCACCGACAGGATCAGCAGCAGGCCGAGCGTCATCATGTAAACCTGGGGCGCGGAAAGCCGCAGCGTTTCGGCCAGCAGGCTGAACACGATCGCTGCAATCAGCGGCCCCCACAGGGTGAGCGCGCCACCGATCAGCGCGATCAGCACCGTCTGAAAACCGATGAAGGGATTGAAAACAGTAACCGGGTCGATATAGGTCCAGCGCACGGACATCGCAGCGCCGACGGCACCCGCAAAACCCGCCGTCATGACAAAGCCTGCCAGCTTGACCCAGCGCGTGTTGACACCCAGCGTCTGCGCACGCTGTTCATCCGCGCCGATTCCCGCAAGCGCCAGGCCGAATCGCGTCCGGCGCACGATGATCGAGACGGCCACCGCCAGCACGGCGAGCCCCAGCACCGTCAGGTAAATCGTGTCCCGCGACGGCACCACCGTGAGGACCCGCCCCACGGTTCCGGTGACGCTCTTCTCGAAATAGGTGATCGCATGCCGGATCAACTCCGTCATGCCGAAAGTGAGCACCGCAAAGTAAGTGCCCCGCAGGTGCAGCACCGCAGCGCCCATCACCAGCGCCACCAGCATGGCCAGCCCCGCGCCCAGCGCGATCGCCTGCATCCACGGCATCTTTTCCAGCGCGAGGGCACAGGTGTATGCACCGATGCCAAAGAAGGCCGATGTCGCCAGCGACAGGTAGCGCGTCGTTCCGCAAAACAGCGCCCAGCTCGACGACAGCGCAACGTACATCAGGCAGGTCAGCGCCAGCGACACCACGAACTCACTGCCCCAATACGGAAGCGCAAGCGCCCAGCCGGCCAGGCCGAACAGCACCAGCAGGTCACGAACAAACAGCTGGCGCGATGTCATGCCTTGCGCCTGCGGCGTGCAAAAAGACCTTCAGGGCGAAGCAGCAGCACGCCGATGAAAACGCCGTAAGACATCAGTGCCTTCAGGGATGGATTGGTGTAGTGCATGCCGATGGCCTCGACCAGGCCCAGGAGCAGTCCGCCCGCGAGCGCCCCGCCCATGCTGCCGAAACCGCCCAGCGTGATGACGATGAGCGCCGTCACGGTGTAGGGCTCACCCATCGAGGGAGAGATGGTGTAGGCCATCGAAAGCAGGCACCCGGCGACACCCGACAGCCCCAGTCCGATGCCGAACATCAGCGGATGCAGCATGCGGGTGTTGATGCCCACGAGCTGCGCGCCGATCTGCGATTGCATCAGCCCGCGAACGCCTTTGCCCAGCAAGGTCTGGCGCAGCAGCACGATCATCGCGCCGGCGAATGCCAGGGCCAGCGCAAACACCAGCAGCTTGTTGCCCGCAAACTGAGCACCACCAAACTTGACCGGCTCGGTAAGGAAGTCGTAGCCGCGCAGATCGCCACCCCACATCCAGTTGACGAAGTTCTGCACCAGGAACATCAGCCCGAACGCCACCATCAGGCCGCGTGCCTCGAAAATGTCCAGGTTGGGGGACGTCGCATTGAGCCGCCTGAAACACAGCCAGTGGATGACGACGCCCAGGCCCATGAGCATCAGGAATGACACCGGCACCATCACAAGCGGTGAAAGTCCGATGGATGTCTGTGCCATCCACGTGAGGTAGGCGCCCAGCATCAGGAACTCGCCGTGCGCGATGTTCAGGATGCGCATGAGCCCGTACTGCAGGTTCAGCCCAAGCGCCACCAACGCATAAATGCCGCCGGTGATGAGACCGGAAGTCAGGAGTTCAAGCCAGGCGCCGAAAGACATGAGAGTCGCTTTACTTCCACGCGCCCTTTGCCGGATTCAGCTTCGCCGTGGCCAGCCTCTGCGGCCACACCACCTCGAACTCGCCGTTTTGCCACTGACCCACCGTACCCGGCGTCGCGGTGTTCTCACTGCCGGTGAACTTCACATCGCCGATGATGGTTTTGTGCGTCGTGTTCGCGATGTAGTCGCGCATCGCCTTGCGGTCCAGGCCGGTCTGCTTCACGGCATTGGTGAGAATCTCCAGGCCCGCCCAGCAATGACCGCTGGCCCAGCGATCTGGCTCCTTCTGCGCGCCGAACTTCTTCACGTGTGCATCGAAGTACGCTTTCGCGCCGGGGCTGGTCTTGGCATTCCACGAGCCCATGCCCAGCACGCCTTCGGCACCCGCAGGCGTCATGACATTGCGATAGAGCTGGAATGCCGTTCCCACCGACGCATAGAAGAATTTCGGATTGAATCCGATCTCCTTGGATTGACGGCTCGCCAGGATGGTGTCCGGCGGATAGGTAAAGCCCACGAACGCATCCGGGTTCTTGTCCTTGATCGATCGCAGCGTTGGCGAGAGGTCTTTCACACCGCCGGGATAGCTGGTTTCCTGCACCAGGGTCATGCCGCTGCCAGCCAGTGCCACCTTGAGCGCGGCGTAATTCTCCAGTCCGAACAGGTCATCGACGTAGATGCATGCAATTGTCTTGGCGCCACTGGCCTTTAGCATGTCCACCAGCGCATCGCACATGGGTTTGGGCTGCTGCAACAGGAGGAAGAAGTACGGCAGCTTCATCTCGGCGAGCCGACGCGAGAGGGCCGTAGGTGCCAGGAACGGATAGCCGAACCGGTTGGCCAGCGGGGCAACCGCAAAATTGGCGTTGCTGCCCCAGGGCGGCAGCACGAGATCGACCTTGTCGCTGCCCATCAGCTTCTCGTAGGTGCGAACCACAGTCTCCATGTCGCTGCGATCGTCCGAGCTGATCAACTCGATCGGCCGCTTCACGCCTTTCACATCCAGGCCACCGGCCGCGTTCTGCTGTTCGGCCCAGAGCAGGTAGTTGGGCTCCTGGCTCACCTGCGCACCCCCGGTCCAAGGGCCGGTGCGGGCAATCGCATACCCGACGCGAACCGGCCCGGACTGCGCCAGCAGCCCCGGCGTGACGGCGCCCGCGCCCACGACGGCGGCGGCGCCCTGGATGAACTGACGGCGATTCTTTTGCAACAGGTGCTGGGACATGGCAAGGTCTCCTTCGGTCGAATGGTGCGCTTATCGTAGGAACCCGCAACGCGCAGCGCTTTGCTCTGCGGGCACAAAGCGATTGACTCCCCGTGCAAGGACGTGCGGGTTATCCCTCAAATGGCACGATGGCGGGTCCTGCGATGCCCCTCCATAATGAAATCCCATGAGCCCCTCCATCGCCCTTGATACCGACGCCGTCGCCGAGCGCGATCGCGCGCCGCAGTGGTGCGAATGGGTCGGGCAGCACTTTGGCGGCCTGCAGTCCGACCTGTACGGCGATGCCGGGTTCGACGGACGCCTGGCCGCCTCCCACGCAGGCGACGTCATCCTCACGCGGCTGGAAGCCAATCGCCATCGCGTCCTGCGCACCCCCACCATGGCCCGATCCAGCGAGACGGCCTATCTGAAGATCGTCGCTCCGTGGGAAGGCAGCGCCGTAGTGCAGCAGCAAGGGCGTGAGGCCTGCGCGCGCAGTGGTGCCTGGGTGATCTACGACACCTCGGGCGCCTACGAGATCGCCAATCCGGAACGCACGGACCACCTGATCGTGATGGTGCCTGCCAGCGCCATCCAGGAGCGCGGCCTGCGCATCGAAGGCGCCATGGCGCGGCGCCTGGGCACCAGCGGCATTTCACGCGTGGCGCTGGAGACCATGCGCAACACCTACCTGGAGCTGCCCAACATGAGCGAGGCGTCGGCTCGTGGGGCGGGCGAGTTGATCAAGCAGCTGGTGCAGCTGTCGCTAATGGAAGTCGCAGGTCACGAGACCGCGGTGACCCAGCGCGAAGCGCTGCGCGACCGGATACGCACGCATGTCCAGCGCAATTTGCGCGACCCGTCGCTGTCAGTGGACAGCATCGCCCGCTCGCTCAATTGCAGTCGCCGGCACCTGTACAACGCGTTCGCGGGGGAAGGCGAATCCATCGCCGTGTACATCCAGCGCCTGAGGCTGCAGGCCTGCATCCGGGACTTGCAGGAAAGCGCTCAGCCCAGCCGCCCCATCACCGATATCGCGATGTCCTGGGGCTTTGGCAACCCGTCGCACTTCAGCCGCCTGTTTCGCGATCACACGGGCAAGAGCCCGTCGGAGTTCCGGCGCGGCGGTTGATTCATCTAGAAAATCGTCTCGGAATACGGATCGGCCCTGTCGTCGCTGCGGCCCTCGATCAGTCGGACCGTCGGCGTGCAGGCGCCGTGTGCGATATAGGTCTTGCTGCACTCTGGACACGCATAGTGCGCGCGGTCTTCGCGATCAGCGCGTGACGTCACCGAGACTTCGAAGCGCGCGGCGCAGTATCCGCAAACCTGCACGAAGCTCGTGCGCTGGTCTTGTGCCGGGCTGGACTCTATGCGTTTGTTCATTGCTGCAAGGGAGGGTGACGCCAGTATCTCCCGCGCCGAACTGCCCAGCTTGATGCCCCTGCTGTGGTCGCCAGTATGGATCTGCAACTTCTAGCGCGCGACGCCCAGCAGCCTCTCAAGCAGTTGGGGCTGCTCGCGCAATTCGCTCGCCGGACCGCTGTGCACCACCGTGCCCCGATCCAGCACCACCGCATGATGCGAGATGGCAAGGATGGCCTGCGGATGCTGCTCCACGATGATCGCCGAAAGCCCCTCTTCGCGCGTGATCCTGGCAATGGCGCGCAGCAGTTCTTCCACGATGATGGGCGCCAGCCCCTCCAGGGGTTCATCAAGCAGCAACAGGCGAGGATTGACCACCAGCGCGCGGCCCACCGCCAGCATTTGCTGCTCTCCGCCCGACAGTTGCGTGCCCAGATTGGTCTTTCGCTCGGCCAGGCGAGGAAACATCGCGTACACGCCATCAGGCGTCCACTTGCCGGGGCGCGCAACGGCGGTCAGGTTCTCGTGAACCGTGAGCGACTTGAAAATGTTGCGCTCCTGCGGCACCCAGCCGATGCCCGCCGCAGCCCGCTGGTGCGAAGCCATCGCATGCAGCGGCAGGCCGGCCAGCGTGATCGAGCCCCCGTGCTGGCGCGTTGCACCGGCCAGGGTGTTGATCAGCGTGGTCTTTCCCGTGCCGTTGCGCCCGAGCAGGGCCAGCGTTTGTCCCTCGCCCATGGCCAGCGAAACGTCGTGCAGCACCACGGCCTCACCATAACCAGCGCTCAGGCCCTCGACCCGAAGCAATTCAGCCATGTGCCACCTCTTCGCCATGCGCGTCTCCATGCCCGAGGTACACAGCCTTCACCTGCGCATCGTTCGCGATCTCCTGCGGATTACCTTCTGTGAGCACGGCCCCGTTGACCAGTACCGTCATGCGGTCGGCAAAGCTGAAAACCAGGTCCATGTCGTGCTCGATGAGCAGCACCGACACGTCTGCCGGAAGATCGGCCACCGTTTGCAGCAGCTCTTCACGCTCACCTGCGGGAACGCCCGCAACGGGTTCATCCAGGAGCAATACGCGCGGTTCGCAGGCAAGCGCAATCGCAATTTCGAGCAGGCGCCGTTTGCCGTAGGCGAGGTGCTCGGTGCGCTGGTTCGCCACTTGGCCGAGCCTGAACTGCTCGAGCAACTGTTCGCTGCGGGTCGTGACATCCTTGCTCGACCCCAGCGCCTGCCACCAGCGCGCACCCAACCCGCGATGCTGCGAGACGACCAGTGCCAATGTTTCTAGTGGCGTCATCGAATTGAACAGCTGGTTGATCTGGAAGGTGCGCACCATGCCGCGCCGAACACGTTCGTGCGGCGCGAGATGGGTGATGTCCGCCCCCTCAAGAATGATCGATCCCTGGGTGGGGTCGAGCACACCCGTGAGCAGGTTGATCAGTGTCGTCTTGCCCGCGCCGTTGGGGCCGATGAGCGCATGACGCGCACCACGCTTCAAGTCCAGGGTGACGTTGTCGGTGGCGATGATGCCGCCAAAGCGCTTGCTCAGGCCTCGGGCGGAAAGAACGATGTCATTCATGGCGTTTTCCTGCCGGATTTCGAGGAAAACCAGGTATGCGGACGGAGCAGCCTTTCGCGCCCCACCAGCACCAGCACGACCAGGAACAGGCCGATCCAGAAAGTCCAGTACTGCGGCGTGATCGACGACAGCAGGTCCTGCATCAGCTTGAACACCACGGCGCCCGCGATGCCGCCATAAAGCCATCCCGTGCCGCCGATCACCAGCATCAGCATCACGTCAGCTGAACGATGGAACTCGAACAGATCGAGCGATGCGAACCCGGTTGTCTGCGAAAGCAGCGCGCCTGCGGCTCCCGCAATGCCGGCCGCCACCGTGTAGATCACCGCGATGCGCGAGGTCACCGGAATACCGATCGCCATCGCGCGCAGGCGGTTGTCGCGAATCGCCTTGAGCGTGGCACCGAACGGAGACGCGACCAGCCTGCGCACCAGCAGAAAAAGTATCAGGACGACGGTGAGCGAATACCATGCGGCCGTCTGGCCCGTCAGGTCGAATTCGAAACGGCCCAGCAATTTGCCCATCACCACGCCCTGCAAACCGTCCGATCCGCCGGTGAGCCAGTCCAGCTTGTTGGCCAGTTCCAGCAGGATCAGCCCCACGCCCAGCGTCACCATCAGCCGCGTCAGGTCGCTGCCCCGGATGATGGTTGCGCTGCAGATCGCACCCAGCACCGTCGCGACCGCCGTCGCGACCGCCAGACCGACCAGCGGATCGGGCATGACGTGCTTGGCGAACAGCGCCGCCGTGTACGCGCCCATGCCGAAAAACGCGGCATGGCCCAGCGACACGATTCCGGTGTAACCCAGCACCAGGTCCAGCGAGACCGCAAAAAGCGCGACGATGGCGATCTCGTTGACGATCAGTGAGTGCCCCGGCATGACCAGCGGCGCCGCGAAGGCGATCAGCCAGATTGCGATCTCCCAGGGCCGCAGGCGCGAGGCCTTGCGCAGTGGCGACGAATCCATCACCTGCCTCCCGTGCGCACGAACAAGCCCTGGGGACGCCAGATCAGGATTGCGATCATCAGGCTGTACACGATGAAGGCGCCGAGCTTGGGAACGTAATACTTGCCCGCGACATCGGCGATGCCCAGCAGAAGCGACGCCAGCAAAGGCCCTGTGATCGACGACGTGCCGCCCACCGCAACGACGATCAGGAAATAGATCATGAATTTCAGCGGAAAGGTCGGATCGAGTCCCAGGACTTCGGCGCCAAGTGCACCACCCAGACCGGCCAGCCCCGAGCCCACGGCGAAGGTCGAGAGAAAAACCATGTTGACGTTGATGCCCATGCCCGCGGCCACGCGCTGGTCGTCCACCGATGCGCGCAGGCGGCTTCCGAAGCGCGTCCTGGCCAGCACGTACTGCAACGCAAGCGCCAGGGCTGCACACACCGCGATGATGAACAGCCGGTAGTGGCCCATGCCCAGCATCCAGGCGCCCTCCCCGATTTCGGTGCGCCCGCGCAGGAAATCGGGCAGCTGGATGATCTGCTGCGTCGAGCCCATGAAGTAATCGGTCGCGGCGACGGCCATGAAGGTCAGGCCAATCGAAAACAGCACCTGGTCCAGGTGCGGCTTGTTGTAGAGCGGCCGGTACAGCGTGCGCTCCAGCAAGCCGCCCAATAGCGCCGCGCCAATGAAAGCCAGCGGCAGGCACAGCAGGAACGGGATGCCCGCGCGCTGCATCAGGATGACGGTGATGTAGCCGCCCACCATCGCGAATGCCCCGTGCGCGAGGTTGATGAAATTCATCAGCCCCATCGTCACCGCCAATCCGACGGCAAGGACGAACAGCAGCATGCCGTAGGCGATGCCATCAAAGAGGATAGTCAGCATGTCTGTCGCGTCCCCTCACGGGGGCTAGGAGAAAGCCCGTTCAGCTCTTGCCCGGATCCTTCACGTCCTTGATGACGTCGAATTCCATGTTGAACAGCTGCCCGTCCTTCTTCTCGACCTTGCGGATATACACGTTATGCACGACGTCACGCGTCTGCGCGTCGATGAACATCGGGCCGCGCGGGCTTTCGAAGATCTGCCCTTTCATGGCTGCCAGCAGCGCATCGCCACCACCGGCGCCCCGGGTCTTTTTCAGCGCTTCATAGATGACATGCATGCCGTCATAGCCGCCAACCGCCATGAAGTTGGGGCGCAATCCGTTGTTGGCCTTGCTGAAAGCCTCGACAAACTTTTTGTTGGTCGCCGAAGGATGCGATGCCGAGTAATGATGGGAGGTCACCACGCCGAGCGCCACATCGCCCATGCTGTTGAGGATGTCGTCGTCGGTCACATCGCCGGTGCCGATGAGACGAATCCCCGCCTTGTCCAGGCCGCGCTCGGCAAATTGCTTCATGAGCGCGGCACCGGCGCCCGACGGCACGAAGGTGAAGACTGCGTCGGGCTTCGCATCGCGAACCTTCTGCAGGAACGGAGCGAAATCCGGATTGCGAAGCGGCACGCGCAAGGACTCGACGACCGTGCCGCCGTTGAATTGGAGGCGCTGGGCAAAGAACTTCTCGGCGTCGATGCCGGGACCGTAGTCGGTGACCAGCGTGACCACCTTCTTGATGCCGTTCTTGGGTGCCCAATCGGCGATTGCCACCGATACCTGGGGCAGCGTGAAACTGGTGCGCACGATGTAGGGCGACGCCTGGGTGATGCTCGATGTGGCCGCGGCCATCACGACCAGAGGCGTTTTCGACTGCGTCGCGATCGGCGCCGTGGCCAGTGCGAGCGGCGTCAGTCCGAAGCCGGCCAGCACCGACACCTTGTCGTTCACGACGAGTTCCTGCGCGATCCGCCGGGTGACGTCCGGGGTACCGGTGTCGTCCTTGATGACGAGTTCCACTTTCTTGCCGCCAACCGTCGTGCCGTTTTGCGCCATGTACAGGCGCGCAGCAGCCTCGATCTGCTTGCCGGTGGAGGCAAAAGGGCCGGTCATCGGAAGGATGAGGCCGATCTTGAAGGCGTCCTGCGCCATCGTCACGCTGCTTGCGCCGGCCAGTGCCGTAAAGACGGCAGAGCAGATGGCGGTCTTGACCAGGGTTCTCTTGTTCACAGGTGTCTCCTTCAAAAATCGTGGGTGATTCTCTGCCTCGCAGCGGCTGCTGTGAAGCCGGAGCGCGAACTAGCAGTTATGCCATCACCATATACCAGAGGCGCAGGTATTGCATCGGCGGTCAATCATCAGGTCGCCAGGACGAGTCGAGCGTGACCTTGCCAACCACCCGCGAGACACAGGCGCAGATCCGCGTGTTCTCCTGCTTTTCCAGTTCGGTGAGATAGACATCGCGGTGGTCGATCTTGCCTTCAATCGCAATCACGTCCATCGCGCACAGTCCGCACTCGCCGCGCTTGCAATCCGACAGCGTCTGCACGCCGGCCTGCTCCAGGGCATCGAGCAGGCTGCAATCGGCCGGCACCAGAATGTCCAGCGCATGACGCGGCAGTTGCACGCGAAAGGCCTCGGGGGCGAATCGGCCGCTGGAGCCGAAAGTTTCATAGCGCAGCCCCGTCGGCTCGCGACCCGCCACCGTCCATGCGTGGCGTGCGGCATCGAGCATGGGCACCGGGCCGCACACATACAGTTGCGCGCCACCCGGCAGCGCAGCGATCTCATTGTCGAAAGCGATCGGCTTGCCGATCGCCGCGTGCATCGCATCACCCAGGCACGCACGCAGCTCGTCGCCGTAGGCAAGTTCATCTTCTGACCGCACGCCATAGATCAGGCGCACCTGCGCGCCTTTTGCCCGCAGCGCCAGCGCCATCGAAACCAGGGGCGTGATGCCGATACCACCGGCTACCAGTAAATACGCAGGCGCATCCAGCGCCAGCGGAAAGTGGTTTTGCGGCGCAAGCACCTGCAACCGGTCACCCTCGCCCAGCTGCCACATCGCAAGCGAACCACCCCGGCCCGCATCCATGCGCTTGACCGCGATTCGATAACACCGGTCATCCGATATGCCGATGAGCGAATAAGACCGCGTCTGCGGTTTGCCATTGACCAGCACGCCGACCTGCAAATGGCTGCCCGGCGACCAGTGCTCGGTGGCACCGTCATCGGGACGGATGGTGAATTCACGCACCGTCGGCGTCAGGTCGCGCACGGCGGTGACCACGGAATCACTCCAGTGAAAATTGGTTTTCATTTCTTGCGGATCAGGCGCACGCCCGGCATCTGGTCAAGGTTGTG
>JAZKFD010000169.1:0-2193 GCA_040386635.1 Pseudomonadota bacterium
CTGGCTGATCTGGTAGCCCTTGGGCAGGTCGGGATAGAAGTAGTTCTTGCGCGCAAAAACACTGCGCGGGGCGATATGCGCATTCACCGCCAGACCGAACTCGATCGCGCGCTCGACTGCGCCCTTGTTCATCACGGGCAGCGTGCCGGGCAGCGCGAGATCGACCGGACAGGCCTGCGTGTTCGGCTCTGCACCAAACGCTGTCGGGGCGCGGCTGAATATCTTGGATTGGGTTGAAAGCTGTGCGTGCGTCTCGAAGCCGATCACGACTTCGTAGCCCTGGATGAGTGGTGTCGCCATGTCTTTAAAAGCCCTCCGGCGCGCGCAGGTGAAAGTCCGTCGCCTGCTGGAAGCGATGCGCCGCATTGAGCAACGTGCCTTCCGCGCAATAGTTGCCCAACAGTTGCATGCCAACCGGCATGTTTCCAGCACCAAAGCCGCAGGGAATGCTCATGCCCGGCAAGCCCGCCAGTGATCCGGGCAAAGTGAAGATGTCGGCCAGGTAGTTGGCGACCGGATCATCGGATTTTTCGCCGATCTTCCATGCGACGGTCGGGGCGACCGGGCCTGCGATCACGTCGCAGATCTTGAACGCCTGCTGAAAATCGTCCGCGATCATCCGGCGGATTTTTTGCGCCTGCAGGTAGTACGCGTCGTAGTAGCCATGCGACAGCACATAGGCGCCGATCATGATCCGCCGCTTGACTTCGTCGCCGAATGCTTCGGCGCGCGTCTTCTTGTACATCTCGATCAGGTCACCATGCACCTTGGTGCGATGACCGAACTTCACGCCATCGAATCGCGAAAGATTGGACGACGCTTCCGCCGGGGCGATGATGTAGTACACCGGAATCGACAATTCGGTGCGAGGCAGCGTGATGTCCACCAGTGTCGCGCCGAGCTTCTCGTACTCCTTCAACGCGGTCTCGATGGCCGAGCGCACGTCCGCCGACAGGCCCGCACCGAAAAATTCTTTGGGCACGCCGATCCGCAGACCCTCGATCGGGTCGCCGAGCGTGCGCGTGAAGTCCTCGGCCGGTACATCCAGCGATGTCGAATCCCGGTCCGGATCAGGGCCGCACATCTGCGACAGCAGCAGCGCGCAGTCTTGCGCCGTGCGCGCCATCGGGCCTGCCTGGTCGAGGCTCGATGCGAACGCGACCATGCCGTAGCGCGAGGCCCGGCCATAGGTCGGCTTGATGCCGGTCACGCCACAAAACGCGGCGGGCTGACGGATAGAGCCGCCGGTGTCGGTGCCGGTAGCCGCAGGCGCAAGGCGGGCGGCAACCGCCACCGCGCTGCCCCCAGACGAACCGCCCGGAATGCGCGACCGGTCCCATGGATTGAGGACCGGCCTGTAAGCGGAGTTTTCGTTGGACGAGCCCATCGCGAACTCATCGCAATTCAATTTGCCCAGGGTGACGGCGCCGGCATCCGCCAGTTTCGCGACGACAGTGGCATCGAAGGGCGAGCGGTAGTTTTCCAGCATCTTCGAGCCCGCCGTGCTTGCGAACTCCCGTGTGACAAAGATGTCCTTGTGCGCGATAGGCACCCCCAGCAGGGGCGATGCATCACCCGAAGCGATGCGCGCGTCTGCCGCCTGCGCCTGCGCGAGTGTCACACTTTCGTTGACGTCCAGGTAAGCACCCAGGCTGTCGTGCTGCGCACCGCGAGCCAGGAAGTGCCTGGCGGTTTCGACAGCCGACACGGCCCTGGATTGCAGCTGTTTCGACAGCTGCGCAACGGTCAGTTCGTGCAGGTCGCTCATTCGATCACCTTGGGCACGAGGAACAGGCCGCGCTCGACGGCGGGCGCGCTGCGCTGGTTGGCCTCGCGGTCGATGTCGGGATCCGCAATATCGTCGCGTAGCCGCAGGACCACGTCCTGGATGGTGGACGCCGGATGGGCCAGCGGCTCGAGGCCGCTCGTATCCACGGCGCGCATCTTCTCGACGATATCGAAAAAGTCATTGATCTGGGTGAGCATGCGCTCGCTTTCAGCAGGCTGCAGTTCCAGCCGGGCGAGGTGCGCGATGCGGGCAATGTCTTCGGAGGTTAGGGACATGGGAGGAAAAGCGGCAAAAACACGGGCGCAAACGAATATGCAACAGGTGTAAACGCGAATTTTGGCCCTCTGTGGGCGGGTTTCTGGGGAGGGGATCGGGTATTATCCCGCCTTTAGTGCAACACCCGC
>JAZKFD010000170.1:0-8015 GCA_040386635.1 Pseudomonadota bacterium
CCCGCTATCATCCCACGAGAGAACCCATCCATGTTTTACCAAATCATTTCGTTCCTGCTTGATGTTGCCGCTGGTCTTCTGGGTGGTGCGTTCCTGCTGCGCGCATACATGCAGTACCAGAAGGTTTCGTTCAAGAACCCGGTGGGTCAGTTTGTGTTTGCGCTCACTGACTGGCTGGTTTTGCCGCTGCGCCGGGTGCTACCTGCCGTGGGCAAGGTGGATACAGCCAGCGTTGCCGGCGCATTTCTGGTGGAGCTGGCGCAGTTCGCCATCCTGTGGCTGCTGACCCGGCTGGGCGGTCTCGAGATGCTGCCGGTGCTCGCCGTGTTTGGCATGGTGCGGCTGATCATTTCGCTCTTGACGGGCCTGGTGATCGTGCATGCCATCCTGTCCTGGGTGCGCGCCGATTCGCCCATCGTGGACATCATCGACCGGCTCTGCGCGCCACTGCTCAGGCCCTTCCGCAAGCTGATCCCGCTGGTGGGCGGGATCGATCTCTCGCCACTGGCGCTCCTGGTGCTGCTCCAGGTGGCCGCGATCGCGCTGGCCTACCTGCAGGCGGCCGTGCTGCGCTAGGACAATTCAATCGACCGCGTCGGCAGGCTGGCGCTGCAGCATGGCAAGTGTGCTGGCAACGGTCTTGCGCAGATCGCGCCGGTCGCAGATGAAATCAACGGCGCCCTTGGTCTGCAGGAACTCGGCCCGCTGGAAGCCTTCGGGCAGGGTAACCCGCACCGTGGACTCGATCACGCGCGGACCCGCAAAACCAATGAGCGCCTTGGGCTCGGCAATCACCACATCGCCAACAAACGCAAAGCCCGCACTCACACCGCCCATCGTCGGGTCGGTGAGGACGCTGATGTAAGGCAGCCCCTTCTTGGCCAGCCGGGTGAGGGCCGCATTGGTCTTGGCCATCTGCATCAGCGACAAGAGGCCCTCCTGCATGCGGGCGCCGCCCGTGGCGGTAAAGCACAGGAAGGGAACCTTCTGCTCGATAGCCGCCTCGACGCCGCGCACGAAACGCTCGCCGACGACGCTGCCCATGCTGCCGCCCATAAAGTCGAATTCGAAGGCAGCGGCCACCAGGCTGATGCTGTGCACGGCGCCACCCATCACCACGAGCGCATCGGTCTCGCCGGTGTTTTCCAGGGCCTCTTTCAGGCGCTCGGGATATTTGCGGCTGTCCTTGAATTTGAGTGCATCGACAGGAAGCACTTCCTGCCCGATTTCATACCGGCCTTCGGCATCGAGGAAGCCGTTGAGACGGCCGCGTGCACCGATGCGGTGGTGGTGGCTGCAGGTCGGGCAGACGTTCTGGTTTTGCTCCAGGTCGGTCTTGTACAGAACGGTTTCGCAGCTCGGGCACTTGACCCAGACGCCCTCGGGCACCTGGCGGCGATCGGCGGGATCCGTCTGCTGGATTTTTGGCGGAAGCAGTTTTTCGAGCCAGCTCATGGGTGGGAGACTCCTCGTAGGGCGTTCATCATACGTCCAGCGCGCGCCGGATCTGTTGCAGAAAGCTGGAGACGACGGGCGCTACATTTTCGCGCGGCTCGTTCTCGATCAGCTGGATGATCTTGGTGCCAATGACCACGGCATCAGCTACTTTGCCGATGGCCTGCGCCGTCGCGGCATCGCGAATGCCGAAACCCACGCCGACCGGGATTTTGACGTGCTGGCGGATGCGCGGCAGCATCAGCTCGACAGCGCCTGCGTCGGCGCTGGCTGCACCGGTCACTCCCTTGAGCGACACGTAATACACGTAGCCGCTTGCCACCCTGGCCACCAGCGCGATGCGCTCATCGGTGCTGGTGGGTGCCAGCAGGAAGATGAGGTCCATGCCGTTGCTGCGCAGCTTGCCAGCGAACTCCTCGCATTCTTCCGGGGGGTAATCCACGACCAGGATGCCATCGACGCCAGCCTGTGCGGCGTCGCGGATGAAGGCGTCCTTGCCACGGATTAGGTCATAACGCTCCAGGGGATTGGCGTAGCCCATGAGCACGACCGGCGTGGCGTTGTCCTGAACCCGAAACTCCTTGACCATCGCCAGCACCTGGGCGGTGCCGATGCCAAAGGTGAGGGCCTTTTCCCCCGCCTTCTGAATGACGGGACCGTCGGCCATCGGGTCCGAGAACGGAACGCCCAGTTCGATGATGTCGGCGCCTGCAGCAACCATGGCGTGCATCAGCTCGGGCGTGATGTCGGCGTACGGAAAGCCGGCAGTGACGTAGGGAATGAGCGCCTTGCGTCCTGCTGCCTGCAGTGCCTGCATCTTCGGGGCGATGCGGCTCATGGCTGCGCTCCCTTGACTTTCATGCCGCGCATGGAGGGCCGGTCGTAGAACTCCACGCCGGCCAGATCGGCCACGGTGCCGATATCCTTGTCCCCACGCCCGGAAAGATTGACGAGGATCTTCTGGTGGGGCGCCATCGTCTTGGCAAGCTTCATCGCATAGGCAATTGCATGGCTCGATTCAAGCGCCGGGATGATCCCTTCGGTACGGCACAGGTAGTGGAACGCATCCAGCGCTTCCTTGTCGGTGATGCCCACATATTCGGCGCGTCCGATGTCCTTGAGCCAGGCATGTTCGGGGCCTACGCCGGGGTAGTCGAGACCCGCGCTTACGCTGTGCGTTTCGGTGATCTGGCCGTTGTCATCCTGCAGGATGTAGGTGCGGTTGCCGTGCAGCACACCGGGGCTTCCGCGTTGCAGCGATGCCGAGTGCTTGCCGCTTTCGAGCCCTTCGCCGGCTGCCTCGACGCCGATGAGGCGGGTGCCCTCGAACGGGATATAGGGATGGAAGATGCCCATTGCATTGCTGCCGCCGCCCACGCACGCGATGACCGCATCGGGTTGGCTGCCGGTGAGTTCCGGCATCTGCGTGAGGCATTCGTTGCCGATCACGCTCTGGAAGTCGCGCACCATCATTGGATAAGGGTGCGGACCGGCGACGGTTCCGATGATGTAGAACGTGTTTTCGACGTTTGTCACCCAGTCGCGCATGGCCTCGTTGAGTGCGTCTTTCAAGGTGCGGCTGCCGGAGGTGACCGGAACCACCGTCGCCCCAAGCAGGTTCATGCGGTACACGTTGGGGCTTTGCCGCCGCACGTCTTCGATGCCCATGTACACGACGCACTCGAGGCCGTAGCGCGCACAGATCGTGGCGGTGGCGACGCCGTGCTGGCCTGCGCCGGTCTCGGCAATCACGCGCGGCTTGCCCATGCGCCGCGCGAGCAGTGCCTGGCCGATCACGTTGTTGATCTTGTGTGCGCCGGTGTGGTTCAGGTCTTCCCGCTTGAGGTAGATCTGCGCCCCGCCTTGCTCGCGACTCATGCGGGCCGCGTGATACACCGGCGAGGGTCGCCCGACGAAATGCTTGAGTTCGTAGCGGAATTCTTCCAGGAACTCGGGGTCGTGCTGGTACTTGGCGTAGGCCGCGCGCAGCTCGTTGATGGCGTGGGTCAGCGTCTCGCTGACGAAGCTTCCGCCGTAGGGGCCGAAATGCCCGGAGATGTCAGGTTGTTCATAGGAGGCCATGGGTGCTCTTTGCAAGGAGTACGTCGGCAGCACGGACGGCCGCGACGAACCGATTGATCTTTTCCGGGTCTTTCAGGCCCTTGTTGGCGGGGCCGTCCAGTTCGACACCGGAGCTCACATCGACGGCCAGCGACTTACAGCGCGGCCGTACCTGCAGGATGCCATCGCCCGCGTTTGCAGGCGTCAACCCACCAGACAAGACGAGGTGAGCGTTGACGTTTGCGGGCAGCTGTGACCAATTGAATGTTTTCCCGGCGCCGCCGTATCCCTCGACATGGGCGTCGAGAAGAATCGCTTTTGCGCGGCGGTGATCCGATGCGAATTTTAGCAAGTCAAACGAGGTGTCATCCAGCGGGATTCTTGCCGCGCGGATATAGGCGTGCCGGCCATGGCCGACGGACTCTTCGCAAAGTTCGGGGCTCTCGTCACCATGGAACTGGGCCAGGCATCCGGGCACCCGGACGCACGCTTCGAGGACGGTTTTCGGTGCTTCGTTGACGAACAGCAGCACCGGCGTGATGAAAGGCGGCAGCCGGCGGGCGAGTTCGGCGGCCCGGCCCGGCGAGACGAATCGCGGGCTTTTCGGATAGATCACGAAGCCGACGGCATCGGCGCCGGCTTCAACTGCGGCGTCGACGTCCTGCTCACGTGTCAGGCCGCAGATCTTGATGCGGGTTCGGGGCGATGGGGCAATGCTCATGGCAGACCATCATACGCAGCGGTGCGATCCGGAAGCCCCCACTCGGGGGAGTAAACCGGACCCAGGAAATACAGGCCGTCTGGCGAGAAGGTGGGCGCCGCAGCGTCGCGGTTGCGTGCGGCCAGCACCTGCGCCATCCACTCGGGTGGCTGCATTCCCTGGCCGATCTGCAGCAGGCAGCCCATGATGTTGCGAATCATGTGGTGCAGGAATGCGTTGGCCTCGAAATCGAAACGCCAGTAAGCACCACGGCGCGAGATCCCGATGTGTTTCATGTACTTGACGGGCGACAGCGCCTGACAGGCCGATGCCCTGAACGAGGTGAAGTCGTGCTCACCCAGCAGCACGGCTGCGGCCTCGCGCATGGCGTCTTCAGCCAGCGGTCGGTACACCCAGCCGGCACGGCCCGAATCAATGCTGGGCCTGACAGGGGACTCCAGCACCACATAGGCATAGCGCCGCGACAGAGCGCTTGCGCGGCAATGAAAGGTGTCGGGGACAGGGCGCGCCCATTGCACGGCGATGTCGTGCGGCAGGAAGCGATTGGTTCCGCGAATCCACGAGAACTCTTCACGCTCGATTTCCGTGTCGAAATGGACGACCTGCATCAGCCCGTGCACGCCCGCATCGGTGCGGCCGGCGCATACGGTGGAAATGCGTCGCACGGCGAAGTGGCCGAGCGCTTTTTCGAGCTTGTCCTGGACGGTCAAACCCGACAACTGGCTCTGCCAGCCCTGGTAGGCCTGGCCGTTGTAGCTGATGCCCAGCGCCAGCCTCATGGCAGGCCTATCCGGTCATGCGGGAGCAAACGCTGAAGAACGCGCCGAACAACGCGCGAACGCCTCTTCAGCGGATGTCCGTCAGGAATCGCTGGGCGCGATTCTTCAATTCACCGGATGCCTCGGCGACGACTTCTTCCGCCAGGCTGCGAGCCCCGTCGGGATCGCCGATGGCGTTGAACTCTTCAGCCAGGGCCAGCTTGGTTGCCAGCGGATCGCTGGCGCCGTTGATGTCGGCGCCAAGGGGCGAGCCGGCGGTGCTGACGGGTCCCTCGTCGGTTGCGGTGCTCTGGGTGTCGGGACCGGGGTCGAGCGACAGCGAGTCCAGGTCGAACTCGATCATGCCGGCATCGGCTTGGGCGGGCTTTGCCTGCGATACGGGCGCCATCGGTGCCGGTGCGACCGGTACAGGTGCTGGCACTGGTTCTGTCGTGAAGCTCAGGCTGTTTGAATCCAGCATGAGGTCAGGTGCATCCAGCCGGACTGTCTCGGTCTGCGACACGGGTGCGGGGGTGTTCACAGGCGGTGCGTTCAGCGTCACCGGCTCGGACCCGAAGTCCATGTCCAGGGCGGGAATCTGCTCGGGCGCAACCGCAGACAGCGCCTGGGTTCGCTCCGTGGCCGAGGTCGCCAGCGGGGCCGGTGAGCTGCCCGGCACCGGATCGTCCAGTGAAAAGTCCAGGTCGAGGTCGAAATCGGGTGCTGGCTGCGCCTGCGAGGCAGGCAGGTGAGCAGCGGCCACCGGCTGGGTGGACGTACTGAAGGCCTGCGTCGCCATGGAGGCGGTCGCGAAACCCTCGGCGGATGGCTTCCCGCCCGGGCGGTAGAGCGTGTTGGACGGGTCGAGCTCCTTGCCCAGCTCGCAGATGTGTTCCCACTCCGGTCCCTCGCCCTGGGTAAGCCTGTGCGCTTCCGCCGCGACTTGCTCGAACGCCTTGCCATCGCGTCGCTTCGAATAGATCTCGAGCAGCTTGCTGTGGATCGCCACCCGCTGCGGCTGCGTGCGCATGGCCTCTTTCAGGATTTCCTCGGCCTGCAGGTCGCGGCCGTAAGCCAGGTACACGTCGGCTTCTGCAACCGGGTCCACATCGCCCGCCGCATCAAGCTGACTGGGCGAATAGACCATCGATGAGCCGGTGGCCCCGCCTTCATTGGTATCAATGCGCTGGCCGCCGCTCGCGCCGAAGAACGAATCCGGTTGCAATCGACTTTCCAGGAATGAACTGTCCACTTGGGTGGACTTCTTCCGCTGCTGTGCGCGGTAGATTCCAAAGCCCAGCAACAAGGCCAGGATCGCGCCAAGCGCGGCCGGCACGATCGGGTTTTCCAGCATGTCGTCGATGAGGCTGGTCTCGACAGGAGCCGGTACCGCAGCGGGCGCATTGGCCGAGACACCGGCCATTGGCGCGCTCGCCGGCACACCTGCCGCTGGCGAGCTGGCCGCTGCACCGGTTGCTGGCGCGCTGGCCATGGCAGCGGCAATCGCAGCAGAAGCAGCGGGGCTGGCCGCAGATGCGGCAGCCAACGCTGCCGTCGGATTTGCAGAGGCACTTGCGGCAGGAGCGAGGGCAGCCGCGCCGGTTGCGGAAGGACTCGTCGATGCCGTAGCCGGGACGGCGGCACTTGCCCCCAGCGACGCACTGGGCGCCACGGCGGGTCCGGATGCAGGCCTTGCAGCAGAGGCCGTAACTGCGAGCGGTGCGGCCACGGATGGAACTGCCGCGCCCGGGGCCGCGGTAGTAGCTGTCGCTGTTGCAGAGGCAGCACGCGCTGCACTGGCGGCTCCGACAGCCGATCCCAGCGGAATTGCCACGCCGGGCCGGGCGGCACTCGCGCTGGCGCCTGCGGGGGCGCTGGCGACGCTCAACCGGTTCAGGTCGGCGATATTCTTGTTGAGCTCGGCGACCCGGGTAGCCGATTCCCTGGCGGCCCGCTCGCTGGCAATCTTGTCTTCAGCCGCTCGGGCCTGCACCGAACCTTTGGAAAGCTGGAGCTTGTCGGGTGCAGCGGCTGCGGGCCGCTTTTCCTCGACTTGCGCCTGCACCCGACCGGCCGCCTGCCTGTCGGTTGCTGCTGCACGAGTCGTCGGGGCACCTTCGGCTAGCTTGCGGCGGAACTCGTTGAAGTCGCGGCTTTGCGCAACCAGCGTCTGCCGTGCTTCACCTGCCGGGACCCGGCTTGCTTCCTCGCTCCCGGGCACGTCGATCACGGCCCCGGCGCGAAGCCGATTGATGTTGCCGTTGATAAACGCGTCGGGATTGGCGCGAAGCAGGGCGACCAGCATCTGGTCGAGCGAAATGCTGGCGGGTTTGAACTGGCCCGCGATCTTGCTTGCGGTATCGCCACCTTGTACGGTGACCTGTTTGTCACCACTGCCTGCACGAGGACCGGCCGCAGCAGCGCGGGGCTCAGTGGGGGATCGAACGGCTGCGGCTCGCGCCGGGGGCGACGCAGGAGGCGACGCTTGAGAGGGCGCCGCCGTTGTGCGCGAGGGAGCAACGGATGCAGCGACGGATGGAGCGGGTCGTGCAGCGGGCGCAGGACTGACCTGGGCAGCGAGCGGCGCAGCAGGTGTGCGCATGCCCGGGGGATCGAACAGCATCGTGTAGTCGCGGACGATGCGGCCTGCGGCCCACTGGGTCTCCAGGATCAGGTCCACAAACGGTTCGTTAACAGGACGGGTACTGACCAGCCGCAGAAAGTGGCGACCATCGGCACGACGCTCAAGAGTGATCTTGAGGTTGGATACCGTCGGGTTGTATTCAAGCCCGGCAGAACGGAATGCTTCGGGAGCCGCCACGGACGTGCGCAGGGATGCCAGCTCTTCCGCATTGATTTCCGGGATGTCGATCTCGGCTCGCAGGGGCTCGCCCAAAGCGGACTGAACGGTGATTCGACCTAAGCCCAGTGCTGAGGCATCGGATGCCGAAAACCCAACAAGCGCGGCCGCTGCAATTGCCAGAGCGGTGGCGCGCCATTGCGGCTTTTCGGTCGTTTTG
>JAZKFD010000171.1:0-4917 GCA_040386635.1 Pseudomonadota bacterium
GCTTTTCCTTGTCCTGGAAGTAGTAGTAGATGAGGCGCTTGTTCAGGCCCGCGCGCTCGGCGATGCGATCCATGCGCGCACCGCCCAGGCCGCTCTCGGCAAATTCATCTCGAGCCGCCGCTAAGATGGTGGCCTGCGAGCGGTCTGCGTCACGCAGCCGCTCTTCGGTGACTGGGGCGAGTGCTCGGGTCATGGGCTGATAATTCACCAAATAGTTAATAAAGTCAAGGCGCCGCATCAGCGCCGATCACCTGGGGACGAGAAGACATGGCACAGATCGCGGGACACCTGATTGTCGAATGCCTGGTGGCACAAGGCGTGAAACACGTCTTTGGCGTGCCCGGTGAAAGCTACCTGGCTGTGCTCGATGGCTTTCATGCCTATCGGGATGACATCCGTTTCATCATCAACCGGCAAGAAGGTGGCGCGGCCTACATGGCCGAGTCGCACGGCAAGCTCACCGGGCGCCCGGGTGTCTGCTTCGTGACACGCGGGCCGGGGGCTACCAACGCTTCGATCGGCGTTCATACCGCGTTCCAGGATTCCTCGCCGATGGTGCTCTTCGTGGGCGACGTGGCCAGCGACCAGCGCGACCGCGAGGCGTTCCAGGAAGTCGAATACACGAGCTTCTTCGGGCCCAGCACCAAGGGCATGGCCAAGCGGGTGGAACGCATCGACGATCCGGACCGGATTCCGGAATACATTGCTCGCGCGTTTGCGACCGCGATGAATGGAAGGCCAGGGCCGGTGGTGCTGGTGTTGCCAGAGGACATGCTGGTCAAGATGACTGAGGCGCGGCCCACCGCCCGCGTCGAGGCGGTGCAGGCCTGGAGCGACCCCGGCGCGGTGCGCGAAGTGCGTGAGATGCTGCTCAAGGCGACCAAACCGCTGGTCATCGCCGGTGGTGGTGGGTGGACCCCGCAATCCGCCCAGGCCCTGCAACGGTTCGCGGAAAACTGGAAGCTGCCGGTGGGCAACGCGTTCCGGTTCCAGGACACTTTCGACAACCACCATGAGTTGTATGCGGGCGATGTCGGCATCGGCATCAACCCCAAGCTCGCCGCCCGCGTGCGCGAGAGCGACCTGATCCTGGCGATCGGGCCGCGTCTGGGCGAGATGACCACCAGCGGCTACACCTTGCTTCGCGCGCCCAGGCCGGTGCAAAAACTGATCCACATCCACGCCGATCCCGAAGAGCTCAACCGGGTGTACCAGGCGGACCTCGCTATCAATGCAACCATGAACGCGGCTGCCAGGTCTCTGGAAGTGTTGACCGCGCCGCCCGAATTGCCGTGGACGGCCTGGACCCAGGCGGTTCATGCGGACTACGAAGCGAATCTCGTGCCGCAGCCACTGCCCGGCACGATCGACATGCCTGCCATCGTGGGCCTGTTGGCCAAGCACCTTCCGCAAGATGCGATTCACACCAACGGCGCGGGTAACTTCGCGAGCTGGGTGCATCGCTTCTTCAAGCATCACGGCCTGGTCAAGGGACACAAGACGCAGCTCGCGCCCACCGTTGGTGCGATGGGTTACGGCGTTCCTGCCGGCATCGCAGCCAATATCGTGAGCGGTCGCACCGTGCTCACCATGGCCGGCGATGGCGACTTCCTGATGAACGGGCAGGAGCTCGCGACTGCCGTGCAATACGGCGCCAAGACCATTATCGTGCTGCTGAACAACGGCATGTACGGCACGATCCGCATGCACCAGGAGCGCGACTATCCGGAACATGTGAGCGGAACGCACCTGAATAATCCCGATTTCGCTGCACTGGCCCGTGCCTACGGCTATGCGGGGGTCAAGGTGTCGCGCACCGAGGAGTTCGAGCCTGAGCTGGTCGCTGCGCTGGAATGCAAGCAGGGCACGCTCATCGAGATCATGCTCGACCCCGAGGTCATCACGACTCGCGGCCCGCTTTCGGCGATCAGGGAGGGCGCGCTCAAGCGCCAGCAGGACCAGTCGGTCAAAGAGTAAATCGCATGCCCTGCACGATAGCGCCTGGTGTGATGACACTGCCCAGCGCACGCGCCATGTAGGTACCCGTGTCGGGCACCAGCTCGCGCTCGTGCGTAAGCGCCACCAGGCCTTCGCCGAACATTCGCAGGAGCGAATCGTCAAAGCGCATCACTGCAATCGGCGCGACCAGCTCGCCGTTTTCTACCCAGAAGCAGGCGAAGCGCGTCATGCCGGTCATGCGGCAGGCCTGGCGGTCGCTGTAGTTCAGGTAATGAAGGTTGCTCACATGGATGCCGGTGCCTAGCGTGCGCAGAATGTCGGCCTGAGGCAGGGTGCCAGCGGCAAGCGCGAGGGACTCGGGTGACTCGTAGGCATTGGCACCGTTGGCGGGCAGGTTGTACTCGCTGGCGCTTCGTGCTGAGTTCAAGGTGCCTACGGTTCGGCCCTGCTGGACGAGCGCAACCTCTTCTGGCTTTACGAAACCGTCCTGCTGGAAGCAGGGGGCAATGCCGGTGCTGGTCGCTTCGGTAATTCCGATCGAAGGGTGCAGCGGTCTGTCGCCGCGATGGACCAGCCCCAGCGTGTTGACACCCGTCTTGAGGGCCTTCAATCCGAAGCCGTCCCATCCGAGCGTTCCAAGCAGATCGGCCATTGCCACCGGCGAGAGGTACGCGCGGTACTCGCCGGGCTCAAGCGTGATCTGGGGTCTCTCCAGCAGGGCGACCTGCTCGCACGCGCTCGCCATCTTGCGCGCGAACCCGGCGGCGTCCCAGCGGGTCCCAGCGTAGGACGACTTCACTGCCTGGTCGCCCGAGCGATAGAGGCACCATTCGAAGTTGAAGCTTGCCACGCTGTGCCAGTTACGCTGCCCGCGGCTGTCGGCAAATGCACGAACAACCGGACCGCCTGCGTAGAAGCCGACCAGATCGGTTGTCGCGGCATGCTGCGCAACGGCCTCGATGACCTGCTCTGCCGATGGCAGGTCCGCCGTGGACACGCGGTCGGTGGACGTCACGCTCTCCGGCAGCATCAGGTACCTGTCTTCGGGCACAAACGGCAGTTGGGCCACGAGTGCTGAACGCTCTTCAAGCAAGGCCTGCACATCCGGGCCGGCATTGCCGCTGAGCGTGACCGTACCGCTGGAGCGGCGAAGGCCCGCCACCACGGACACCGTCGCACTGCGTTGGTCCACGTGCGTCACTTGCCGCACCCGTGCATGGTTGAAGCGGATGAAGTCGGTGGTTTCGGCGGCGTAGGACAGGCTCACGCGGTCGATGCCAGGGACATCGGTGCAGACGGCGAGCGCGATTGTTTCGAAGTAGTCCTGCATCACTCAGCGCCTCCGAAAACGGCGACGCGGTTGAATTTGCAGGCTGGTGCGGCATGGCCCACACGCACCACCTGGTTGGGTTCTCCCTTGCCGCAATACGGCGTGCCCATGACCTTGAACGTGTTGGCATCACCCACCATGGAAAGCGACCGCCAGAAGCCCGAAGAGATCCCGCGGTAGCTCGGGCGCTTGACGACTTCAGCGAGCTTGCCGCCGCGGATCATCCGACCGTATTCACAGCCGAACTGGAACTTGTTGCGGGAGTCGTCAATGCTCCACGAGGCATTGGTGTGCATCATCACGCCCAAGGCGATGCTGGCGATCATCTCGTCGAGCGTGGAATCGCCGGCTTCGACGTTCAGGTTGCTCATGCGGTCGATGGGTGCGCGATTCCAGCTGCAGGCGCGTGCCGTGGAAACGCCTGCAACGCTGCTGCCGAGTTCGCGCGCACGGGCCTGCGAGATGGTGCCGCCCAGCGGCCGCTGCAAGATGCCGTGGCGAATGATCCACTGGCGCTCGGCCAGGGCGCCGTCGTCGTCGTACGCGAACGTCGCGAACTGCCCGGTGACGTCGGGCGCGAAGCTCACGTTGAGCAAGTCGCTGCCGTAGCGATAGCTGCCGAACATGTCGAGCGTGACGAAGCTGGTGCCGGCGAAGTTGCGTTCGTCTCCCAGGATGCGATCAAGCTCCAGCGGGTGGCCGATGCTCTCGTGGATCTGCAGCATCATCTGGTCGGGCATGACCAGCAGGTCCATGTCGCCCGTCGGGCAGTTGGGTGCGTGGACGAGCTCCAGCGCTTCGCGTGCGACGCGGGGCCCATCGTGTGCAAAGCCAGCGCGTTCCAGCACCTCCAGGCCGCCTTGCTGGCAGAACCCGTTGTATTGCCCCGCTGCCGATCTTGACTGCGTGTCGCCCTTGGCCGATGCAACGACGAGAATGTTGGGCACGACAAGATCCCACGTCTGTTCAACGCGCGCTCCGGCTGAGGTGATGAGCAATTGCTCGGTGTGCGTGGTCCAGATGGAGGCCATGCGATCGACGATGGCGTCGTCGATCTTTGCGCTTGAACAGACACTGCGCACCAGATCGAACTTGTCGCCCAAGGTCGCTTCGTTCAGGGGCTTGATGTTGGGAGACTGATAGCTGCCCACGGGCGAGGGCATCCGAACCTTTCGGTAGTCGAAAACGCTGTGCTTCGCCGTCGCCACCGCAAGTTCTCCGGCTCGGTCAAAGGCGCTGCGCAAGCCGGTCTCGGAGACATCGCTGGTGGCCGCATAGCCCATGCCGCCTTGCCTGATCACGCAAACCATGACGCCCGCATCGCGCTGGCGGCTCGGCGGTTCGGGCACATCCGAACGCACGCTGATGCGCTCGCTGGATTCACTGACGGCGCGCACCGACCAGAAGTCAGCCGAAGGAGCGGTCTTGCGTGCGAGTGTCTCGATGGATTCCATGCGTATTGGGCCTGTTGATGCGGAAACGAAAAAGGCCGGGGTCACCGGCCTTTGGGAGTATCGCGAACTTGCGCGATGGATGCTCGTGAATTTACTTCACGTGCTTGCCGATGAGGCCGGCCATCTCGAACATGGAGACCTGTGCCTTGCCGAAGATTTCCTTCAGCTTGGCAT
>JAZKFD010000172.1:0-14932 GCA_040386635.1 Pseudomonadota bacterium
CAGGCGGGTGCCCCGTATGAGGCGCACGAGGTGTCACTTCGGGACAAGCCTGCTGAAATGCTGGCGAGATCGCCCAAGGGCACCGTGCCGGTCCTGGTCTTGCCGGATGGGCGGGTGATCGACGAAAGCCTGGACATCATGAAATGGGCCTTCGAGGGGCGCGACGTCCATGGCTGGTGGCAGCGCGCACAGACCGCCGATTGCCTGGCGTTGATCGCGCTGTGCGACGGGGCCTTCAAGCGCGCGCTGGACCGCTACAAGTACCCCGAGCGCCACGCCGGCGGGGAGGGGCGAATCGCGGAGCGTGACCAGGCCGTGAGCTGCCTGCTGGTGCCGCTCGAGCGGCAATTGACGAGTCAACCCTTCCTGGGCGGCGCCCAGCCCTGCGCGGCCGACCTGGCCATCTTTCCGTTTGTGCGCCAGTTCCGCGCGGTGGACGACAAGTGGTTCGATGCGCAGCGCTTCGACGCGACGCGTCAATGGCTGGCGGGCTGGACAGAGAGCGAACTGTTCGCGCGCTGCATGGCCAGGCTCAACAATGGCCCAGCGGGCGATCCGCCAACGCCTGATCGCTGAGGTGATCCACCTGCGGCACCACCAGCACATCGGCAGTGCTGTCCGCGAGGATGGTGCGGTTGTCTTCACCAGCAAATGAAGCGGCCAGCCAGCCGCGTTTGCGCTGACCGATGACCACCAGCTCGGCGCCGATGGCCCGTTCCCTCTTGAGCAGGCAGTCGGCGGTGCGGCCGAAAGCCACCATCGGCACGATGCCGGATGCTGGGCTGGCAGCAGAGTTGACGAAATCCCTCAGCGCAACCTGGGCCTTTTGCATCACCGTCGAGCCGTCAGCGCCCGGGCCCTGAGCCGCCGGGGTATGGCCGAAGGCCTGCGTACTCACCGCATAGAGAACCTGCATCTGCGGATCGCGGGAAAACGCCGCCGCGGCAGCGATCACGTCGGGGGCTCCGGGTGACAGATCCACCGACACCAGTACGCGCCCATAGCGCCCCGACTCGTCCGCGCCAAGGAGCGCTGCATGGCGGCCGGGCGTTGCCGGCCGCCTGACAACCAGCGTCGGTATGCGGTTCAGGCGCATCAGGCGCTCTGCATCGACCCCGGATATCCACTCCCTCAACGGGCTCGCGCGCCGCGGGGCGGTCACCATCAGTCGCGCCGAACGCGCGGCCGCGATAGCCTTGGCAATCGGTTCGCTGCCCAGGGTTTCGGCATGGATGGCGATGCCAAGCCGCTCCTGCACCTGCCGGCCGATCCGGTCGATCGCCTGCTCGGCCAGCGCGGCGCTTGCGAACGTCTGCCCGTTGTGAAGAACGCGCATGGAAGCACCATGCTCCCGGGCGATGAGTGCGCCGCGCCACACGGCATTGGCAGACGCAGGCGCTGCATCGGTGATGACCAGGACCTCGCCGATCGACGATTGCCCGGTTTCCGCGTGAAGGCTCATAGCGTGTAGTCCCCGCTGGCTTCGGGCTGGAAGAGGACTTCAAGAATGCGTGCCCGCGGCTGCAATCCCGACGGCGTACGCCAGTGCGCGACCTCGCCAGCGCGCAGCCCGATCAGGCTCGAGCCCAGCGGAGACAGCACCGAGATAAATCCCTGCGCGGGTTCAGCGTCACCCGGATAACACAGGGTGACGCGGTAAGGCGCTGTTCCTTCGTCGCCCTGCAGCAGCATCTGTGTGTACATGGTGACCACATCGCCCGGCACGGACTCGGAAGCGACCAGGTCGCTGCTATCGAGCAGGTTGAGGACCGTTTGTGGCGCGTCGTCCTTTAATTGCGAAGCAAGACGCGTCAAGCGGACATAGTCGAGCTGCGTGAGGGTGCGCTCGGTCATAACTCTGGGATTCATCAACACCTCCTTGGATGGGCGAACGTGATCGGGCTGCGAGGCAGCCATGGCCGGGGTGCAGTGGGTGCCCGACGATCGATTGGCGCTAGAGGGGAGGAGGGGAAATCGCCGGGCTCAGGAAAGTGCTTGCAACTGCGGATGGGCATCCGCACTCGTTTGCAGGTCGGTTGAGCGGCAGGTGTAGTTCACGCAGGCAAGTCTAAGCGCCAAAGCAGTGCACACCAAGCTTCGCACGCCGATGTCCCTGCCATCGTTGCCAGAATTGCTCGCGACTCACGTATCCAGCGCCAGTGCTGCCATGGCGTCGGTTAAGCTCGTCTGAACCCGACATGTCCGATGAAGCACTACTGATCATCCTGTTGTTGCTGCCCTTTGCAGGCAGCATTGCCGCGGCTGCGCTTTCCTCCAGGATTCGAGACGCTGCAGCGTGGGCGGCCGCCGTTTCCTCGCTCGCAGCCTTCGCGGTCGGTGCGAGTTTTTACGAACGAATGAGCTCGGGCGCTGTCGTAAGCCTGAAGCTGGGATGGGTGCCGTCAGCGGGCCTTGATTTCACGCTGCGCATGGACGGCTTTGCATGGATGTTCTGCCTGCTCGTCACGGGCGTTGGGTTTCTGGTCGTGCTGTACGCGCGCTACTACATGTCGCCCAAGGATCCGGTCGCGCGCTTCTTTGCCTTCTTTCTCGCGTTCATGGGTTCCATGCTCGGCGTGCTGCTGTCGGGCAATCTCTTCCAGCTGGTTTTCTTCTGGGAGCTGACGAGCGTCTTCTCGTTTCTGCTGATCGGCTACTGGTATCACAACCCCGCCGCACGCGATGGCGCCCGCATGGCCCTGATCACCACATCCGCGGGCGGCCTGTGCCTGCTGGGCGGCGTGCTGGTGATCGGACACATCGTCGGCAGCTACGACCTCGATGCCGTCCTGCAGGCGGGGGACCGCATCCGCGCCCATCCGCTTTACCTGCCGGCGCTGGTGCTGGTGGCGGGTGGCGCGTTGACCAAATCGGCGCAGTTTCCCTTTCACTTCTGGTTGCCGCATGCGATGGCCGCGCCGACTCCCGTGTCGGCCTACCTGCATTCGGCAGCCATGGTCAAGCTCGGCGTGTTCCTGCTGATTCGGCTGTGGCCCGTGCTGGCGGGCACCGACGCATGGATGTGGGTGATCGGAACCGCCGGGCTCGTGACCCTCCTGTTCGGCTCCTATGTCGCGATCTTCCAGCACGACCTCAAAGGGCTGCTGGCCTATTCGACCATCAGCCACCTGGGCCTTGCGACGGCGCTGCTGGGACTCAACAGTCCACTTGCGCTGGTGGCGGCGGTGTTCCATGTCATGAACCACGCCACGTTCAAGGCGTCGCTCTTCATGGCGGCCGGCATCATAGACCACGAATCGGGCACGCGTGACATCCGGCGGCTATCGGGTTTGTTCCGTTTCATGCCGATCACCGCGACGCTGGCGATGGTTGCCGCCGCGGCAATGGCGGGCGTGCCGCTGCTCAACGGATTCCTGTCCAAGGAAATGTTCTTTTCTGAATCGCTGGTCGTGGACGGGCCGGTGCAGGCGCTCAATCGGGCCCTGCCGGTGATTGCCACGATCTGGGGCATGTTCAGCGTGGCGTACTCGCTGCGCCTGATTCACGGCGTGTTCTTCGGGCCCCCACCTGTGGATCTGCCCCAGGTGCCGCACGAGCCGCCGCGATGGATGCGCCTGCCGATCGAGTTCCTGGTGCTTGCCTGCGTGGTGGTCGGCACGCTTCCGGCGCTCACCATCGGTCCCATCCTGGAGATCGCCGTCCGTTCCGTGCTGGGCGAGCGCGTGCCGGCATACAGCCTCGCGGTGTGGCACGGCGTGACCGTTCCGCTGGTGATGAGCATGGTGGCGCTTGTCGGGGGAGCGGTCCTTTATCGCCTGCTGCGGCGCCACTTTGCGCGCGGCACTGACGCTGCGCCACTGTTGCCGGCGGTACAGGGGCGCGTGGTGTTCGACAGCATCCTGGCAGCGGTGTCGTGGCGATGGGCGCGGGCGCTGGAGCGGCTGATCGGCACACGAAGGCTCCAGCCGCAATTGGGATTGCTGCTGCTGTTTGCGCTGGCGGCCGGCCTCTGGCCGGTGTGGACACGAGGGCTTGAATTCGGCGCGCTGCCGCCGACGCCGATGGACGCCGCATTCCTTGCGATATGGGTCGTGGGCATGGCCTGCGCATTGGGGGCGGCCTGGCAGGCCAAGTTCCACCGGCTCGTGGCGCTCGTGCTTTCGGGCGGAGCAGGCCTTGCCGTGTGTCTGACGTTTGTGTGGCTTTCTGCTCCGGACCTCGCGCTCACGCAATTGCTGGTGGAAATCGTCACGACCATCTTGCTGCTGCTGGGACTGCGCTGGCTGCCACAACGCATGCCAGTGAGCCGCACCACGGCTTCGAAGGTCGCCGTGCTGCCGCGCCGTGCGCGGGACATGGCGCTGGCCATTGCCACGGGCAGCGGCCTCGGCCTTATCGCCTATGCAGTCATGACCCGGCCATTGCCCGATGGCACCGTGTCGCGCTTCTTCCTGGAAAACGCATGGGATCTGGGCGGGGGGCTGAACGTGGTCAACGTCATCATCGTGGACTTCCGTGGCTTTGATACGCTGGGCGAAATTGCAGTGCTTTGCGTCGTGGCGATCACGGTGTACTCGCTCCTGCGGCGTTTTCGCCCCGCGCCCGAGAGCACCGCGCCGCTTGCGCAGCGCATCAGCCAGACCATCGCCACCAAGCGTGAAGACCTGGCGATCCCGGCTTTCATCATGCGATGGATGTTTCCCGCCATCAGCGTGCTGGCGCTCTACCTGCTGCTGCGCGGACACAACCTGCCCGGTGGCGGCTTCGCTGCGGGGATCACGATGACGGCGGGCATCATCCTGCAGTACATGGCGGGCGGCACCCGCTGGGCGGAGGCGCGGCTGCCCATCCGTCCGCTCAGCTGGATGATGGCGGGGCTGCTGCTTGCAGTGGGTAGCGGAGTGGGCTCGTGGGTGGCCGGCTACCCGTTCCTCACTTCGCATCTGTTTCACTTCACCTTGCCGCTGTTCGGCGAAGTTCACCTGCCCAGCGCATTTTTCTTTGACGTCGGCGTGTTCTTCCTGGTGGTGGGCGCTTCGGCCATGTTGCTCACGTCGCTGGGCCACCAGTCCACGCGGGCTCACCGCGGGGGGGAAAGGCGCTAATGGAAATCATCGTCGCGCTCGGTATCGCGGTGCTCGCAGGATCGGGTGTGTGGCTCATCCTGCGTCCGCGCACGTTCCAGGTGATCGTGGGCATGTCGCTGCTGTCGTATGCGGTCAATCTGTTCATCTTCGTGATGGGCTGGGTGCGCGGTGGCGCAGCGCCTTTCGTCAGGATGTCGCAGGCGCCCAACCCTGCCGACTTCGCGGATCCGCTACCGCAGGCACTGGTTTTGACGGCCATCGTGATCGCGTTTGCGACGACCGCACTGCTGCTGGTCGTCCTGTTGGCCGCGCGCGGCCTCACAGGCACCGACCACGTGGACGGCCTGGAGCCTGACGAATGACCGACTTCGCCTCGCACCTGATCCTGTTGCCGATCATCGTGCCGTTGCTGGCCGGGGCGTTGCTGCTGGTGATCGATGAGCCGCGCCACACGTTCAAGGCCTCGGTCAGCGTGGCTTCAGTGCTGCTCACACTGGTCACTGCGGTGGCGCTGGTCGCACGCGCAGGCAGTCCTGTGACGCACGTCTATTCGCTAGGTGCCTGGGCCGCGCCCATGGGTATCGTGCTGGTCGCTGATCGGCTGGCCACTTTCATGGTGCTCCTGACAGCGGTCCTGGGCCTGGCTGCGTTGCTCTTTGCGCTCGCGCGGTGGCACCGCGCCGGGCCGCAGTTCCATCCGCTGTTCCAGTTCCTGTTGGCGGGACTCAACGGCGCATTCCTTACGGGCGACCTGTTCAACCTGTTCGTGTTCTTCGAACTGCTGCTGGCGGCCTCCTACGGCCTGGCCTTGCACGGCGGAGGAATGCCCCGCGTGCGCGCGAGCCTGCACTACATCGTGATCAACCTGGCGGCTTCGCTGCTGTTTCTGGTTGGCGTGAGCTTGCTGTATGGCATGGCCGGAACCCTGAACATGGCCGACCTGGCGATCAGGCTTCCGAAGCTGTTGGACGCCGACCGCGTGCTGCTGGAGATCGGTGCCGCCACGCTCGCCGTTGCATTCCTGGTGAAGGCAGGCATGTGGCCGCTCGGCTTCTGGCTGCCCGCAACCTACAAGTCCAGCAGTGCGCCGGTTGCGGCGCTTTTCTCCATCCTCAGCAAGGTCGGCATTTACGCGCTGATCCGCGTCTGGTTCGTCGTGTTTGGCGGCGTGACAGGCGCCGAGTTGTTGATGTATGGCGGCATGGCGACATTGGTCTTCGGCATGGTCGGCATGCTCGGCTCGCAGGACCTGGGGCGCATTGCAAGTTGCAGCCTGGTGGTGTCCTCGGGAACCTTGCTCGCCACGCTCGGCGTCGGCGGGCCTGACGTCGTCGCGCCGGCTTTTTTCTACCTGGTGACATCCACACTCGGTACGGCGGCCCTGTTTCTGCTGGTTGAATTGATCGAGCGCTCGCGGGTGCCCGGTGCCAACGTGCTGGCCGTCACCGCGGAGGCATTTCGCGTCGATGACGAGGACGCCCAGCCGGAGGAGCTGGTTGGCGTATTGATTCCGGCGACCATGGCCGTGCTCGGGCTGGCCTTTGCCTTCACCAGCCTGCTCATCGCCGGCCTGCCGCCCTTGCCGGGCTTCGTCGCCAAGTTCGCGATGATGGCGCAGGTGCTGGATGCGCCCGCCGTATCAACCGGGTCATGGCTGGTGCTGGCGCTCGTCGTGCTGTCGGGACTGGCCGCGATCATCGCCCTGGCGCGGGCCGGGGTGCGCATTTTCTGGGCCGACTCGGCGCGCATTGCACCGCGCGTGCGCCTGATTGAAATCATGCCAGTGGCGGGGCTGATCGCCTTGTCCCTGGTGCTCACGATCTTTGCGGGACCGGTGATGAGTTTCATGCAGGAAGCCCGCAACTCGCTGCACCCGGCTGACGGCTACATCCGCAAGGTGCTGGTTCCATGAGGCGCTTCGTTCCCCATCCGCTGCTCACCCTGGGCTTGCTGGCCATGTGGCTGCTGCTCAACGACAGCCTTGACATCGCACATGTCGTGCTGGGCCTGTTGATGGGCGTGGCATTCGGTCTGGTGTATGACCGGCTGGAGCCGTCGCAGCAGGGCCTTCGACGGGGTTTTTTCGTGCCTGCAGCCAGGCTGGGCCTTGTTGTCGCGATCGATATTGTCAGATCCAACCTCGCCGTCTTTCGCATCGTGCTTGGTTTGTCGCGCCCGGGCAGGGTCGCCGGCTTCATGGCAATCCCGCTGGAGCTGCGCGATGCAAGGGGGCTGGCGGTGCTTGCGGCGATTGTCACGGCCACGCCCGGCACCGCCTGGGCTCATCACGAGGCGGCGTCAAACGTCCTCACCCTGCATGTTCTTGACCTTCGCGACCCTGAAGTTGCGGTGCGCGAGTTCAAGCAGCGCTACGAACGCCTGTTGCTGGAGATCTTTGAATGAGCACGAATTTTCTGGACACGGCCGCCTTCGTGGCGCAGGTGATCCTGGGACTGGCGATTGTCTGCTCGGCAGTTCGGCTGATGCTCGGTCCGCGCGCGCAGGACCGCGTGCTTGCGGTGGACACGCTCTATGTGAACGCGATGCTGCTGGTGCTCACCCACGGCCTGCGCACCGGCAATCCGCACGTGTTCGAGGCAGCGCTGGTCATCGCGGTCCTGGGCTTCGTCTCGATGACGGCGATGGCGAAATTCCTGCTGCGCGGCGAGGTGATCGAATGAGCACCTTCGCAGGGATCCTGCTCGTTGCCGGTGCGCTTGTCGCGCTTGCAGGTTCAGTAGGCCTGCTCAGGATGCGTACGTTCTACGAGCGTGTCCACCCGCCCACCATGGGCGCCACGCTGGGCGCCGCCCTGGTGATCGCCGCCTGTGTACTCCACTTCAGCGAGGTGCAGGGGCGCCTGGTCCTGCATCACATCCTGATCGGGCTGTTCATGCTTGTCACCACACCGGTTACCTTCATGATGCTGGTGCGGGCGGCGCTTTACCGCGATGCGGCCGAAGGGCAGGATCACCTGGCGACACGCGTGGAGCCGTCCCGGGACACGGCGGAGCCTGGAGATGCTAGCCCAGGGTAAACCGGATCGTGGCACCGAGCCCGGGCGCGGCCTGCGCCCAGACACGGCCCTTGTGCCGAATGACGATGCGCTGGACGATGCTCAAGCCAATGCCGGACCGCCGAATTCGTCCATGCCGTGCAGGCGCTCGAAGGGTGTGAACAGTTTGCCGGCATAGGCCATGTCGAAGCCCGCGCCGTTGTCACTGACAAAGAAGCACTCCCGTGCGTCAATGGTTTCACGTCCGAACTCGATGCGGGGTGCTTCAGTTCGCGACGTGAACTTCCAGGCGTTGCCAACGAGGTTGTCCAGCAGGATGCGTGCGAGTCCAGGATCGACCGTGGCTTTCAACCCGGGCGCAATGACCACGTGCACCTTGCGGTCGGGCTCGGCATGGCGAAGCGTTTCCACGACTTCCCATGCCAGCTCGCTCAAGTCGCATTCGCGTGAGCGCATCGGCTGGCGGGACACCTGTGCAAAGTTCAGGAGGTCATCGATCAGCCTTGACATGCGAGCCGTGTTGGCAAGCATGCGGTTGAGCATGCCGCGTGAGGCATCGTCGAGCCGGTCGCCCAGGTTGCGCAGCAACACCTGGCCAAACCCGGTCACCGACGTCAGCGGGGCCCGAAGATCATGCGACACCGAGTAATTGAACGCCTCCAGTTCCTTGTTGGCCTCCATCAGCTCGCAGGTGCGCAACTCGACGCGTTCCTCGAGCTCGGCGTTGAGGCGGCGCAGTTCATCCTCGGCCTGCCGGCGCACATCCTCCTTCTCGAAGATTTCCAGCGCAAATGAAACGTCGCCTGCCATCTCCGACACGAGATCCCTCAGGGAGTCGCTGAAGTAGCCCGGCTCTTGTGCAAACAGGGTGAGCACCCCGACCGCATGCGGCCCCATGCGCAAGGGACATGACGCAGCCGCACGCAAGCCGGATTGGTCCATATCCGAGTGCAGGCTGGCGAGTGCGGCGTCTTCGAGAAGGTCGTTGCAGATGTAGACGCGGTCTTCTCCGAGCGCAATTTCGGCGGGGGTGCGGCGCGGACCTTTCAGGGTGAATTTGCCGGTGCGCGCAAACCACTGCGGCCCCGAGCCGTGCCACGCCACGGGCACCACCTCGGCGCTGGAGGTGTCCAGCATGCCGATCCAGGCCAGGCGAAATCCACCCAGCGTCACCGCCAGGCGACACACTGTCTGGAACAGCTCATCGCGCGATTGCGTATGCACGATCGCCTGGTTGGTCGCGCTGAGCAGAGCATAGTGCCGGTTCAGCCGCTGAACGTGGGATTCGGATTCCGTGAGCGCGGCGATGCGTTGCTCGAGTTGCGCGCTGCGTGTTTCCAGCTTGTGCACCAGCACCTCGCTGTAGAGCCTGAGCGACTCTTCTTCGCCAAGCGTCGGCGCGCGTGGGGGCTGATCGCGGTGGGTCGTGCGCTCGAGCACTTCGAGGATGCTCGCCATCAGCACATCCGGCTCCATCGGCTTCAACAGAAATGCGTCGGCACCCAGGTGCATGGCAAGGGCTTCGTCCTGGGGCTCGGTGTAGGTGGCGGTGTAAACGATAAAGGGAACCGGGCTCAAGCGGTCGTCTGCCTTCCAGCGCCGCAGCAGCGTGAAGCCATCCATCTCCGGCATCAAAAGATCGCTGATGACGATGTCCGGCCGGTGCAGCTGCGCCGCGTCCAGGGCTTGCGTGCCGTTGCATGCCTCGTCAACCGTAAACCCGTTTCCCTGCAGCATCATTTTGAGCAGGTACAGGTTGTCGTTCCGGTCATCGACGATGAGGGCGCGCTTCACGAAGCCGCTCCAGCAGGTTTGCGCAGGATCCTGTTGTTCATGCAGCGCCCCGCTGCCGTTGCGGGCTGGCGCTGTGGTTGAGAGGCAGGATGACTTCGAAAACGCTGCCTTGCTGCCAGACGCTTTGCGCGCTGATCCTGCCGCCCATCAGCGTGGCGAGCCGATGGCAGATGGCAAGTCCCAGGCCGGTGCCATCGTGGCTGCGCGAGAGCGCCGAATCGACCTGACGGAACGGCCGGAACAGCAGGGTCATGTCCTCCGGTCGAATGCCGATGCCGGTATCTGTGACCTGCATCCGGACTGCGGGTTGGGGCGCGCGGTCGAGGCCTGCGTCCCAGTGGGGCAAAAGGCCCACGTCAAGCGACACGCAGCCGCGCTCGCTGAACTTGATCGAATTGCCCAGCAGATTCAGCAGGATCTGCTCGACACGCCGCGCATCGCCAGTCATCGACCCGACGTCATCGGCAACCGTCGCCGACAGCGACAGTCCCTTTCTTGCTGCCAGCGGTTCAACGATGCCGGTCACCTTCCGAATGGATGCCGTCAGGTCGAAGGGCGTGCTTGCAACTGTCAATTCGCCCGCTTCGATCCTGGAAATATCGAGCACGTCGTTGATCAGGGCCAGCAGGTGTCGAGACGAATCGCGCACCATGCCCAGTTGCTTGGCCTGTTCCGCATTGACCGGACCGGCCAATCCCTGCAGGACAATTCCGGTGAAGCCGATGATCGAGTTGAGCGGCGTACGCAATTCGTGGCTCATCGTGGCCAAAAAAGCCGACTTCGTGCGGTCGGCTGCTTCGGCGGCATCCCGGGCCAGTGCCAACTGCACGGAGGTGCGCTCCAGCGCATCCGCCCGGACCTGCACTTCGTCGAGCAAACGGCTGCGCTCGGTCGCCAGTTCGCGCTGGCGCACTTCGCTCTCCTGCAAACGCAGGGCGGTGCGCGTCAGGGTCGCGGCCCAGCCAAAACTGGTCAGCAGCAGCAAGGCGGCGGCCGGTGCAGCCCACTTCAACCAGGGCGGCAGGACGGTTCGCTCGCTTCCGGCGGTCCAGCGAGTCATCGACTGGAAGTAGATGGAGTTCGGATCGGCCTTGAGGGCGACCAGGTGCTTGTCGATCGCGTCCAGCATCGCACGGTCGGCCCCTTTCCCTGCGGCGAAATACAGACGGGACGGATTGAAGATGATCGAGGTGTCTTCCAGGTCGCTGGCAGCCGAGTGGCGCACCCCATAAAACCGGTTTGTCACAACGGCGTCGGCCTGGCCCTGGGCGACCGCCTGGAATGCCGATGCAAAGTCGGGAAGGGGCACCAGCGTCACGATCATGGCGAACGCCGACGCCATCTGCCGGATGTAGTCCTGCTGCATCGATCCTTCCACGACCGCCACGCGCTTGCCGTCCAGATCGACGATCGAACGGATGCCGCTGCCGCGCCGTGCATAGACCTGGTTCCAGCTCGATAACACGGCTTCGCGGCCAAATGCAAAGGAGCCCTCGCGCTCGCTGGTGAGTGCGACGTCCGGCATCAGGTCGATTTCACCGGCCGCCAGCCGTGTCAATCCCTCGCCAAAAGTGCCCGGTACGTATTGCAGTGTCCAGCCTTCCTTGCTGGCAATGGCTTCGATCAGGTCGACGAAGATGCCTTCGGATATGCCCTCGGCGGTGTAGTCCACCTTGGGACTGTTCTGATAGACACCGACTCGTACCGTCTGGGCTGCCCATGCTGACCCGGCCAGCAGGACGATGCAGGGCACTGCAAGCCATCGCAGCCAGCTGGCAAGCCATCGCCTCGTCGCTGCGAGAGTCGCATCGAGGCTATGAACGGGCAGGTTGGCCTGGGGGCGGTCCATGTGGATGGAAGAGCTGAACTCATCCTACACGCAGGACGGGTTTAAATCGAGCGGAGCATCGCGAATTCGCCGAATCCCGCTATGGATGAGCCCCATTGGCAAGCGGATCACCGTATCCTGAGTGCCTGGTTTACATCCCCAAGAAAGGCACACCATGCAAGAAAAAGCTTCCGATCCGCATCCCCTGAGCGACCTCGCCTACGACTGGATCACCCTCATGCAGAACAAGGCGCAGGCCCTGATCGCCTATGACCAGTACATCAAGGACGCCGAAGCCGCAGGCTCTGCCGAGTGCGCCGCGTTCTTCCGTAAAGTGCACGATGCAGACAAGGCGCAGCTGGCCGAAGCCAAGCAGCACCTGGTGGCGGTGCTACAGGGCAAGATGGGCTCGGCCGGACGCTAGATTTTTATTGAGAAGACTTGCCAGCACCCATCGTGGAGGTGCTGGACTGATTGGCGGCACGTGCCTTCTCGACCCTCACTTCGGCGTTGGCATGTGCAGCAGCTGCCTGCTTCTGGCAGATGGCTTTTTGCGAGCCGTCTTCCATCGATGCGCATTTCGACCTGGCAGCCTTGAGATCCGCATCCGCTTTTTTCTGCATCTGCGCCGCTGCCGAGCTGCCGTCGCGTTTTCCGTCGGACTTGTTGTCCCGGTCCTTTTCGATATCGTCTGATGCCTTCGACTTGTCGGCGGTCTGCTGAGCCTTCTCTTTCATCTTTTGCGCCGCTTCCCTGGTTTTCTCGCCGATGTTCTGGGCGGCCTCCTTCACTTTCTCGGTGAAAGTGGGACCCGACGACGAGCTGGTCGTGCCGGAGTCGGTTTTTTGTGACTGCTGCTGTGCCAGGACGGTTGCGCCGGAAAGTGCAAGGGAAATTCCGAGGGCTGCGAGTGAAATCTTCATGGAGTTCTCCTGATCGAATGCGAACGCTCCATATGAGCGCAGCTGTCATGCCCGCCCTGTCGGACTGCATCGGTTCCAGTCGTGGGACCCTGATCCGCGTAATTGCCGATGGTTGCCGCAGCGGTGGGGCAGGACAATGCGCGGGATGTCCCAACCCCTGGATGCCAGCACCGTCGTTGCCCTTCAATTGGCATTCGACCTCTCGCCAGTGGGTATGTGCGTGACCGAAGAGCGCGTGGTGACCCTGTGCAACCAGGCCTTCGGCATGATGTTCGGCTATGCCGAAGGCGAGTTGCACGGCAAGCCCCTCGCACCTTTGTATCCTTCGCATGAAGAGTTTGTCCACGTGGGCAACCTGGGCCTGCCGGTGATGCGGGAGGCCGGGACCTACAGCGACGACCGCATCATGAAGCGGCGCGACGGCACGCTCTTTTGGTGCCATGTGGCCGGTCGTGCGGTGGACCGCTCGCGGCCATTTGCGCAGGCGGTCTGGATGTTCGAAGACATCTCCCGCAAGCGACCGGTCGCCAGCAACCTCACGCAGCGTGAACGCGAGATCGCCCAGCACATCGTCACCGGCGGAACCAGCAAGCAGATCGCCCGGCTGCTGGGATTGAGCCCGCGTACAGTTGAGGCCCACCGTTCGCGCCTGATGAAAAAGCTCGGGGCGGGCACCCATGGCGAGCTCCTCGCGCGCCTGGTGGGCGTGGGCTGATGCGCTACTTGAGCAGCTTGCCGCTGCTGCCGATCACCGTCACTTCGACGTAACGCGAGCCCACGCGATTTTGCGGCGAATAGCCCACAGTCACGCCGCCGAGGTCGAAATTGCCCATCGATTCCAGCCCCTTCATCACCTTGGCGCGGGTCGGCGCAGACCCAGCCCGGCGCAGTCCCTCGACCAGGACCTTCGCGCCCAGGAATTGCTCGAAGTTGGTGTAGTTCACCAGGTCCTTGGGCGCGAACCGCTTCATGAGGGTATGGAACTCGCGCACAGCGGGAAGGTTGGGCATGTAGGGGTAGGGCACGACCTGGCAGATACCCATGCCTTGCGCATTCTTCAGACCCGCGAGTTTCACGATCTCGGCCGGGTCCACCACGGAGATGTTGTAGAGCTGCGCGCCGCCACCGGCTTCGCGGTACAGGCGCGCAAAAGCCGCGGTGGACTTGTTGACCGAAACCATGATGACCGCCTGGGCGTCGGAGGCCTTGACCTTGCTCACGGCGTCTTCCACCTTGTCGGTGTTGCGCTCGTACCCGGCGGCCACCGACATTTTGAGGTTGCGCTTGGCCAGGGCCTTCTGCACGCCTTCAAGGCCCGCCTTTCCGAAGCCGTCGTCCTGGTACATCACTGCAATGCGCGTCATGCCCAGCGTGGACACCTGCTGCACCATGTGCTCGGCTTCGTCGGCATAGCCGGCGCGAAGGTGGAATATCCAGGGATTGAAGGGGGTGCGAAGGGGCTCCCCGCCGGTGTACGGCGCGACCAGTGCGGCGCCGCCTTCTTCGAGGATCTTGTCCGTGAGGAGTTTGCCGACATTGGCCGTACCGGCAAAACCGTACAGCGCGACTACTTCCGGCTGGGCCAGCAGTTCGCGCGTGAGGCGAACGGTCTCATCGACCTTGTAGCCGTCGTCGAGCACGATGTGGCGGATCTTCTTTCCATTGATGCCGCCAGTGGCGTTGATGTAGTCGAAATAGACCTTGCCGCCCAGCACCATCTGGGCTCCGGTGGTGGCGAGCACGCCTGACAGCGGCGCGACCTGGCCGATGGTGATTTCGGAGGCTGCCCAGGCACGGGTCTGCGGCAGGGCCAGCGCGCTGGCGGCCCACATTCCAAGGGTACGTCTTTTCAATTCGCTCTCCTAACTACAAACAACAGGACAGGTGGAGGGTGGGAAGCCGCGAGCGTAGGCGCGGGCCTGGTTCAAGACCATGGGGTCATTCCCTGTTCGGGCGAATGCTGTGGTGTTTCTACGCTATGGCGCGAGTAGCGCCGGTGCTCTATCGTGGCGGCCTTGGCAAATCGCAAGGAGTGAGATGAACCTGGCCACGTCGCTGCGGCGGATCGCGCTGATGGATCCCGGACGTCCTGCGTTGTTCGAGGGCAAGCGACTTCTCCACACCTATGGCGCGCTGGCTGCGCGTGCCGCCCGGCTGGCCCATGCCTTGACGGCACGCGGCCTTGCGCCCGGTGAGCGGGTGGTGATTTTCATGCGCAACCATCCTGCCTACCTGGAGCTGATCTACGGCTGCTGGTGGGCAGGGCTAGCCGTGGTGCCGGTGAACGCCAAGCTGCACCTGCGCGAAGCCCAGTGGATCGTGG
>JAZKFD010000173.1:0-4059 GCA_040386635.1 Pseudomonadota bacterium
CGAAGAGGTCAAGCGCGGCATCTGGCAGGCGGGCGGATTTCCGGTGGAGATGCCTGCGATTTCCCTGTCCGAGCCGTTCCAGAAACCCACCACCATGCTTTACCGCAACCTGCTGGCGATGGAATGCGAGGAGCTGCTGCGTTCTTATCCGGCCGATGGCTGCGTGCTGATGGGTGGCTGCGACAAGACGACGCCCGCGCTGGTGATGGGTGCGATCTCGATGGACCTGCCCGCGATTTTCATGCCCGCAGGACCGATGCTGCGCGGCGACTACAAGGGCGAATACCTGGGCTCCGGCTCGGACACCTGGAAGTACTGGGCCGAGCTGCGCGCGGGCAACATCAGCGAAGGCGACTGGCAGGAAGTCGAAGACGGCATTGCACGGTCTGCGGGTCACTGCATGACGATGGGCACGGCCAGCACGATGTGTTCGGCGATGGAGGTACTGGGCCTGACCTTGCCGGGCGCCTCATCGATTCCTGCGCCGGATTCGCGCCACTCGCAGATGGCCACGCTCACCGGCAAGCGAATCGTGGACATGGTGTGGGAAGACCTGAAGCCCTCTGACATCCTCACGGCCCAATCGTTCGACAACGCGGTGACGGCGGTGCTCGCACTGGGTGGCTCGACCAATTCGGTGGTGCACCTGATTGCGCTGGCACGCCGCGCCGGTGTTGCGCTGGACCTGGAGCGCTTCGATGCGCTCGCACGCCGAACGCCCGTGCTTGCCAACCTGCGACCGAGCGGCAAGTACCTGATGGAGGACTTCTACTATGCGGGCGGCTTGCGCGCGTTCCTGGGTCAGTTGGGCGACCTGATGGATTTCGGGCAGTTGACCTGCATGGGCACGACGCTGGGCGCAAACATCGAGGGCGCCAGGGTCTTCAACGAAGACGTGATTCGCCCGCGCAGCAATCCACTTGTTGCAAGCGACGGCCTGGCGGTGCTCACCGGCAATCTCGCGCCCGGCGGTGCCGTCATCAAGCCGGCGGCGATGGAGCCGCACCTGCGCAGGCACACCGGGCCGGCCGTGGTGTTCAAGGATTACAACGACATGGCCGCGCGCATCGATTCACCCGATTTGCAGGTCACCAAAGACAGCGTCATCGTGCTGCAAAGCGCGGGGCCACAAGGCGCTCCCGGCATGCCCGAGTGGGGGCAGTTGCCGATTCCGCAGAAGCTGTTGAAAGAAGGCGTGCGTGACATGCTGCGCATCAGCGATGCCCGCATGAGCGGCACCAGTTATGGTGCATGCGTGCTGCACGTCACGCCTGAATCGCATGTGGGCGGACCGCTTGGTCTGCTGCGCGATGGCGACCTGATTTCGCTGGATGTGGATGCGCGCCGAATCGACATGCAGGTGAGCGACGAAGAGCTCGCCCGGCGCAGGGCCGAGTGGAAGCAGCCCGAGCCCAAATTCACGCGCGGATTCGGCGTGCTTTACCTCAAGCACATCCAGCAGGCCGATACGGGCTGCGACTTCGACTTTCTGGAAACCGAAAAGAAAGTCGAAGCGGCGGGCGGCGAGCCGGAGATTCACTGAAGCACATCCGGCATCGGTAGGGCATCGATAGGGGATCAGGCGCCCCGGCGGTTTGCGGGATCAGGCCGTCCTGGTCTGCCAGAGGCCCAGCGCCGCCCCGGACGGATCGGAGATCACGCTGAACCATCCCATTTCCGCAACCGGCGTCACCGGATGCATGACCTTGCCGCCCAGCGATTCGACCTTTTTCGTGGAGGCGTTGATGTCGTCCACGTTCACATACGGAAGCCAGAACGAAGGGGTCCCGGGAACCGGGTTCTTCATCATGCCGCCACCGGTACCGTCGCCAGGGTTGATGGTCGTGTACGTGATGCCCGGACCCATCGGCATTTCGTCCAGCTTCCAGTCGAACAGGCTGGAGTAAAAAGTCTTGGCGGCAGGCAGGTCGTTGCTGCTCAGTTCGACGTGCACGAAAGGGTTGGCCATGGTGATCTCCCGGGTTTTGCAGGATTTAACCAGATCGATGAACCGATTGGTATACGGAAAACGCGAAAACGACTACCGAAGAAGTCGCTTGAGGTAGCGTCCCGTGTGGCTTGCTTCATTGGCCGCGATGTCCTCTGGCGTGCCGACACCAACCACCTGGCCGCCACCCGCGCCGCCCTCCGGACCCATGTCGATGATCCAGTCTGCCGTCTTGATCACGTCCAGGTTGTGCTCGATCACCACGATCGTGTTGCCCGCGTCGCGCAGCTGGTGCAGCACCTTCAGCAGCAGGTCGATGTCGGCGAAATGCAAACCGGTTGTCGGCTCATCCAGGATGTAGAGCGTGCGGCCGGTGTCGCGTTTGGACAGCTCCAGCGCGAGCTTGACCCGTTGCGCCTCACCGCCTGACAGCGTGGTTGCCGCCTGGCCGAGCTTGATGTACGACAGGCCCACGTCCAGCAATGTCTGCAGCTTGCGCGAGATCGTCGGAACCGCCTTCAGGAAGTTGAACGCGTCCTCGACCGTCATGTCCAGCACTTGTGCAATGTTTCGGCCTTTCCACTGCACTTCCAGGGTCTCGCGGTTGTAGCGCTGACCCTTGCAGACATCACAAGGCACATACACGTCAGGCAAAAAATGCATCTCGACTTTGACGACGCCATCGCCCTGGCACGCTTCGCAGCGGCCCCCCGCGACGTTGAACGAGAAGCGACCGGGGCCGTAGCCACGTTCCTTGGCGGTGGACGTTTCGGCCATCAGTTCGCGGATCGGCGTGAACAGGCCGGTGTAGGTCGCCGGATTGCTGCGCGGCGTGCGACCGATGGGTGACTGGTCGACGTTGATGACCTTGTCGAAATGTTCGATGCCTTCAACCGTGTCGTGCAGTGCGGGCTCTTCGTGCGCGCGATAGAGCGTGCGCGCCACCGCGGCGTAGAGCGTGTCGTTGACGATGGTCGATTTGCCCGAGCCCGAGACGCCGGTCACGCAGGTAAACAGGCCCACCGGAAACGCAACGTTCACCTCCTTGAGGTTGTTGCCCCTGGCACCGATCACGCGAATTTCCTGCACGTCGCCAAGCGTCGCCAGGTGATGCGCCTCGCGTTCGCGCCGCCGCAACGCGGCATCGCTGGGCGGAAACCGGGATGCCTTGCGCTCGATGCGCTCTGCGGTGACGACCGGAAGCCACGGCGTGCGCCGGGGCGGAACTGCAATTGACTTCGCGCCCGAGAGGTATTGCCCCGTGAGCGAGTCCGGTGAGGCTTTCACTTCTTCGAACGTACCCTGCGCCATCACGCGGCCACCGTGGATGCCCGCCCCCGGTCCCATGTCGATGACGTAGTCAGCCGCGTGGATCATGTCCTCGTCGTGCTCGACCACGATGACGCTGTTGCCGATATCGCGCAGGTGGCGCAAGGTGCTGATGAGGCGATCGTTGTCGCGCTGGTGCAAGCCGATGCTCGGCTCGTCCAGCACGTACATCACGCCCGTGAGGCCCGAACCGATCTGCGATGCAAGCCGGATGCGCTGCGCCTCGCCGCCCGACAGGGTCTCGGCGCTGCGGTCCAGGCTGAGGTAGTTCAGTCCGACGTCGTTGAGGAATTTCAGACGAAGGCCGATTTCGCGCACGACCTTTTCGGCGATGTCGGCCTTGGCGCCGTGCAGCTTCAGGTCGGTGAAATAGGCGAGGCTGTCGCGCAGCGTTGCGTGGCTGACTTCGTAGATGGCGCGCGCCTGCTCACCGTCGCCGATCTTCACATGACGCGCTTCGCTGCGAAGTCGCGTGCCGTTGCACTCGGGGCATGGCTGCATGCTGCGATAGCGCGCGAGCTCTTCGCGCACCGCGACCGAATCGGTCTCGCGATAGCGCCGCGCCATGTTGGGCACGATGCCTTCGAAGGTGTGCTTCTTCGCCAGCTTCTTGCCGGCGAAGTTTCCGGAGTCCATCACGTAGCTGAACCGGATCTCTTCGTCGCCCGATCCGTTGAGCACCACGTTCTGCACCGGCAGGTCGAGCTCTTCAAACGGCACATCGACATTGAACTTGTAGTGCTTGGCCAGGCTCTCGATCAGGCTGAAGTAATAGCCATTGC
>JAZKFD010000174.1:0-21894 GCA_040386635.1 Pseudomonadota bacterium
ATGCAATTTCCCGAGTCCTGGCTGCGCGAGTTCTGCAATCCGCCGCTTACCACCCGACAGATCGCCGATACCCTGACGATGGGCGGGCTGGAGGTAGAGGCACTGCACCCGGTCGCGCCGCCTTTCAGCAAAGTCGTGGTCGGCGAAATCAAGGAAGCTGTGCAGCATCCTGATGCCGATCGCCTGCGGGTGTGCCAGGTGGATGTGGGGCAGGGCGCCTTGCTCAACATCGTGTGCGGCGCCCCGAACGCGCGGGTGGGCATCAAGGTGCCCACCGCGCTCGTTGGCGCTGAATTGCCCCCGGGCGAAGACGGCAAGCCCTTCCAGATCAGGCTGGGCAAGCTTCGCGGCGTCGAAAGCCAGGGCATGCTGTGTTCGGCCCGCGAACTCAAATTGAGCGAGGATCACGGCGGCTTGCTGGAGCTTGCCGCTGACGCAACGGTCGGTGCGCCTGTTCGTGAAGTGCTCGCGCTCGACGACACCATCTTCACGCTCAAGCTCACCCCCAACCTGGCGCATGCGCTGAGCGTGTATGGCGTGGCGCGGGAGCTCTCTGCACTGACCGGTGCCGAGCTCAGGCAGCCGACGTTCGAAGCCGCGCCCGTGGTGCACGATGCCAGGCTCAAGGTGACCGTGACAGCCGCCGACCTCTGCGGACGCTTTTCGGGCCGGATCGTACGCAATGTCGATACGAAGGCCAAAACACCCCAGTGGATGATCGACCGACTCGCCCGGTGCGGGCAGCGAAGCGTCACCGCGCTGGTGGACATCTCGAATTACGTCATGTTCGAGTTTGGCCGCCCCTCGCACATTTTTGACCTCGACAAGATTCATGGCGCGCTTGACGTGCGCTGGGGCAAGGCAGGCGAAACGCTCAAGCTGCTCAATGGCAATACGGTGACGGTCGATGATTCCACCGGCGTGATTGCCGATGACCGGCGGGTCGAATCGCTGGCCGGCATCATGGGAGGCGACGCGACAGCGGTCTCCGACGACACGCGCAATGTCTATGTCGAGGCTGCCTTCTGGTGGCCGCAGGCGATCCAGGGGCGCTCGCGCCGCTACAACTTTTCCACCGATGCAGGCCACCGGTTCGAACGGGGCGTCGATCCGGGCACGACGGTCGAACACATCGAACACATCACTCGCCTGATCCAGGCGATCTGCGGCGGTGAAGCGGGGCCCATGGACGATCAGGTCGTCGTGCAGCCCGAAAGCAGGCCGGTCAGTCTGCGCGTTGCAAGGGCCTCCAAGGTCATTGGCATGCCATTGACCGAGGCGCAATGCGTCGACGCGTTCAAGCGACTGGGCCTGCCCGTGTCGTCCCAGGATGGTGTGTTAACCGTCACCCCGCCGCCGTACCGCTTCGACATCACGATCGAGGAAGACCTGATCGAGGAGGTCGTGCGCATCGTCGGGTACGAGAACCTGCCCACCACGCCGCCCATGGCCCCGATCACGGCGCGCATCCAGCCCGAGAGCCGTCGAAACCGGTTCGCCGTCCGGCGCCTGCTTGCGGCCAGCGGCTATCAGGAGACCATCAACTTCAGCTTTGTCGAAGAGAGCTGGGAACGTGAGCTTGCTGGCAACACCGATCCGATCAGGCTGCTCAACCCGATCGCGAGCCAGATGAGCGTGATGCGGTCTTCGCTGCTCGGCTCGCTCCTGCAAGCGCTGAAATTCAACCTGGACCGCAAGGCCGAGCGGGTCCGTCTCTTCGAGGTGGGCAGGGTCTTCCTGCGCGATGCGTCGGTGCCGACCGGTGATGTCACCGTCCGCGGCGTGCGTCAGCCGGTGCATGTTGCTGGCCTAGCCTACGGAGATGCCGCCGGGCTTCAATGGGGCTCGAAGTCATCGGGCACCGACTTCTATGACGTCAAGGGCGATGTCGAGGCACTGCTTGCTCCACTCAAGGCAAGCTTCGAGCCCGCAGCGCACCCTGCGATGCACCCGGGTCGCTGCGCGCAGATCAGTCTGGATGGAAAGAGAATCGGGTTTGTCGGCGAATTGCATCCGCGTTGGCGGCAGAAGTGGGAATTGGCCCATGCACCTGTGCTGTTCGAACTCGATTTCGAGGCTGCCGCGCATCGCGAAGTGGCAGCATTCACCCCCGTGCCGAAGTTCCAGCCGGCGCAGCGCGACATTGCGGTCATCGTCGCAGACACCGTGACACACGACGCGATCCTTGCAGCGGCGCGCGCGGCACAGACGCGCGGCCTTCTGCAGGATGCCTTTGTTTTCGATATCTACAAGCCCAAGCAGGGCGCAGTGGGGCTTGCCGCCGGGGAAAAAAGCGCAGCAGTTCGCTTGACGCTTTCCAGCGCCGAAGCCACACTGACCGACGACCAGATTGATGCGGCAGTGAAGTCGGTTGTCGATGCGATTGCAGTGCGTCTTGGCGGGCGACTGAGAGGATGAGAACATGGAAGGGCTCAATACCCCGCGGGACGAACTGATGGACTTTGCAGTTGAAAGCCTGGAGACACCGGCGTTGACCAAAGCGCAGCTGGCGGAGTTGCTGTTCGAGCAGATCGGCCTGAACAAGCGCGAATCCAAGGACATGATTGACGCCTTTTTCGACCTGATTTCCGATAGCCTGGTCGAAGGAAATGACGTGAAGATTTCCGGTTTCGGCAACTTCCAGATTCGCACCAAGGCGCCGCGGCCGGGCCGCAACCCCCGCACCGGTGAAGCCATTCCAATTGATGCCCGCCGCGTGGTCACCTTCCACGCCAGCCACAAGCTCAAGGAGCAGATTCAGGGCAATGGCCCGTCAGAAGGCTGAGCCCGCAATTTTCCAGCGCTCGTTGATACCGAAATCGGCGTCTTTCGAAACTTGCGCTTTGCACGTGCGGGTTTCTTAGAGTAACCTAGCAGCTTTCCCTCCTACGATATTGATTTCAATGGAGAAAAGCCTCCCCTCCATACCAGCAAAGCGTTACTTCACCATCGGTGAAGTCAGCGACCTGTGTGGTGTCAAGCCTCACGTGCTACGGTATTGGGAGCAGGAATTCACGCAACTGCGTCCGATGAAGCGTCGTGGCAACCGGCGTTACTACCAGCACCATGAGGTGTTGATGATTCGCCGGATCCGGGATCTGCTCTATGACCAGGGCTTCACCATCAGCGGCGCGCGCAACAAACTGCAGGAACTGGTACAGGTCGAAAGGGACAAGCGGCGTGCCGGCGAGGTGATGCTTGAAGGCGTAGAAGTCATTGAGGTCGAGGATTCGGCCTTCGAGGATTTTGAGGACAGTGCCGTCGTAGACGATGACGATCGGGTTTCGCAGAAGTTGATGCTGGTGCGAAGGGAACTCTTCGAGATTCGCGACTTGCTGTCATCGACGCACTGAAGCCTCGCGCTATAATTCAAGGCTCGGCGTGTGGCGCAGCCTGGTAGCGCACTTGCATGGGGTGCAAGGGGTCGAAGGTTCGAATCCTTTCACGCCGACCAATCAACAAAGCGACTTGCCGTCGCGTTGAAGTGATCTTGAGATCACCCGTAGTTCTCTCGAAGGGCCAACAGGTTTCTGTTGGCCCTTTTGTTTTCGGGTGAACCACGCAGGGTGTCATCAAGGCGCCTCGCATAAAATCCCGGCCAATGGCGTTAATTCACTCCACAACCCAGGGACGCTGAACACATCGTGGCAACAGTCGTTTTTGCAGACCTGGTGGGCAGTACCGGCATCTTTGAGCGCCTTGGGGACGAGACGGCCGGTCGATTCGTCACGCAACTCACAGGCGCCCTTGCAAGAACTTTCGAACAGCACAGCGGGCGGGTGGTCAAGTTGCTGGGCGACGGCATCTTCGTCGTTTTCCCCAGGGAGGCCGACGCCATCGAGGCCTGCATTGCCATCCAGCAGCGTCTGCAGGAAAAGCCCGTCCATCCGGGTGGCACGCTTCGCGCCGTGCAGATGCAGATGGGAGTGGAAAGCGGCGACGTGGTGGAGATCGACGGCGATTGCTACGGCGACGCGGTCAACAGCGCTGCGCGGCTGGCCGACCTGGCCGGCGCGGAGCAGATCCTCACGACGCAACGCGTGCGGGCCGCGCTTGGCGATCAGTTGCAGGCGAAGCTTCGCAGCCTCGGACCCATGTACCTGCGCGGCAAACAGGAAGTCACTGAAATCTACCGCGTCCAGTGGATGGTCGAGCGCGATACCGACGCGACCGTGATGGGCGTTTCGATGTTCAAGGCTCCCAAGGATGCATCACTGGAGCTTTCGGCGCTCGGGCAGATCCACAGGCTGGGGACGGGCGGCGAGAAGTTCACGCTGGGCCGCGCGGCAACGGCCAGCTTGTCCGTCAATGATTCGCGCGTGTCCCGGGTGCACGCCACGATTGAATGGCGGGGCGGGCATTTCGTGCTTGGCGATGGTTCGAGCTTCGGTACCTGGGCCTATTTTGGTAACCAGAGCGAACCGGTGGTGCTACGGCGCACCGAATGCTATCTGGTCGGCCAGGGGCAGATTTCTCTGGGCTGCGCGCGAGAAGCCGAGGAGGCGCCCATCGTGCATTTCTCGGTCAAGGCCTGACGTTCAAGCGCTCCCCATGACGCTCGAACTCCGCATTGCAGGCCCTGGTCTGGATGTGGTGCGCACGCTGCAGGAGGGGCAGCCGCAGCTTGTCCTGGGACGTGACGCGGACTGCGGCGTTTGCCTGCCTGATCCGGAGCGCAACGTATCGCGGCGCCACCTGGCCGTCTGGTGCGACAACGACGTGCTGCAATTTCATGTGCTTTCGGTCGTCAATGGCGTCGAGATGCCTTTCGGAGAAGCGCCCCCCGGCGCGCGCGGCGTGCTGCCGGTGGGCCAGACGATGCGTGTGGGTGAGTACGCTCTGGACGTCCAGGTCGTCACCGCGTCACACCCCCGGCCTGGTACCGATCCGCGATCTGTTTCCGACACCGATCCCTGGGCTGTGTTTGATCGCGAAGGTTCGGGCACAACCACACCGGTTGCGCCTGCGGCGCGCGCCTCCATGGCATCGGCTGCCCACGAGGAAGACCCGTTCGGTGAATGGGGCTTCGAAAGCACCTTCGGCCCGGGGCCGGGCGACGGGGGGCCGATGGACGCCGCCCGGCTCGCAGCAGGCGATGTCTCCGCTGTGTTCAGGGGCCTGGGGCTGGATCCGTCGGCGTGTTCGACGATGAGCCAGGGCGAACTCGAGTCCATGGGGCGACTGGTGCGGATACTGGTTCTGGGCGTCATGGAACTGCATTCGAGCGTCATTGACGTCAAGCAGGAAATCCGGTCGGGCGAACGAACCATGGTTGCGACGCAGGACAACAATCCCCTCAAGAGTGACTGGCCCCAGGAGACGAAGCTGCGTTACCTGTTCGGCGGGCGGCAATCGAGCGTCGGGTTTGCCAGTCCCGAGCGCGCCTTGCGTGAACTGTTCGTCGAACTGATCGCCCACAACACCGCGAGCGTGGCGGCGGCGCGCGCTGCGCTGGCTGGCACGCTCAAGGAGTTCGATCCGCAGGTCCTGAAGGAGCGCCTGCTGGGCGGCGGCCCCCGGCTTCTGGAGAACGTCCGGGCCTGGGATGCCTATTCGAAGTTCTACGAGGAGCAGGGCAAGAACATGCCCGGGTGGACTCAACTTCTGCTCGATCGCTACTTCACCGACGCCTACCTGCGGGAAAGCCTGCGTATCCGCCGCGAGACACCCCCGAAGGACCGATAGGAACTTGCGCAGGCGCGAGGCTAGAATCAGTTTCCGCACGTTAGAGGGCGCTTGTTTCTGTGAGTCTCAAAAAGCTTGGCCGCTATGACCTCATTCGCGTTCTCGGCAAGGGCGCGATGGGAATCGTGTATGAGGGCAGGGACCCCAACCTCGATCGTCGCGTCGCCATCAAGACCGTGAAGGTCGAAAACCTGTCGGAAGAAGCCGCCGCCGAATACGAATCGCGTTTTCGCACCGAAGCCCGTTCAGCGGCACGGCTGCAGCACCCCAACATCGTCAGCGTGTACGACTCCGACCGGGACGGCGACATCGCCTTTCTCGTCATGGAGTACATCCAGGGCGACGACCTCAAGCACCACCTGGACAAGGGCCTGCGTTACTCGCTGGAGCAATCGCTCAAGATGATCCGCGACCTGCTGTCGGCGCTGGACTATGCGCACAAGCAAGGCATCGTTCACCGTGACATCAAGCCGGCCAACCTGCTGATCGAGCCGGGTGGACGCGTCAAGCTCACCGACTTCGGCGTGGCGCGCATCCAGGATTCGGGTGAGGCCACCCGAACGCAGGGCAGCATGGTCGGGACGCTCAAATACATGTCGCCTGAACAGGTGCAGGGCCAGAAAATTGATGCCCGCGCAGACCTGTTTTCTGTGGGAGTGGTGCTGTACCAGCTGCTGACCGACAAGCGCCCGTTCGACGGGGACAACGACTTTTCGATCATCCACCAGATCATCGGCCACGCACCGGCGCCGCCCAGCACATTCAACGGGCGGCTGCCTGCTGCGATCGACGCGGTTGTCGCGCGCGCCCTGGCAAAAAACAGGGATGAACGTTTCGCCACTGCCCGCGACTTTGCGGCTGCCCTGCAATCCGCCATCCGTCGAGCCGAAGACGCAACGGTCGTGCCGCCGGCTGACCCGGGTCGGCGGCAGGAGGGCCCATCGAACATCAACCCGTCAACGAGGGGCTCGGTGATGACCAGCCCGTCAACGGTGACGCAGGAAGTGGAGCTGGTTTACTGGAAAGACATCAAGGACTCGGTAGAGCCTGAGGAGTTCGAAAGCTTTCTTTCCAAGTTTCCCGCAGGCATCTACGCCGATCTGGCGCGCAGACGCCTTCGCAAGCTGGCTGGGGGGCCAGTCACCGGCGACCAGACCGTGCTTGGCGGTCTGCCCACCGCGCGCGAGCATGACCTGGACGCCACGCGGATGCGGCCGAGCTCCCTGACCGCGCCTTTGATGGTTGCCACGCCGTCCGCGACGCAGGCACCCGCCACGGGCGCACCCGATGCAACGGACGCACCCGACGCAACGGACGAACGCGATTCGGGCCCGCCATCTGAATCGGCCACTTTCCCACCTGCCGACTTCACCAGCACGCAGGTCGAAGCGCGTCTACCAGACTCTGAACCTCAACCCGCGATGCCCGCTGCAGCCGTGGATGGGCCCGCATCGCAGGTACAGGTGCCAGCAGCTTCCGTCGAGCCGATTGCCGAAGCGGCAGCGCCTGAATCGCTTGCCACGGCTGCGGCAAGCGCAAAAGCGCAGCGGGCGCTGCACCAGGAAAAAGAGCAGGAGAGAGAGCGCCAAAAGCCGCACCACAACAGCGAGCGTGCACCGCTTGCGACCCAGGCCGGAAAGAAGACGCCCCTTGCCATCATCGCAGGCGTTGGCCTGGTCGCCGTCGTTGCAATTGCGGCCTTCCTCATGACTGGCAAAAGCACGCCCACCGGGGATGTCGCCGCTGCAGCCAGTGCTGCTTCCAGCGCATCCGAAGGTTCATCCACCAGCGCATCTACGATGACCGCGCCCGGGGCTTCAGCTGAAGTGCCTGTTACCGCGGCGATGGCGCCCGCTGCCGTTGCGTCCGCTGCTGTTGCAAACAATGCGTCAGCCTCCGCAGCAGTTGCCCCGATGCCGCCGCTCACGCGCGCAGCATCGGGTGCGGCCGCTGGGGCCTCGGGCTCCCCTGCGGTCGCCGTGAAGGCCAGTGCACCGCGTCGCGTGGCCAGTGCGCCCAGGCCCCGTGTCGTGGCTTCGGCGCCGGTCGAGGCCCCGCGAAATCTGGCTGTCACGCCGGCGGCGCCAGCGCGCGAAGACAACAGGCCGGCACCTGCCGCGGTGGCCGTGAGCGGCGCGAGTCCAGTCGACCAATGCAAGGACAGGGTGTTCCTGTCGCGCGAGTTCTGCCTGGCCGAACATTGCGACAAGCCCGGATCGCGCAATCACCCGCTATGCGTCCAGCGGCGCGCAGATATCAAGATGCGAGAGGAAAGCAAGATCCGGCAGGGGCCGCAGTAGGACTCACGCTGGTGGTGGATGCGACGCGGCGTTAAACGATGTCCATCGTGTGGACGTCAAAGCTGCCGCGCCGTCGGTCCTCGAAGTACAGGACCAGCGTTTCCCTGACGGTGCGAAAAGCGATCTCGTCCCAGGGAATTTCATCTTCGGCAAACAGGCGCGCCTCAATCGTTTCGTGACCGGGATCGAACTGGTCGCTCAGTAACCTGGCGCGGTAGAAGAGGTGAACCTGTCCCACGCGCGGCACGCTCAGCAGCGAGAACAATCCTTCCATTTCGAACTTTGCACCGGCTTCTTCGTCGGTTTCGCGGGCCGCACCTTCAGAGGTGGACTCGTTCAACTCCATGAAGCCCGCCGGCAAGGTCCACTTGCCCCATCGCGGCTCGATGTTGCGCTTGCACAGCAACACGCGCTCGCCCCAGTAGGGGACGGTGCCCACCACGTTCAGCGGATTTTCGTAGTGGATGGTGTCGCAAGCGGGGCACACGGCCCGCTCGCGGGTATCGCCGTCGTCCGGCACACGGTAAACAACACCGGCACCGCAATTCCTGCAGTGTTTGATCGCGCTGCGAAATGTCATTCCCCGAGTTTACGGGGAAGGACAGGTTCTACTTCTTCGCGGGCGTGGTCTTGCCGTGCTTTTCGATCAGTGCGCGCGCGGTATCCAGCAGTTTCTTGCCATCGTGACCGCGCTTGTTCATGTCTTCGACCCACTCGACTTCCACCAGGCGCGCCTTGCGCTTGAATTCCTGCGCATCCGATGCGGTGATCTGGTAGATCGTGTTCTTGCGATCTTCTGCGGCTTTGCGGCCCACCGGATCATTGCCCTGCTGCGTCTTGCCGAGCCATGCGGAAGTTGCCATGCCCGAGTTGTTGTCGATGACCTTTTTCAGGTCAGGGGCGAGCGAGGCGTACTTGGCCTTGTTCATGCTCATCACGAAAGTGGTCGTGTAGAGCGCGCCGCCCGAATTCTCGAACTCGCTATGGAACTTGGTGAGTTCGTGCACCTTCACCGAAGGCACCACTTCCCATGGAATCACGCAGCCATCGATGGTGCCCTTGGACAGCGCATCGGGGATCGCCGGAAGCGGCATGCCCACCGGTGTGGCGCCAACGTAGCCGAGCATCTTGGTGATCTGCCGGGTCGGGCCGCGCACCTTCATGCCCTTGAGGTCGTCTGCTGTCTTGACCAGCTTGTCCTTGGTGTGGAACATGCCCGGGCCGTGCACGTGCAGCGCCAGGACCTGTACGTCCTTGAACTCATCGACGGCGACGGTCTGAACATACTCCCAATAGGCTTTGGAAGTGGCTTCGGCGTTGTTCATCATGAACGGCAGCTCGAACACTTCGATGCGCGGGAAGCGGCCGGCGGTGTTGCCCGGGAGCGTCCAGGAAATATCCACAACGCCATCCTTGGCCTGGTCATAGAGCTGAACTGGCGTACCGCCGAGCTGCATGGCGGGATAGCCTTCGAACTTGATGCGGCCACCCGACTCCTTCTCGACCTTTTCCATCCATGGCTTGTGCATGGTGAGCCACACATTGGACTGTGGGGCCATGAAGGTGTGGAACTTGAGCGTGACGGCTTGCTGGGCAATGCCTGAAAGTCCGGGCGCGCCGAGCGCGACGGCTGCCGATGTCTTCAAAAGGGTGCGACGTTGAATCATGTGGTTCTCCTGACAGGCAAGTAAATCGCAAAACCGTGCAACCGGCTGCGGGGCTTTCCCCAATCCTGGCCTGTAAAGCTATTTGATGAATCCCACCAGCCAGAGCGGAATGATGGGGAAGAAAAGAAAGAGGATGGTGCGAAAAACGTCGCTTACCAGGAAGGGCATGACCCCCCGGTAGGTTTCGCCCATCGGCACGTCCTTGGCCATGCCGTTGACGATGTAAACGTTCAGGCCCACCGGCGGTGCGATTAGCCCGAACCCGACGGTCATGAGCACCATGATGCCGAACCAGATGGCGACCGACTCCCGGGGCATCCCGAAGTCCAGACCCATGACGATGGGAAAGAAGATCGGGATTGTGAGCAGCAGCATCGACAGCTCGTCCATCACCGCGCCGAGCAGCACATAGAACAGCAGGATCGCAACGACGATCAGCAGAGGCGACACGCCCCAGCCACCGACCGCGGCGGCCAGCTGGTTGGGAACCTGCGTGAGCGCGAGGGCCGAGTTCATCAGGTCCGCGCCCAGAAAGATCAGGAAGATCATGGCTGCGCTCACGGCCGTGCCGTAGAAGCATTCCTTGAACTTGTCGATCGACATCTCGCCCTTGAACAGCGCGGTCAGGAATGTCGATGCCGCACCCACTGCCGCGCCCTCGGTCGGCGTAAAGAAGCCGCCGTAGATACCGCCGAACACCAGCATGAAAATCAGCGCGATGGGCGCCACACCCACCACCGAACGCAAAGTAAGGGGCGGAGGCGCGTCTTCGACTTCGGGGGCATGTCCGGGAACCAGGCGCACATAAATGCTCACGGCGAGCATGTAGCCGATCATGGCGATGATGCCGGGCACGACCGCCGCAGCGAACAGCTTGCTGATGTTCTGCTCGGTCAGGATCGCATAGATCACGAGAACGATCGAAGGCGGAAGCTGGATTCCGAGCGTACCGCCTGCGGCCAGCGTACCGGTTGCAATCCGGCCCGAGTAGCCGTGCCGGCGCATTTCAGGCAGGGCGACGCTGGTGATCGTCGCGGCCGTTGCTACTGAAGATCCGCTAATCGCGCCGAACGCGGCGCAGGCGAGCAGTGACGCCATGGCAAGGCCGCCCTTGAACCGTCCCATCACCGCTGCGGCGAACTCGAACAGCGATTTGCTGATGCCGCCTTTGGTTGCGAAGTGCCCCATCAGGATGAACAGCGGAATGACGGACAGGTCGTAGTTGGCGAACCGGGCGAAGGCCTGCGTGTTCAGGAAGTTCGCAAATGGCGACCAGCCGGTCTGCATCAGGTAACCAATCGCTCCGGCAGCAAACATGCTGACCGCGATGGGCACGCGGATGGCCATGAAGGCCAGCATGCTGCCGAAGATGAGGGCAGTGAGGGTAATGGGAGTCATCGGGGCGTGGGGTTCAGATCGCGACTTCGGACTCTTGCGCGTCGCCGAAGCCGAACACGGCCTGGTATAGCGAAATCACGCCCGCCAGGACGAAGGCCGGAACCATGGTTGCGTACACGGTCCATTCCGGGTAGCCCATGATCTGGGTTTCTGAATTCATGGAATAACTGTTGAGCCCACCCAGCGTGGTGCGCCAGGCGAGAAAGCCAAAGATCACGGCCAGCATCAGGGCGCCGAAGCGGTCGAACTTGTCGTTGATGGACGGCTTCAGACGCGCAGTGAAGAAATCAACAATGATGTTGCCGCGGCGCAGTTGGCACAGCGGCATGAACAGGGCGATGGCGGCTCCGGCGGCAACCCCCGTCAATTCGAACGCGCCGACGATGGACACGCCGACGGTGTTGCGCCCGATCAGGCTGCCGCAGGTCAGCAGCGTGATGCCGGTGAGCAGCACGCCAGCCAGCACCGCGCAGAACTTGGCCAGTTTTTCCAGGACGAACAAACCTGACTCCTCGGCTGATCTCAGGCGCCAGCCTGAATCTTCACGGAAATGGGCGTGAGACCGGCCACGCCACCTGTGAGCGTGTCGCCAGCCACCACTGCTGCCACGCCCTCGGGTGTGCCCGAATAAATCAGGTCACCGGGCTCCAGGTCCCATGCGGTGGACAGGTGTTCGATGATTTCGCCGATGTTCCAGATCAGCTTGGAAACATTGCTGCGCTGGCGGTCGGTGCCGTTGACCTGCAGGAAGATTTCGGCGTTGGCCACATCGCCGGCTTGCGCTGCGGGCGTGATGGGACCGATGGGCGCCGACTGCTCGAAAGCCTTGCCGATGCACCAGGGGCGACCTTGCTTCTTCATCTCGCCCTGCAGGTCGCGCCGGGTCATGTCCAGGCCAACGCCGTAACCGAAGATGTGCTTGTGTGCATCGGCTGCCTTGATGCGGCGTCCCCCCGTGCCAATCGCGACCACCAGCTCTATCTCGTGCTGCAGGTCATGGGTGAGGCTGGGGTATTGGATCGCTGCGGTCTGGCCGTCTTCGACAGGTACGGCGGTATCGGCAGGCTTCAGGAAGAAAAAGGGCGCCTCACGGCCGGTAAAACCCATCTCCTTGGCGTGCTCGACGTAGTTGCGGCCCACGCAATAGATGCGGCGGATGGGGAAGCGGTCCTGGGTGCCGATGACGGCAACGTCAGCCAGCGGCTTGGGTTCGAAGACAAAACTCATGACAACCTTTCTTCCTTGTGAATGCCCAGTGCCTGATGTACGGGCCGGTCTGAAAAACTGAAAAGCACACAGCCGCGTATGGATGAGAACCGCGCAGTGTGCCATGACGGAACAACGAAATGATCCCGCGGGGCAATCTCGAAGCGCCACGACTGCCCGCCGCGCTCGATCTCGACGATGCCTTCGCCTTCGACCACGCTGTACACCGCACCGTCGGTCTGGCGCGAGGCCTTGCCGGCGAAACCCGCGGGCAACTTCTGCATGAAGGTCGCCATGGTTGGCATGGGCGCGCCGCCGGTGAGCGGATTGACGTAGCGCAGCTTGACGCCGTCCCACGGATCGACGGGCGCATCGCGCTCCAGGCGTTCTAGCGCCTCCAGCGTGCGGTCGTAGGGATAGCTGAAGATCGGTGAGGTCTTGCCGAACGGCGCGTCGTGGCGCACGGGTGCCATGTGGTGTCCGTAGCGGGCCATGCTGCTGCCTTCAGCGCGCGTGACTGCTTGCGACCGGTTCGCGTCGTTTTCGGCGAAACCCGCATCGAAGAACCGGATCATCGGAATGTCGAGCCCATCCAGCCAGATCACCGGTCCATCGGCCTGACTGCCATGGTCGTGAAATGTCCAGCTGGGTGTGATGATGAAATCGCCCGGCTTCATGCTCGTGCGCTCGCCGTCCACGGCTGTGTGTGCGCCCGTGCCTTCCACGATGAAGCGCAGCGCGCTCTGGGTATGGCGGTGGCTGGGCGCCACCTCGCCGGGCATGATCAGCTGGAGTCCTGCGAAGAGCGACTGGGTGATCGCGGCCTGGCCGTCCAGCCCCGGGTTCTTCAGGATCAGCACGCGCCGTACGGCTTCGTCCGCCGTGATGGCCTGGGCTGCACGCATCAGAAAGGGGCGCACCTCGCCGTACTTCCAGTGAGCGGGCAGGCAGGGCGTTACCGGCTCGCGCGGCACGAGTGCATGCAACACCTCCCACAAGGGTGAGAGGTTGAAGGGCGCCATCTCCCGGTTGAGTTGTTCGCGAACAAGCGCGGCGGACTGCGGTGCGTTCATGTGAATTTCCATTCTTTGCCGAGATACGCGCCATCGGCCTCCAGTTTCGCCTGCAGGGCCGCTACATCAACCGTTGCTGCATTCTTGCCGGAAGCCAGGCAAAGATGAGCCGCCGTGCCGGCTGCCTGCCCCATGACGAAGCATGCACCCGTCACGCGAGCGGCCGACTGTGCCTCGTGCGTCATCGAGGCGCAGCGTCCCGCGACCCACAGATTGTCGAGCCCCGGTGGAACCGTCATGCGATAGGGCAGGTGATTGAAGCCGCGGCTTTCGGGAATCTTCGGCCAGCGGAACTCCACGTCGCCCTTGAGGTGCAGCTCCAGCGGCCAGCCGTTGACGCCGATGGTGTCGTCGAAGCTCGCGCAATCGAGCACATCCGATTCCGTCAGCATGTACAAACCCTGGACGCGCCGTGTTTCACGGATGCCGACTTGCGGCGCGATATCGACGATGTAGGCGTTCTCGAATCCGGGCACTTCCTTCAGGAAACCCGCAACGCTGGCTATCTGCTTTCGACCCAGCAGCTCTGCCTCGGTCAGTTCAACTGCGTCGATGCCGTTCATGGCATTGCCCTGGGCGTTGGCCAATTGCGTCAGATTGACGCGCCACTCGATGCCACTTTTCTGGGGGCGCACGATGGGGGTCTTGCGGGGGAACCGGTAGCGGCCCTCGGACTCAGCTTGCAACATCAGCTTCGGGATGGTTTCCCAGGCCTTGCCCGCGCGCTCGGGGTCGATGCCGTTGAGCCGGAACATGGTGGACGGATACAGCATGTTGCCCTGTCCGTCGCCGAGCTCGTACCGTGCGCCGGCCCAGGCCGCCAGATCCCCGTCGCCGGAGCAATCTATGAAGGTACGGCCCCGGATGGCGCGACGGCCCGAGCGCGTCTCGACGAACAGCGCATCGATGGCGCGGGGGGAGGCCATTGAAACCCCCGCAGCCAGCGCGTGAAAGAGTAGTTGTACGCCCGAAGACACCATCAGGTCATCTGCAGCGATTTTGTAGGCAGCGGTGTCATAGGCTTGCGCCACCGTCTTGCCGAAAAGCGCATGGGGCGCGTTCAGGCCACCCAGCCGATCGATGCGAGACAGCAGTTCATCGGCTACGCCATGAACCACCTGCCGGATGTCTCCGTGGACGTTGGCATGCAAGCCGCAGAAATTAGTGACGCCGGCCGCCGTGCCCATTCCGCCCAGGAAGCCGTAGCGCTCGATCAGCAGCGTCGAACGCCCGGCACGCGACGCGGCCACCGCGGCGGCGATACCGGCCGGCCCGCCCCCGAGCACCACGACCTCGTATTCGCCGTGAACCGGTGTGTCGCGGCTGGGCTCGGTGATGTGCTTCATCGATCAGGTCTTGCTGCTCGCCTGCTGTCAGGCGCCTGCGCCATCGCTCTTGACCACCAGATCGAAGTGCTCGACCAGCGGCGGGCTCGCAAAGAAGGGACCAATGATGGCGCGCCATTGGGCAAAGAGCGGTCCCTCGCGGAAATCGACGTTGTGGTTTTCAATCGTGTCCCAGAAGATCTGCAGCACATACCGTTCTGGACTTTCGATGCCCTTGTTCACTTTGTAGCCGCGCATGCCCCGGGCCTGCGACATCACCGTGGTCAGCGCCCGCGTAATGGCTTCGTCGAAGGCGGCCTGCTGGCCGGCCTGAATGCGGATTTCTGCGAGTTCGAGAATCATGTTGTCGTTCCGTTTATTGGTTGCCGTTGTGGTCGGTCGCTGCCTGCGCGCGGTCAGATCCGCGAGAAATACTCACGCCTGTGAAAGTCATCCTTGTCCTGCGCTTCATTGAATCGGGCCAGTTCGGCCTGCTTGATCCGGTCGAAGTACCCGATGAAGGCGCTGCCGAATCCCTGGGTCATCGCGGTATCGGCGCGCATGGCAGCGAGAGCCTCGTCCAGCGAGGTCGGCAAGCGCGCCTCGTCTGCTGCATAAGGCGAATCGGTGGCAGGGGGCGCGGCCAGTTTGCGATGAATGCCGTCGAGCCCTGCATGAATCTGCGATGCGAAGTACAGGTAGGGATTGGCCGCCGGCTCGCCGATCCTGTTTTCGATGCGCGTGGCGCCATCGCCGCAACTGCCGATGACGCGCAGCATCGCGCCACGGTTGTCGCGGCCCCACAGCACCGATTGCGGTGCGAGCGCATTGGGTCGGAAGCGGCCAAAGCCATTGACCGTCGGTGTGCAGAACGCCGCCATGCCACGCGCATGTTCGAGCAGGCCCGCGAGGTAGTTCTCACCAACTGCCGACAGCGTGTGGCTCGCATCCGCAGGCGTGCTGTTGTCTGCCGGCGCATCGCGCTGGAAGGCGTTCTTGCCGGTAGAGGCATCCAGCAAAGACTGATGCAGGTGCCAGCCGCTGGACATGATCTGGGGAAACGGGGGGCGGCACATGAATGTGGCGTGATAGCCCGCGCGGCGCAGCGCCTGCTTCACCGCATTGCGAAACAGCACCATGCTGTCTGCGGCGGTCATGGCATCGCTAGCTTCAAAAACCGCCTCGACCTGGCTGGGGCCGAGCTCGATTTCCAGTGAGAGCAACGGCAGGCCCAGGGCCTGCGCCGTGTGCTGCACGATGCGCAGCGGCTCGTCTGCCATATCGAACCATGACTCGGTGAGCAGGTTGTAGCCGGGGTGGATCATCGACACGCGGGGAGGATGCGCGGGCCATGAAGCAAGTTCGGGGTCGAGCTGCTGCTGTGTATCGTCGATGCGATAGATGTGGAACTCGACTTCGAGGCCGCATTTCATCGCAAGACCGGCATCGTGAAGCTGCCCGAGCGCCGCTTGCAGGACGCGGCGCGAGTCGAGTTCGACCGGACGGCCGTCCTGGAACCAGGGCTGGCATTGCAGCCACCCCGTTTTGGGTGCCCACGGCAGCTGGCGAAAGCTCAAGGGGTCGGCCAGCAGCAACAGGTTGCTCGCATGTTCGAACCCCGCCAGGCCCGACACCCCCGCGACGCCACCGGGTTCGAACACCTTGAACGCCGTGCGGTCGGATGTGTCCTTGAGCATCAAGGTACTGACCATTCCCACGCCCTGGCGCATCGCGTCGGCTGCTGCAGAAGCGACAAGCGTCTTGCCGCGCGTGACGCCATGCAGGTCGCACCAGACGAAGCGGACCAGCTCGATATCGCTGGAGCTGATGACCTCGGTGACCTGCCGCACGGCATTCTCGCGCGCGGTGTCGTGGATGCCGCAACGCGCCGCGAAGGTCGCTGTCATGCCCAAGGCGCGCTTTCGCGTTTCGCCAGCACCTGCTCTTTCCACCAGGCGCCCCACGTCCCCGCCGGCGCAATTCCGTCCACCGTATCCGGCCCGGCCATGGCCGCAGCCTGCGAGGCATCCGCGACGCCGGGCGCAACACCGCCGGCCTGCACGGTCCTGATCGCCTCGAGCAACATGCGGCGATTGGCCATGATCACCTTGTCGCTCGTGCCCAGATGTTCCTTCGTGCGGTCCTGGATCGGGCCCATGCTCTCCACGGCCCACTGGTCATGCACGTTGATGTCGTCTTCGCCCATGCCCAGGTAGGTCTGCTGGCGTTGTTCGTCGGCGTTGAATCCCCAGTTGTTGTGACGGCCTGATTTGGGAATGTAGTCGGGCAGCGAGATGTACTTGAGCCGCTGCGCGCGCATCGCTTCCCTGTCGACCGGACCGGCAAAGCTGGTGAAGATCGAATACCAGTAGGTGTGCGTGTCGTCCACCGGAACATGCATCTGCGAAATCGTGAGCGTCTCTGAAAGCGGAATGACGAAGGTGTGCGGAAAAATCGACTGCGTGATGCGCACGTGCGTGAGTTCACCGGTCATCGGGCGCAGCGCCGTGAGCTGCATGCCCCATGGCGTCGGCTCGTAGCTGATCTCGGGCTTGTGGAACTCGCGCATGATCCGCGTCATCGGCCAGTGTTCGCCGCCCACGGTGCCTGCGCTGGCGCTGCGAAACTGCTTGCCGGCTGCGTTGTCGCCAATGCCTTCCAGCGCTTCGTCGCTCAGGAAGCGATGCAGAAACGACGGATGTGCCGGGTCGATGCCCACCTCAAAGCATTGCAGCCAGTTCGCATTCCATAGACCCTTGAATGCGAAAGTGTGCGTGCCGGGCGCGGCGAAACAGTCAAACTCGGGAAAAGGCGGCGGGCTGCTGCCCTGCGCGCCGAACCAGCCAAAGACAATCCCGCTGCGCTCGATGACCGGGTAGCTGCGTGCATGGATGCGGTCGCACAGCTTGCTGCCTGCCGGCTCGCCCGGTGTGTCAAGGCAGCGGCCGTTCACGTCATATTTCCAGCCATGGAAAGGGCAGCGAATGCCGTCGCCTTCGTCGCGTCCGAAACTCAGGTCGGCGCCGCGATGGGCGCAGCCGCGATCGAGCAATCCCCAGGCGCCTGATTGATCCTTGAACAGCACGAAATCCTCGCCAAGGACGCGCACCGCCTTCACCTTTCGTGCCGCCATGCGCGCATCAAGATCAGGATTGAATTCATCGACCAGCGCCACCGGCTGCCAGTAGCTGCGCAGCACGGCCCCGCAGGCGGTGCCCGGTCCGATCCGTGTCACCAATTCATTCTGTTCCGCTCTCATGAATACCTTCAAAAAACAGGAGTTCGCTCGGACGAGTTCGCTTGCGTTTCCAGTGTACAGTTGCCGCGACCCGATGAGTTCAACCCCGGCAACCAGCTTCACTTTCACCGGCGTGCGACGTGGTTTCATCGCCGCCCAACCGCTCGCGCCCGGCGTGGCGGTCTATGGCATTGTGTTCGGCGTGCTTGCCAGCGAGCGTGGCCTTTCGTGGATCCAGGCCATGCTGATGAGCGCCTTCGTTTACTCGGGCAGTGCCCAGCTTGCGGTGCTCCAGGGCTGGACCGGCGCCACGCTGATCACGCCGCTCATCGCCACCATTCTCGTCATCAATGCACGTTACGTTCTCTACGGCGCGGCCATACAGCCCTGGCTCAAGGGCGCCTCCCGCTCGCAGGCCTATGCGTCGCTCTTCGTGCTGGGCGACGGCAACTGGGCGCTTTCCATGCGTGAATACCAGGCCGGCTATCGCGATGCAGGGTTCGTGTTCGGCACGGGCATGGCGACGTTCGCACCCTGGATGCTCGGCACGCTGGCCGGCCATGTCATGGGGCACGGCGTGCCCAACCCTGCGGTGCTGGGCCTGGATTTCATGCTGGTGGCGTTTGCGGCGGCGATTGGCATTGCGATGTGGCGCGGCGCCGGCGATCTTTGGCCGGCCGTGGCGGCGGGCGCGGTCGCCCTTGCCCTGCACCGATGGGTGCCCGGCGGCTGGTACATCGTGGGCGCCGGGCTCGCTGCTGGATTCGTCGGAGCCTTGCGACATGACAAATGAGGTCGGCCGTCATGGGTGGTGACAACGCGTTCTATATCGCCGTGGCGGCAATGGCGCTGGCATCCTTTGCGACGCGCGCGGCAGGCTTCGTACTCATGGGCTACATCCCCATCACGCCGCGAGTCGAAGCGGCGCTGCGCGCCATGCCACTGGGCGTGATGATCGGCATCGTCACGCCGGCCGTCGCGGCCGGGAAGCTGCCGGAATTGATCGCGCTCCTGGCTGTGGGTCTGTTCATGAAACTCTTCAGGCACGACTTGCTCGCCGCACTGGCCGGCGCGGCTACGGTGGCTGTCTGCCGGTGGGCATTGAGGCAGTGATGGGTTTATCCTTCCTGACATGAAGCTGCACAATTATTTCCGCTCGTCGGCCTCGTTTCGCGTGCGCATCGCGCTTGAAGTCAAAGGTCTCTCATACGACTACATTCCCGTGCATCTGGTCAAGGGTGAGCACAGGAAACCCGAATACGCGGCCCTGTCGCCGTCGCGGCTGGTGCCGACCCTGGAGACGGATGAAGGCGAGCACCTGGGCCAGTCGATGGCGATCATCGAATACCTGGATGAAGTCCATCCCGAGCCCGCGCTGCTGCCTGCAGACGCGATCGGCCGTGCCAGGGTTCGCGCGCTGGCGCAACTCATCGCCTGCGAAATCCACCCCCTGAACAACCTGCGCGTGCTCAAGTACCTGGTCAATGAACTCAAGGTGGACGACGCAGCCAAGACGACCTGGTATCGCCACTGGGTTCGAGATGGACTGGAAGCCTTCGAGCGGGAGCTTGCGCAGTTGCCTGCCTCGACTTATTGCTATGGGAACACGCCAACGCTGGCTGACTGCTGCCTTGTGCCGCAGATCTTCAACGGCAGGCGTTTCGACGTGGATTTCACCGGTCTTGATCGCACCATGGCGTCGTTCGATGCCTGCATGAAGCATCCCGCGTTCCAGCGGGCCCAGCCTTCGGGTTGTCCGGATAACGAAGCCTGATGATGTCGTCGAACGGGTGGATCACGCCTGACTGGCCGGCGCCACCCGGCGTGCGTTCGGTATGCACCACCCGACAGGGTGGCGTTTCAGTCGGAGCGTACGCAAGCCTGAACCTGGGCGACCATGTGGCTGACGATCAGGCCCACGTCGCCATCAATCGAAAAATATTCAGCGATGCACTGGGTGCGCGCCCGGTGTTCCTCAGGCAGGTCCATGGCTGGCAGGTCGAAACTCTGGATGCCAACACACCCGATGGAACCGAGGCCGACGCATGCATCACTTCATCAGTTGGCGTTGCCTGCACGATCATGGTGGCCGACTGCCTGCCGATTCTTTTCGCGACACGTTCTGGCGCACCCGTAGCGGCAGTCGCTGCCGCGCACGCCGGTTGGCGCGGGCTGGTGGGGCAGGGCGGGCACGGCGTCATCGAATCGACTTGCAAGGCGCTGCTCGAGATGTCGGCAGGGATTCCGCAGGACATCGTTGCATGGCTGGGCCCCTGCATTGGACCGGCTGCGTTTGAAGTCGGACCCGAGGTCAAGGCTGCCTTTGAAGATGCCGACTCTCACGCCCATCTTTGCTTCAGGCCCCGTGGCGATGGCAAATGGCTGGCCGATTTGCCTGGCCTTGCGAGGCTGCGGCTCAGGCGCAATGGAATCACCCAGCTATCTGGCAATGATGGAAGCACGCCATGGTGTACGGCTTCCAACCCCTCAAGGTTCTTTTCGCACCGGCGCGACAGGGTCAGCGGGCGGCTGGCCGCCAGCATCTGGCTGGCGTGAGGCCCATTCGGCTGCCGCTGCGGCATCCCTGGCACGTGCGGCCTTGCGACGCGATGGCGTCCCCATGAGGTAAACCACCAAGGCGACCGGCGCGACACCGTAGAGAAAAAAGGTGATGATGGCGCCAAGCACGCTGCCCGTCGTGTTGGTGCCCTCGGCCACAGCCATCATCAGAGCCACGTAAAGCCAGCCTATGGCGATGAGGTACATGCGACTGCCGCGTAGTTTGTGTTGCGCTGCAACATGCTTTATCAGATACTCGGGTTAACCCGAAGCACATCGGGATCAGGAGACAAGACATGAATTCTGGACCAGACTGGGCCGCTGCAGCGCAGCAATTTCAGCAAAACGCGGGCGAGCAATTCGCCAAGGCGATGCAATCCTTTCAGGGACTCGGTGGTCACACCGGCGCTCCCGACCTACCCCAGCTGTGTTTCACGCCGGCAAAACTGCAAGAGCTCCAGCAAAGCTACCTCCAGGAAGCTGCGCAGTTGTGGAACACCGGCATCGCCAGCGGCCCGGTTGCCGATCGGCGATTCAACACCGACGCCTGGGCAGCCAATCCCATCTCCGCTTTTTCCGCCGCCGTTTACCTGCTCAATGCCCGCACCATGCTGGGTATGGTCGAGGCCGCTGACACGGATGAAAAAACCAAGGCACGGCTGCGCTTTGCTGTCGAGCAGTGGATGGCGGCCTCTGCGCCCAGCAACTTCATGGCGCTCAATGCCGAGGCCCAGAAGAAGGCGATCGAGACCAAGGGGGAGAGTATTGCCAAGGGCATGCAGAACCTGCTGAACGACATGCGGCAGGGCCATGTCTCGATGACCGACGAGAGCCTGTTCGAGGTCGGGCGCAACGTGGCCACGACCGAAGGCGCCGTCGTCTTTGAAAACGAGATTTTCCAGCTCATCGAATACAAGCCGCTCACCAAGCAGGTGTACGAGCGGCCCTTCCTGGTGGTGCCGCCCTGCATCAACAAGTTCTATATCCTGGACCTGCAGCCCGAAAACTCGCTGATCCGCTATCTGGCAGAGCAGGGCCATCGCACCTTCGTCGTGAGCTGGCGCAACGCCGACACCGCGATGGAGAAGATGGGCTGGGACGACTACATCGGCGGAGGTGCCCTCACGGCCATCAAGGCCGTGCAGGACATCACGGCGGCCAGGCAGATCAATGCGCTGGGCTTTTGCGTGGGCGGCACTATCCTGGGTACGGCACTGTCGGTGCTCGCTGCGCGTGGCGAAAAGCCGGTGGCATCGGCCACATTGCTCACCTCGCTGCTGGACTTCACCCACACCGGTATTCTTGACATCTTCATCGACGATTCGTTCGTGAAGTACCGCGAGATGCAAATGGGCAACGGCGGTCTGCTCAAGGGCCAGGAGCTCGCATCCACCTTCAGCTTCCTGCGTCCCAACGACCTGGTGTGGAACTACGTCGTGGGCA
>JAZKFD010000175.1:0-9960 GCA_040386635.1 Pseudomonadota bacterium
TGGTGGGTTTGATGCACAAGGCGGGCGTGCTTCGCGTGCAGGGCAACTGGCTCGCGGGACTGGCCGTGCTGCAGCTGGCAACGGGCCTGTCCAACGTGATCCTGGGCTGGCCGATGGTGGCTGCCCTGGTGCACACGGCCGGGGCTGCCGCCCTGGTCATTGTCTTCACCTGGGCGATCCGTGAGAGCCGCGTGGGTGCTTCGAACCTGTCGGGCGCGCTGATGGCGGCCCGGAGAATAGCTGCATGAGCGCCAGCACGCAAACCCTTTCCTCGCCGGCGATGTCCAAATGGCGGCAGTTCAATGCGCTGACCAAGCCGCGCGTGATCCAGCTGATCGTGTTCTGCGCGCTGATCGGCATGGTGCTGGCCGTGCCGGGTGTGCCCGCGCTGTCGGACCTGCGCACGGCGGCCATCGCCTGCCTGGGCATCTGGCTCGTTGCGGGGGCTGCTGCCGTCTTCAACTGCCTTGTTGAAAAGAGCATAGACGCCAAGATGCGCCGCACCTCTTGGCGCCCCACGGCAAAGGGCGAACTGAGCGACTGGCAGACGCTGCTCTTCGCGGCGGTTCTGTGCGCGCTGGGGTCGTGGTTGCTTTATGCCTGGGTGAATCCGCTGACCATGTGGCTCACGTTTGCCACCTTCGTTGGCTACGCCGTGGTCTATACCGTGATCCTCAAGCCCCTGACGCCGCAGAACATCGTGATCGGTGGCGCTTCAGGCGCCATGCCGCCGGTGCTGGGCTGGGCTGCGATGACCGGCGATGTCGGCCCCGAAGCGCTGATTCTGTTTCTCATCATCTTCCTGTGGACGCCGCCGCACTTCTGGGCGTTGGCGCTGTACCGCGTCGAGGACTATCGCAAGTCGGGCCTGCCGATGTTGCCGGTGACGCACGGCAATGAATTCACGCGGCTGCAGGTGTTTCTCTACACACTGGTGCTGTTTGCGGCCTGCCTAATGCCTTTCGCCTATGGCATGAGCTCATGGCTGTACCTGGCCGCGGCTGTGGTTTTGAGCATCGGCTTTACCTGGTATGCATTCCGGTTGTGGCGCAACTATTCCGATGAGCTCGCCCGCAAGACGTTTCGTTTTTCACTCATCCACCTGAGCGTGCTGTTCGCGGCGTTACTGGTGGACCACTACGTTTTTTGAGAATCCAATGAATCGACGCCATGTTGTCTTGTCCCTTGCCGCGTCGCTCGGCTCGTTGCCCTTGATCGGCGGCTGCATGCAGTCGAAGCCGCAATTCAAGTCGATCGACCTGACAGGCGCCGACTACGCCAGGGACTTCCAGTTGCCGGATCAAAACGGACAGGTGCGTTCGCTGAAGGATTTCAGGGGCAAGATCGTCGTGGTCTTCTTCGGCTACACGCAATGCCCCGATGTCTGCCCGACCACGATGGCCGAGCTCGCCGAAGCCAAGCGCCTGCTCGGACCGGACGGCGAGAAGGTGCAGGGCATTCTCGTGACGGTCGATCCGGAACGCGACACCGCCGAGGTGCTCAAGGGCTACACCGCCAACTTCGATCCGACCTTCCTGGCCCTGCGCGGCACGACCGAGCAGGTGGCCGCCACCACCAAGGATTTCAAAGTGTTCTACAAGAAGGTCGAGGGCAAAACGCCGACGAGCTACACGATGGATCATTCGGCTGCGAGCTTCGTGTACGACACCAAAGGCCAGCTGCGCCTGTACACGCGCTACGGGAGCGGCGCGCAGGCGCTGGCCGATGACCTGAGGCTGCTGCTTCAGCAGGCCTAGCTTGTCTCAGCAGGCCGGTCTTGCCCGGAGCTTGCGGCGCGTGACCGCGGTCTCACTCCGCTTTGATGCCGCGCGTCCGGATCACGCCGCCGAGCAACTCGGTGTCGGCCTTGATGCGATTGGCAAGTCCCTCGGATGAAGTGCCGGCGACCTGCCAGCCCTGCTGGAAGAGTTTCTGCCTGACTTCGGGGGTGCGGGCGATTTCGCTGATCAGCGAGGACAGCTTCGCGACGATCGGTTTGGGCAGGGAAGCAGGTCCGGCCGCGGCCGTCCAGATCTCCAGCTGGAAACCCTTGACGCCGCCGTCGCCCAGGCTCGGGTACTCGGGCACGAGCGAACTGCGCCCGCTGGAGGTGACACCTACCGCCTTGAGTTTGCCCGCACGAATCTGCGCGGCGGCAAGTCCTGGCGGCAGCAGCGACAGCTGAATCTGCCCACCCAGCATCGCGTTGATCACCTGCGGATTGCCCGGATACGGCACATGCACCGGATCGATTCCTGCCCTCGATTTCAGAAGTTCCATGCCGATGTGTCCGACGGTGCCGATACCCGGGGTGCCGTAACTCCACTTGTTGCCCGCGGTCTTCGCAGCGTCAAAAAATTCCTGTGCGTTATTAAAGGGCGTTGATGTCGGCGCTGTCAGCAGCAGGGGCGCAGTGCCGATCAGGCTGATCGGTGCAAGATCCGTGAGCGGATCGAAGGGCGTTGCGGGATTGAGCAGCTTGGCAATCGTCATGTTGCCGTTGATCATCACGCCGATGGTGTGTTCGTCGGTTGACTTGGCAACGATGTCAGCGGCGATGTTTCCACCGGCGCCGGGCCGGTTCTCGACCACGACCGGCTGGCCAAGCGCCCGAGAGAGCGGCTCGGCGATCGTGCGGGCGACCAGATCCGGCGTGGAGCCACCCGGAAATCCGACCATGATTCGCAGCGGTTTGGTGGGCCATGCCGGCGCCTTCGCGGATGGACCGGACTTCTGCGCGAAGGCCGTCCCCGTGGCGGCGGCAAGCGCCAGGGCCAGGACGGTACGGCGAAGGGGTTGTTGCAGTGTTTGACGCAGGGGCATGGACGACTTCCTGAAAAGTGAAAAACGGGGAACAAACAAGGAAAACGGAGGGAACAGGCAATGCTATCGCGATCAGCGAGCCGAAGTTCCGCCAGCGTCGGGGCCAAAAAAAGGCCCGGACGATGCCGGGCCTGCGGGTGCGATTAGTGCACCGCGCCGATTACGCGTACGCAGCGAGCGCCTTTTTCATCTTCTTCATCGCAGCGGACTCGATCTGGCGAATTCGCTCGGCGCTCACGCCGTATTCGCTGGCCAGGTCGTGCAGCGTGAGCCCGCCCGAGCCATCGTCATTGACCTTGAGCCAGCGCTCTTCGACAATGCGGCGGCTGCGCTCGTCCAGCTGGTTCAAGGCTGCGGCGATGCCGTCGGTGGCCATGACATCCCGCTGGCGCGATTCGATGACCTCGGTGGGCTCATGTCCCGCGTCGGCCAGGTAGGCGATCGGGCCAAATGCCTCATCGCCATCGTCGCCCGGGGCGGGATCGAGCATGACGTCGCCGCCGGCCATGCGCGCTTCCATCTCGATGACTTCTTCGCGCTTGACGTTCAGCTGGCTGGCCATCGACTCGATCTGTGAGTCGGTTAGGCTGTCCCGGTGGGTCTGTGCGTCAGCGTCGTCCTTGAAACCCTGCTTCATCGAACGAAGGTTGAAGAACAGCTTGCGCTGGGCCTTGGTGGTTGCCACCTTGACCATGCGCCAGTTCTTCAGGATGTATTCGTGGATTTCGGCCTTGATCCAGTGCAGCGCATAGCTCACCAGCCGCACGCCCTGGTCCGGATCGAATCGCTTGACTGCCTTCATGAGGCCGATGTTGCCCTCCTGGATCAGATCGCCGTGCGGCAGGCCGTATCCCAGGTATTTGCGCGAGACTGAAACGACCAGGCGAAGGTGTGACAACACCAGTTTTCCGGCCGCTTCGAGGTCGTTGTGGTCGCGCAGTTTGCGAGCGAATTCCTGCTCTTCCTGGAGCGTCAGCATCGGCAGGCGGTTTGCTGCCGAAATATAAGCATCCAGATTGCCCAGGGAGGGAACAACCGCCCAGGGGCTGGCCATCGCGAGCGCCGTGCCGGGTGCCGTGGAAGTGGTCATGCTGGGAGTTCCTTTCATATAGGGGAGAAGCAATATTAGCACTCGATTAGAGCGAGTGCTAAGTGTGAAGTTCAATGCTTAGGCAGGCGTTAGCAGGCCCTGCCCGGGTCCGCGCTCAAGCAAAATAAAGTCCACCAAAAAGCATACTCCCCAGGGCTGACTCACTGTGTGGGACAGCAACTACTTCGACCGGTTCCTGGTTAGAATTGAGTACCAAAGTACCAAATATGCGGTTCACATCACCAGCGCAGGCCAAGTCTTGAAAACAGCTTGCTCAGCACGAACAGGGGACCTACCCACAAGTACTGCAGGTCTTCGAAGAACGAAGGTTTTTTACCCTCTATCCGGTGTCCGATGAACTGCGCGATCCAGGCCAGGACGAAGATCGCGATCGAGATGGGCAGCACTGCGGAACCCATGGCCCTGACCAGCACCAGGGCCGCAACCGACAAGACCGCCATCGTGACCAGGAATGCCATGGAAAGACGCGCGTAATACACCATGCTGGCCGCAATGAACGCATAGGCGATCCACGGATGGGCCGCATACAGCAGCCCCACCAGGCTCAGCATGATCAAAGGGATCGCAAAAAAATGGATGGTCTCGTTGCTCGGGTTCTGGTGGCTCTGACCATAGTGCGCCAGGAGCTGGTCAACCTTGCGGGTGGAGGCCGTTTCGCCTTCGCTGTGAGTAAAGCTATCCATCGGTGGCTCCGGCAATTGGGGTTCTGCCCCCCATTCTCGGAACTTGACCGTACCGTGTCTAGTGCCGCCGAATCAGCCCACGATGACGCGGGCGCCCTGCGTCTGCGACGCCATTTCGCCGACCACTGCAGCTTGCGCAAACCCGTGACGGGCGAAGGTGGCGAGCACCTTGTCGACCGCCTGCGGCGAGCACGACACCAGCAAGCCACCGCTGGTCTGGGGATCGGTCAGCAGCGCCTGATCGGTCGAGCTGAAGCCCTGCGGCAGTGCAATCTGGTCTCCATACCCGGCCCAGTTGCGGCCGGAAGCGCCCGTCACGAAGCCCTGAGCTGCCAGCTCGCGCGCGCCTGCCAGCAGCGGCACCTTCGTCCAGTCGATGCGCACTTCGAGATTTGCGCCCCGGGCCAGTTCCAGCGCGTGCCCTGCCAGACCGAAGCCGGTGATGTCGGTGAGCGCATGCACGCCTTCCAGCGCGGCGAGATCAGGCCCGGGCGTGTTCAGGCGGGTCGTCGTTTCGATCATCCGCGCATAGCCGTCGGCGTCCAGCGCCTCTTTCTTAAGCGCCGCTGACAACACGCCAACGCCAAGCGGCTTGCCGAGCACCAGAACGTCCCCAGCCTTGGCGTCCGAGTTGCGCTTGACGCGCTTCGGGTGGATGAGGCCCATGACCACAAGGCCGTAGATCGCCTCGACGGAGTCGATCGTGTGACCTCCGGCAATCGGGATGCCAGCCCGCTGGCAAACCGATTCGCCGCCTTCCAGGACGCGGCCGATGGTGGCGGTGCTCAGTACATTGATGGGCATGCCGACCAGCGCGAGCGCCATGATCGGACGGCCGCCCATTGCATAGACATCCGAAATCGCATTGGTGGCCGCGATGCGCCCGAAGTCGAACGGATCATCGACGATGGGCATGAAGAAGTCGGTGGTGGCGATCAGCGCCTGCTCGTCATTGAGCTGGTACACCGCCGCATCATCGGCGGTCTCGATGCCGACCAGCAGTTCTTTGGGCATTGGCATGCGGGCCGTGCCCTTGAGGATTTCAGACAGCACGCCGGGCGCGATCTTGCAGCCGCACCCTCCACCGTGCGAAAGGGAGGTCAGGCGGGGTTCGGTCATTGCAATAGGGCGAGCGCAAACTCGCGGGCGTTGAAGGTTTCGAGGTCTTCCAGAGTTTCACCGACGCCAATGAAGTACACGGGCACCGGCTTTTCCTGGGCGATGGCTGCCAGCACGCCACCCTTGGCGGTGCCGTCCAGCTTGGTGATGATGAGGCCGGTCAGCCCCAGAGCTTCGTCAAACGAGCGCACCTGCGCCAGGGCGTTCTGGCCCGTGTTGCCGTCGATCACCAGCAGCACTTCATGGGGGGCGGTGGCGTCGGCCTTTTGCACCACGCGCTTGATCTTGCGCAGCTCTTCCATCAGGTGCAGCTGCGTCGGCAGCCGGCCCGCGGTATCGACCAGCACGACATCCTTGCCGCGCGCTTTTCCAGCAGTGACGGCATCGAAAGTCACGGCAGCCGGATCGCCGCCCGCCTGGCTGACGATCTCGACGGTGTTGCGGTCTGCCCAGACGGCGAGCTGTTCGCGGGCGGCTGCCCGGAAGGTGTCGGCTGCGGCCAGCAGCACCGACGCGCCCTCGCTGGCCAGGTGTTTGGTGAGCTTGCCGATCGAGGTCGTCTTGCCGGCGCCATTGACGCCCGCGACCATGATGATGGTGGGCTTGAATTCGCCGATCACCAGCGGTTTTTCCAGGGGCTTGAGCAACTGCGTCAGCGAATCGATCAGGATGTTCTTGACCTGCACCGGGCGGGTGGCGCCGCTGGCCTGTACGCGCCGCTTGACCTCATCGAGCAGGTGCTGGGTCGCCTTGACGCCGGTATCGGCCATCAAAAGCGCGGATTCGAGCTCTTCGTAAAGCTGCTCGTCGATCTGGCCGCCCGTGAAAACCTGTGCAATGCCGCTGGAGGTCTTGCGCAGGCCCGCGCTCAGCTTGTCGACCCAGCGCTGGCGTTCCGGGGCGATGGGCGCGGGGACCGGAATCTCCATCGGCTGAACCAGCGCGCTGCCGATGAGTCCGCCACCGGACGGGTAATTCGGGGGCGGCGAGGTGGCGGCCGGGGGCGAAAAAGCCGGCGGTGCCTGCAGGGGCGCCGGCGTGGGGGCTGGCGTCGGGGCGGGTGTGGCTGCTGGCTTTTTTCGGAAGAAACTGAACATTGATAAGGTTTCTAGAATCACAGGATTCTATGAAACACACCGTGCAGCGCGCCCTCTGTGGCCTTTCCCTTCTTTTGCCCCTTGCGTTTTCGTCACCGGCGCTTGCGCAAGCCTCACCACCGCGTACCGAGCAGTTCAAGCTGGACAACGGCTTCACGCTCATCGTCAAACCGGACAAGCGGGCCCCGACTGCTGTCCATATGGTGTGGCTTCGTGCGGGTTCGATGGATGAGGTTGATGGCTCCAGCGGCCTGGCTCACGTGCTCGAACATATGCTGTTCAAGGGCACGAAAGAACTCAAGCCCAATGAATTCTCCAAGCGTGTTGCCGCGCTGGGCGGTCGCGAAAACGCCTTCACGATGCGCGATGCCACCGGCTACTTCCAGCAGATTCCGGCCAACAAGCTCGAAGAGGTAATGAAACTGGAGGCCGACCGCTTCGCCAACAACCAGTGGCCCGACGAGGAGTTCAAGCGCGAGCTGGAGGTGGTCAAGGAAGAGCGCCGCATGCGCACGGAAGACGAGCCACGCTCGCTGATGTGGGAGGCGCTCAACGCAACGGTGTTCCAGGCGTCGCCTTATCGCCGGCCAATCGTCGGTTGGATGAGCGATCTGGATGCGATGACAGCGCAGGACGCGCGCGATTTCTACAAGCGCTGGTATGTGCCTGGCAACGCGGTGATCGTGGTCGCGGGTGACGTCGATCCGGCACAGGTCAGGCGGCTTGCCCAGAAATATTATGGCGGCATCCCCGCGCGGCCCGTGCCGGTGAGCAAGCCGCGCACCGAACCCGAGCAGGTGGGCGTGCGTCGCCTGGAGTTCAAGGCCCCGGCGGACCAGGCGTATGTGGCGCTGGCCTTCAAGGTACCGCAGCTCACCTCATTCGAGGCGACCACCGAGAACGACGACGCGCTGGCGCTCACGGTGCTGTCGGCGGTGCTCGATGGCTACCCGGGTGCCCGATTGGACCGGGCCTTGACGCAAGGCCCCGACCGGGTAGCCGACAGCGTCGGTGCCGGCAACGGGTTGTGGGGCAGGGGCCCCCAGCTTTTCACGCTCGACGGCGTGCCAGCACCGGGAAAGACCCCCGAGCAGGTCGAGGCGGCCCTGCGCGCCGAAGTGACGAAGGTCGCGCGTGACGGCATCAGTGAAGCTGAACTCAGTCGCGTCAAGACCCAGTGGATCTCTGCGGAGGTCTACAAGCGCGATTCGGTCATGAACCAGGCGCGCGAGCTGGGCAGCTACTGGATCCAGCGACTGCCGCTGGATGCGGACGAGCGCCTGATCGAGCGCCTTCGCGCGATCACTGCGGCGCAGGTCAAGGCCGTGGCGGCCAAATATTTTGGCGACGACCAGCTCACCGTGGGCATCCTGCGGCCACAGCCGGTGGACCCCAACCGCAAACCGCGCACGCCCCCTTCGGGCCTTCGTCACTAGGAACGGGCTGCATTTCATGCTCACAACATTTTTTCAATTTCCGATGGTCGTCAAATCCGCTCCGGCAGCGCTGCTGGTTGCAGTGGCCGCCTTTGCCTCGCAGGCCTGGGCCGCGATCCCGATCCAGCACTGGGTGCAGCCCAGCGGCGCCAAGGTCTATCTGGTCGAAAGTCCGACTTTGCCGATGGTGGATGTGCGACTCGAATTCGATGCGGGTTCCAGGCGCGAGCCTGCCGAAAAGGCGGGCCTGGCCAGCGTCATGGCTGGCATGACGTCCAAGGGGATCGCCGCGCGCGGCAATGAGCCAGCGCTGGACGAAAACCAGCTGGGAGAGGCCTGGGCCGATCTGGGCGCGGGTTTTGGCGCCGGTGCCGGTTCCGATCGGTTGAGCTTTTCGCTGCGCACGCTGAACTACCCGGAGATCCTGCCCAAGGCAGTGGCCCTGGCCGCGCGGCAGATGGGAGAGCCGGCATTTCCGGACGCCATCTGGCAACGCGAGCGTCAGCGCCTGGCTGCGTCGATCCGCGAAGCCAACACCAAGCCGGCAACGCTAGCCGGGCGCGCGTTCAACGCTGCCGTTTATGGCACCCATCCATACGGCCATGACACAACCGAAGAAACACTCGCAAGGATCAGCGTGGATGACATGAAGCGGATGTACGCGCTCGTGCAGCCCTGCCGTGCGAAGGTCAGCGTCGTCGGCGCCGTCACTCGCGCACAGGCTGACTCCATCGTGACCTCGCTGCTCGCCCGCCTGCCCGCGGCGGGACGCTGTGATTCCTTGCCACCAGTCGCCGAAGTCCAGCCGCTTGCGGCGCCGGTCGTGCGCGAGGTGCCGTTTTCCTCGGCGCAGGCGCATGTCCTCATCGGCCAGCCCGGCTACAAGCGCAACGACCCTGATCATTTCGCCATCGTGCTGGGCAATTACGTGCTCGGCGGCGGTGGCCTGGTCTCGCGACTGGCCGATGAGGTGCGCGAAAAGCGCGGCCTGAGCTACAGCGTGTATAGCTACTTCGCTCCCGGGCTGCATGCCGGCGCGTTTACCGTGGGACTGCAAACGCGCCCTGACCAGGCGGCGCAGGCAGTCAAGGTGGCACAGGATGCGGTGGCCAAATTCATTGCCGAAGGACCGACGCCCGAGGAAATGAAAGCGGCCAAGGACAACCTGATCGGTGGATTCCCCCTGCTCATCGACAGCAACCGCAAGCTGCTGGACAACATCGCCAACATCGCCTGGAACGACTTGCCGCTGGATTATCTCGACACCTGGACTGCCAACATGCAGCGCATCACCGCCGCCGATATCAAGGCCGCGTTCGCGCGCAAGTTGCAGCCGCAGCGCATGGTGACGGTGACCGTGGGTGCAGCCGTGGCGCCGCGTTGAAACGGGCCTCTGGGATGAGGCTAAAGCATGGGAGCACCTGATTTCCGCAATTTTTCATGATTGGCCACTGTCAACGTTGACAGGGGTTGGCAACACAAGCTGTTTCAAAGACCTGAAAATCCGTCCATCGCTGTCACACGATCGGCGCCCCACAAGGCGGTGCCGGGTTCCAGGTTAGTAGATGCTCGAGAAAATAAAAATGATGGACAGATGCCGGGGTCGCTTCACGCGGCCCCGGCATTTTGTTTGGGTCGCAGGTTTGGGCTTAAGCTGCACGCCATGAAAAAGCAGGGCGTCCCTCCTCACG
>JAZKFD010000176.1:0-12041 GCA_040386635.1 Pseudomonadota bacterium
ACTTGGTGTCGTCGGTGAAATACTTGTTCTGGTAGTCGTAGTTGCCTTCGGGCGCCACGATGCGAATGACCGGCAGCGCGATGGCTTTGTCGCCGGTTCCCAGTACCGGGCACGTCACCTCGTCGCCGCTGATGAACTGCTCGCACAGCACATCCGAATCCAGCGCGGCCGCCACATCGACGGCTTGAGCCATCTCCGAATAGCCGCTGACCTTGGCAACGCCGATGGACGAGCCTTCCCGCGCGGGCTTGACGATCAGCGGAAGCCCGAGGTCGTCCGGCACGGCGCGAACGATCTCGCGGGTATAGCTGTCCTTGCGCAGCAGCTGGTAGCGGGGTGTGGGCAGCCCTTCAGCGAGCCAGACGCGCTTGGTCATCACCTTGTCGATGGCGATGCTGGAGGCCATCACGCCCGAGCCGGTGTAGGGGATGCCCAGCAACTCGAGCGCGCCCTGCACCGTTCCGTCTTCACCGAATCGCCCATGCAGCGCGATGAAGCAGCGCTTGAAGCCCTTGCGCTTGAGTTCGGACAGGTCGCGTTCAGCCGGATCGAAAGCGTGGGCGTCGATGCCCCTGGACTGGAGTGCCTTGAGCACGCCACTGCCCGACATGAGAGAGACCTCACGTTCGGCGGAATGGCCGCCCATGAGAACGGCGACCTTGCCCATACCCTTGCACATGTCCGGGTTGCGGGTTGCGCTCATGCCGTCCCTCCCATTTCGACCAGCTTCGCCGGCACCGCGCCGATGGAGCCTGCGCCCATGCAAAGCACGACATCGCCATCTCGTGCGGCGTTCTGGATGGCTGCGGGCATCGCCGCGATGTCATCGACGAAAATCGGCTCTACCTTGCCTGAAACCCGCACGGCACGCGCCAGCGAGCGGCCGTCGGCGGCGACGATGGGCGACTCGCCCGCTGAATAGACCTCGGACAGCAGCACCAGATCGGCCTGCCCGAGCACCTTGACGAAGTCTTCGAAGCAATCACGGGTGCGGGTGTAGCGGTGCGGCTGGAATGCCAGCACCAGGCGGCGGCCCGGGAAAGCTCCGCGCGCCGCGGCCAGCGTCGCAGCCACTTCGACCGGGTGATGGCCGTAATCCTCGAACACCGAGAATTTGCCCCCGCCGTTTTCAGCTTTCACCGGAAGGTCGCCGTAGCCCTGGAACCGGCGCCCCACGCCCTTGAATTCGGCCAGTGCCTTCCGCACCGCCTCGTCCGGAACATTCAGCTCGACCGCGACTGCGATGGCCGACAGCGCGTTGAGCACGTTGTGATGGCCGGCGAGATTCAGCTCGACGTGCAGGTCGGGCAAGGTCACGCCGTTGCGGCGATGCACGGTGAAGTGCATCTGCGTTCCCACGGCGCGAATGTCAACCGCGCGAACCTGCGCGTCTTCGCTCACGCCGTAGCTGGTGACGGGGCATTGCACCTGCGATGCGATTTCGCGCACCGCCGGATCGTCCACGCACAGGATCGCGGTGCCATAAAAAGGCATCCGATGCAGGAATTCCAGGAACGCCGACTTCAGCCTGTTGAAGTCATGCCCATAGGTTTCCATGTGGTCTTCGTCGATATTGGTAACGACTGCCATGACCGGAAACAGGTTCAGGAACGATGCGTCCGATTCATCGGCTTCCACCACGATGTAGTCGCCGCCGCCCAGCTTGGCGTTGGCACCGGCGCTGTTCAGGCGGCCCCCGATGACGAATGTCGGATCAAGCCCGCCTTCGGCCAGGATGCTCGCAACCAGGCTCGTCGTGGTGGTTTTCCCGTGCGTGCCGGCAATCGCGATGCCCTGCTTGAGCCGCATCAGCTCGGCCAGCATCATGGCACGCGGCACCACCGGAATCTTGCGCTTGCGGGCTGCGAGCACCTCGGGGTTGTCGGCCTGCACGGCGGTCGAAGTGACCACGGCGTCAGCGCCCAGCACGTGACTGGCCGCATGACCCGTGTAGGTGCGAATGCCCAGCGCATTGAGCCTGCGCAGGGCGGCACTGTCGCTCAGGTCGGATCCGGAAATCAGGTAGCCCTGGTTGCGCAGGACTTCGGCGATGCCCGACATGCCTGCCCCGCCGATGCCCACGAAGTGAATATGTTTGATCGCGTGCTTCATCTGACCAGCTCCTCGCAGGCTCTCACCACGTCTTGCGTGGCGCTTGTCTTGCGCATGCGTTGTGCGGCGAGCGCCTTTTCGATCAGCTCGCCGCGTGTTGTTTTCTGAATCAGCTCGGCCAGCAACTGGGGCGTCAGCTCGCTTTGCTGCACGAGCCACCCGCCACCTGCATCGACCAGGAACCTCGCATTGGAAGTCTGGTGGTCATCGACCGCGGACGGAAACGGCACATAGATGGCTGCTGCGCCGATTGCAGCGATTTCGGTGACGGTGCTCGCGCCCGCGCGACAGACGATGAGGTCTGCATCCGCAAAGGCGCGCGCCGTGTCATCGATGAAGGGCGTCAGCTCAGCATCGACGCCCGCTGCTGCATAGTTGGCACGTAATTCGTCGATCTGTTTCGCGCCGCTTTGATGGATGACGCCTGGCCGCTCTCCGGCAGGGATTAGCGCAATCGCTTTGGGCACGACCTCGTTCAATGCCCTTGCACCCAGGCTGCCCCCGACCACCAGCACGCGCAGCGGTCCGGTGCGGTGACCCATTCGCTCCTGGGGGCCCGGCTGCGAAAGAAAGCCAGCGCGCAGCGGATTGCCCACCCAGATGGCTTTTTTCATGACGTTCGGAAACGCCGTGAATACGCGGTCGGCGACGCCGGCAAGCACCTTATTGGCCATGCCGGCCACTGAATTCTGTTCGTGCAGCACGAGTGGTTTGCCCAGCAGCACACTCATCAGGCCCGCGGGGAAGGTGATGTAGCCACCCAAACCGATGACAACATCAGGCTTGACCCGACGCACCACCTGAATGCTCTGCCAGAAGGCCTTGAGCAGGCGCAGGGGAAGGAAAGCGAGCGTGGCAAGCCCCTTGCCGCGCACGCCCGAGAACGCAATCGTCTCGAACGCGAATCCGCGCGGGGGAACCAGCTGGCTTTCCATGCTGTCCGGTCCGCCGATCCAGTGCACGCGCCAGGATTTGTCGCGCAGCGCTTCAGCCACCGCGAGACCAGGAAAGATGTGGCCGCCGGTGCCGCCGGCCATGACAAGCGCGCACTTCATGCGGTTCTGGGCTGCGCTCATCGCCGGCCTCCGCGCATCATCACTTTGTTCTCATAGTCGATGCGAAGCACCACGGCAATCGCAATCAGATTCATCAGGATCGCCGAGCCGCCATAACTCATGAGCGGCAGCGTGAGGCCCTTGGTGGGCAATGCGCCCAGGTTCACGCCCATGTTGATGAAAGCCTGGAATCCGATCCAGATGCCGACACCCTGCGCGACCAGTCCTGCGAACACACGATCCAGCGCAATCGACTGGCGGCCGATGTGCATGATCCGGCGCGTCATCCACAGGAAAGCCCCGATCACGATCACCACGCCCACCAGGCCGAACTCTTCACCGATCACCGCGAGCAGGAAATCGGTATGCGCCTCGGGCAGCCAGTGCAGCTTCTCGACGCTGCCCCCCAGCCCGACGCCGAACACCTCGCCCCGGCCGATGGCGATGAGGGAGTGGGACAGCTGGTAGCCCTTGCCCAGCGCGTGCTTCTCACTCCAGGGATCGAGGTACGCGAAGATCCGCTCGCGGCGCCATTCGGACATGGCAATCATCAACATGAAGGCCACGACCATCACCGCGGCAATCAGGAAGAACATGCGGGCATTCACGCCGCCCAGGAACAGGATGCCCATCGCGATGACGGCAATCACCATGAATGCGCCCATGTCGGGCTCGGCCAGCAGCAGCATGCCCACGACGGCCACTGCAGCGGCCATCGGGAGCACCGCGCGAAAGAAGCGCTCTTTGACCTCCATCTTGCGCACCATGTAATCCGCCGCGTAGAGCAGCACGGCGAACTTGGCCAGCTCCGATGGCTGGAAGCTCATGAAGCCAAATCCGATCCATCGGCGGGCACCGTTCACACCCTTGCCGATGTGAGGGATGAGCACCACGATCAGCAGGAACAACGATGCGATGAAGAGCCATGGCGCGACCTTCTCCCAGGTCGCCACCGGCACCTGGAATGCGAGCACCGCAGCGATGAAGGAGATCGCCACAAAGGCCGCATGCCGCGTCAGGAAGTGCGAATGCGAATAGCGCGCGAACTTCGGGTTGTCCGGCAATGCGACCGAAGCCGAATAAACCATGACGAGGCCGAATGCCAGCAACGCGACGGTCACCCACACGAGCGCCTGGTCGAATTGCTGGATGCGCACGGGTGCAGCGGTGCGCAGGTCGGCATTGACGCTGCCCGCGCGTTGTCCCCAGGGATTCAGGCCCGCAATCACGGCTGAAATGGTCATGCCGCGACCTCCATGTCCACCCCAGCCGCATCGGCCAGTGCGCGCACCGCTGCGCGAAATACTTCGGCCCGGTGCGGATAGTTGCGGAACATGTCGAAACTGGCGCAGGCCGGTGACATGAGCACCGCGTCACCCGGAACTGCAATGGCGGCTGCCTGGGCGACCGCGTCTTCCATCGAATCGGCCTCGACCATGCGAACGCCTTCGGGCTCCAGGACCGCCCGGATCAGGGGCGCATCGCGGCCGATCAAAACGGCAGCGCGCGCGTGGCGCGAGACCGGAGCGGCCAGCGGCGAGAAATCCTGCCCCTTGCCGTCGCCGCCCAGGATGACGACCAGCTTGCGCTCTGCGCCCAGGCCCTGCAGTGCGGCGACCGTCGCACCCACGTTGGTACCCTTGCTGTCGTCGAAGTATTCGACATCGTTGAGGATGCCGATGGATTCCACGCGATGCGGCTCGCCGCGATACTCGCGCAGGCCATAGAGCATCGGACCGAGCGGGCAAGCTGCTGCAGATGCCAGAGCCAGTGCAGACAGGGCATTGACCGCGTTGTGACGGCCCCGAATGCGCAATGCATCGGCTGGCATCAGCCGCTGGATGTGGATTTCCTCGGCTTCCTCGCCGCGCTTGCGACGGGTTTCGTCGGCCTCCAGCGCACGAACCAGCCATGCCATGCCATTGACCACTTCAATGCCGAAATCACCTGCGCGCTGCGGCATGTCGCCGCCGAACGTGAGATAGCCGCGCTGCTCCATTTTTCCGCCCTTGAGGCGAACGGCCGCAGGCAGCATCTGCATCACGAGGGGGTCCTCGCGATTGAGGATCATCAAGCCGGTCTTGCCAAACACGCGCTGCTTGGCCGCTGCATAGGCCTGCATGGTGCCGTGCCAGTCGAGGTGATCCTGCGTGACGTTCAACACGGCTGCGGCAGTGGGTTCGAAGTCGCCCGCGTGCTCCAGCTGGAAGCTCGACAGCTCGATCACCCAGACTTGCGGCAATGCCTGCGCGTCCAGCTTGTCGCTGAGGGTGTCCAGCAGCGTCGGTCCGATGTTGCCGGCGATGGCCGTCTGACGCCCGGCCCGCTCCACCAGCTGTCCGGTGAGTGCGGTCACCGTCGTCTTGCCGTTGGTGCCCGTCACCGCCAGCACGCTCGGCGCATACGACTGCTGCTCCTTCAGCTCGGCCAGCGCCGCAGCAAACAGGCTAAGCTCACCGCCCACCGCGATGCCGCGCTCGCGCGCTGGCACGACCACGGGCGCCACCTGCTCAGGGGTGAGGCCGGGGCTGCACACGACCAGCTGCACGGCATCGTCCAGCAGGCGCGCGTCAAACGCACCGCCGACAAAGTGGGCCGCAGGCAGGTGTTCGCGCAGCGATGCCAGCTGCGCCGGCGCCTCGCGTGTGTCGGCGACAGTAACTTTCGCACCCTTGCGCGCGCACCACCGCGCCATGGCAAGGCCGGAGAGGCCAAGGCCAAGGACGAGGACGTGCTGATCGTGCATGTGCGGATTACCTCAGCTTCAAGGTCGAAAGGCCGATGAGGCACAGCAGCATCGTGATGATCCAGAAGCGCACGACAACCTGCGTTTCCTTCCAGCCGCTCTTTTCATAGTGGTGGTGCAGTGGCGCCATCTTCAGGACGCGGCGGCCCTCGCCGTACCTCGCCTTGGTGTACTTGAAGTACACGACCTGGGCCATGACAGAAATTGCCTCGACCACGAAGATGCCGCCCATGATCGCAAGCACGATCTCCTGGCGCACGATCACGGCGATGGTGCCGAGCGCGCCGCCCAATGCGAGCGCGCCGACATCCCCCATGAAAACCTGCGCCGGATGCGTGTTGAACCACAGAAACGCAAGGCCCGCGCCCGCGAGAGCCGAGCAGAAAATAAGCAGCTCGCCCGAGCCGGGGATGTAGGGAAAGAAAAGGTATTTCGAATAAACCGAGCTGCCGGTGACATAGGCGAACACGCCCAGCGCCGAGCCCACCATCACCACCGGCATGATCGCCAGCCCATCCAGGCCATCGGTCAAGTTCACCGCATTGCTCGAACCGACGATGACAAGGTAGGTCAGGATGACGAAGCCAAAAACGCCCAGCGGATAGCTGACTTCCTTGATGAAGGGCAGCATCAGGCCCGCCTTGGGCGGCAGGTTCACGTCAAAGCCGGACGCCACCCATTTGAAAAAGAGTTCGAGCACGCGGAAGTTGTTGCTCTCGGAGATGCTGAACACCAGGTACAGCGCGGCCACCAGCCCAATCAGCGACTGCCAGAAATACTTCTCGCGGGACCGCATGCCCTCGGGGTCCTTGTGGACTACCTTGCGCCAGTCATCGGCCCAGCCGATGGCGCCGAAGCCGAGCGTCACGATCAGCACGATCCACACGAAGCGGTTGGTCCAGTCGAACCACAGGAGCGTGGAAATCGCGATCGACAGCAGTACCAGCACGCCTCCCATCGTCGGTGTGCCGCTCTTGGACAGGTGCGTGTCCATGCCGTAGCCGCGCACCGGCTGGCCGATCTTGAGCGCCGTCAGCCGGCGGATCACCCAGGGACCCGCGATCAGGCCGATCAGCAGCGCGGTCATCGCCGCCATCACCGCACGGAACGTGAGGTACTGGATCACGCGCAGGTACCCGAATTCAGGTCCGAGCGATTGCAGCCATCCGGCCAGGCTAAGCAGCATCTGGTGCTCCCTTTTGCTGCTGGGCGTGCGTGGTGATTGCCTGCACCACACGCTCCATCTGCATGAATCGTGAACCCTTGACCAACACGCTGGAGGCACGGGCCAGCTCGGAAATAACCGCCGCCCTGAGCGATTCGATGTCGGTGAAATGCCAGCCGCCCACGAGGCGCGACTGCTCGCCCAGGGTGAAGATCTGTTCGATGCCCAGGGCCCTGGCGTGTTGCCCGATCTCGTCGTGGAACTCTGGCCCTCTGTCCCCGACTTCGCCCATGTCGCCCAGCACGGCCAGGCGAGGCGCCGCCAGCTCGGCCAGCACGTCAAGGGCGGCGCGAACCGAGTCCGGATTCGCGTTGTAGGTGTCGTCGATGAGCGTGATCGTGCGCGCACCGAGCGTGACCTGCGACGCGCGTGAGCGGCCCTTGACGGGTTCGAAAGATTCGAGCCCGCGCACGATCGCTTCGCGAGGCGCGCCTGCCGCGAGGCAGCAGGCGATGGCCGCGAGCGAGTTGCGCACGTTGTGGCGGCCGGCGATATGGAGTCGGTAGTCCAGCTGGCCAGCGGGTGTTTGCACACTCACCTGCCAGTGGCCGCCTTGCCATTCAGTCCCGGCCAAAACGATATCGGCTTGCTGGCCCGGGCCGCCAGCATTGCCAAAAGTCATCTGGGTGCGCGATTGCGCGAGTTCGTTCCAGAGCGGTGTGAATGCTTCGCCTGCGGGAAACACGGCGATACCCTCAGGGCCCAGCGCTTCAATCACCGAGCCGTTCTCCCGGGCCACCGCTTCCACGGTGGCCATGAATTCCTGGTGCTCGCGCTGGGCGTTGTTCACCATCGCAACGGTCGGCCTGGCGATTCCTGCCAGATACGCAATCTCGCCGGGGTGGTTCATGCCCAGTTCGAGCACGCCCACGCGATGCTCCGCGCGCAGGCGCAGCAGCGTGAGCGGCAGGCCGATGTCATTGTTGAAGTTGCCGGCAGTGGCCAGCATTTCATCGGGCTGCCAGGCCCGCAGAATCGACGCAATCATCTGCGTGACGGTGGTCTTGCCGTTGCTGCCGGTCACCGCGATGAGCGGCAGGCTGAACTGGGAACGCCACCCCGCCGCGAATCTGCCCAGCGCCAGGCGGGTGTCATCCACCTCGATACCGGCCATGTCAGAAGGCAGCTTGCCGCGATGGGCAATCGCTGCCACCGCACCATTGGCGCCGGCCTGGCCAAGAAAGCTGTTGGCGTCAAAGCTCTCGCCTTTGAGCGCGACAAAAAGATCGCCATGCTGCAAGGTGCGGGTGTCGGTGTGCACCCGATGAAACGCAATGCTGCCGTCGCCGACCAGCCGGCCACCAGGAATCCAGGGCAGGATCTGCGCGAGCGTGGACATCGCCTTGCTCATGCGGGGCTCCTGGCCTGCAGCGCCGCTTGGGCGTGCGCGACATCAGAAAAAGGATGCTTCACGCCGGAGACTTCCTGGTAATCCTCGTGGCCCTTGCCCGCCAGCAGAACGACGTCGTTGGGCGCCGCAGCGGCAATGGTTTGCGCAATCGCGAGGGCGCGATCGACCTGGACTTCCACGAATCGATCGGATGAGAATCCCTGGCGAATCTGGCTGATGATGACCCCGGGCTCTTCGCTGCGCGGGTTGTCGCTGGTCACGACGATGCGGTCGGCGTTTTGTTCAACCACCGCTGCCATGAGCGGACGCTTGCCCGGATCGCGATCGCCGCCACAACCGAAGATGCACCACAGCTGGCCGCCGCGCTGCTGCGCCATGGGTTTGAGCGCCTGCAGCGCCTTGTCCAGCGCGTCGGGTGTGTGGGCGTAATCGACGGCCACCACCGGCTTGCCCGCTTCGCTCAGGCGTTCCATGCGGCCAGGGACCGGAGAAAGGCTGCCGCAGGCTGCGACCGCATCGGCCAGCGTCACGCCGACGGCGCGCATCGCGGCGATGACACCCAGGAGATTGGACACGTTGTACTGGCCGATCAGCTGCGTGCGGAGTTCGTGCGTCTGCACGCCTTCAGCCACCGTGAAGCGCAAGCCGCCCTGCTCATAGCCGATGTCACGCGCAACCAGGCGGGCCTGCTCGATGATGGACACCGTCCATACATCGATCGAATCGTCCAGCGATTCGACGAGTTCCCTGCCCTTGCCGTCGTCGATGTTGACCACCGCCGCGCGCAGGCCCGGCCACGAAAAAAGCGCCGCTTTCGCGTCCCAGTAGGCCTGCATCGTGCCGTGATAGTCCAGATGGTCCTGGGTGAAGTTGGTGAAGATCGCAACCCGGATGCGCGTGCCATCGAGGCGACGCTCGACGATGCCGACCGACGACGCCTCGATGGCGCAGGCCTTGACGCCCTCATCCACGAAGCGCCTGAACTGCCCCTGCATCAGCACCGGGTCGGGTGTGGTGAGACCATTGAATTCGATATCCGGCGGACGGCCGATGCCCAGGGTGCCGATCACTGCGCACGGACCCGACGGCGCAGGCGCATGCGTCAAGGCCTGCGCAAGCCACCACGCGGTGGAAGTCTTGCCGTTGGTGCCGGTCACGGCCAGGACATCGAGCGCGCGCGTCGGGTGGTTGTAGTACTCGGCTGCGATATCACCGCACGCGGCCTTGAGCTGCGCGAATGCGGCAATGGAATCGCTGTCGAACACGAAGGGCTCAACGCCTTCCTTCTCGACCAGGCATGCGACCGCGCCCTGGGCAAGCGCAGCATGGACGTGGCTGCGGCCATCTGTCGCGGCACCGGGCCATGCGATGAAACCGTCACCTGCCCGGACCTTGCGGCTGTCGCATTGCAGCGTGCCGGTGACCCGGGCGCGCAGCCAGCGCGCGGCCTGGGTGGTGTCCTGAAGTTCGATCATCAGAACGATTCCTCCACCGCGTTCACCACGATCTGCGGCTTGACGTTCATGTCGGGCTGCACGCCGAGCATGCGCAAGGTCTGCTGGACCGTGCTGCTGAAAACCGGCGCAGCCACCTCGCCGCCAAAATACTTGCCGCCGCTGGGCTCGTCGATCATCACGGCCACCACGATGCGCGGCTTGTCCACCGGGGCAATGCCCACGAAGAAGCCGCGATATTTCTTGTCGGCGTAGCCCTTGCCTTCCTGCTTGTGCGCCGTGCCGGTCTTGCCGCCGACCGAGTAGCCCATCGTCTGCGCCTTCGGTGCGGTGCCGCCGTTCTGCGTGGCCAGGTGCAGCATGTGACGCACGGCCTGGGCGGTCTTGGGCTCCATCAGTCGAACCCCGGCGACGCTGTCTGGCGCCTTCATCATGGTCGTTGGCACGAGCTCGCCGTCACGCGCGAAGACGGTGTAGGCGCGTGCCAGCTGGAAGAGGCTGGCGGACAGGCCGTAGCCATAGCTCATCGTGGCCTGTTCGATCGGGCGCCAGGTCTTGTGCGCGCGCAGCTTGCCGCTCACCGCGCCAGGGAATGGCACCTGTGGTTTCTGGCCGAAGCCGACCTGCGAGTACATCTCCCACATCTCGCGCGGCTGCATCTGCATCGCGAGCTTGACCGTGCCGACGTTGCTTGATTTCTGGATCACCTGGTTGACGGTGAGGACGCCATGCGGATGCGAATCGCTGATGGTGGAGCCACCAATGCTCAGGCGGCCGGGTGCCGTCTGGATCGACGACTCGGGGGTGACCAGTCCTTTTTCGAGCGCAAGTGCCGCAATGAAGGGCTTCATCGTCGAGCCTGGCTCGAACGTATCGGTCAGCGCGCGATTGCGCAGCTGAGCGCCCGAAAGATTCTGGCGCTTGTTGGGCACATAGCTCGGATAGTTGGCCAGCGCCAGCACTTCGCCGGTCATGGCATCGAGCACGACCACGCTACCGGCCTTGGCCTTGTGTTCGATGACCGCGTCGCGCAGCTTCTGGTAGGCGAAAAACTGCACCTTGCTATCAATGGAAAGCTGCAGGTCGCGGCCGTCCACCGGCTTGACCTGCTCGCCAACGTCTTCGACGACGCGGCCCATCCTGTCCTTGATCACGCGGCGCGAACCGGCCCGCCCGGCAAGTTCCTTGTTGAACGCCAGCTCCATGCCTTCCTGGCCGTTGTCTTCGACGTTGGTGAAGCCCACGACGTGGGCAGCCGATTCGCTTTCAGGGTACTGGCGCTTGTATTCCTTGCGCTGGTAAATGCCCTTGATATCGAGCGCGGCGATCTGCTTTGCAGCATCTTCATCGATCTGGCGCTTGAGCCAGACAAAGTTCTTGTCTTCGTTTTCCAGCTTCTTTTCAAGCTCGGCCAGGGGCATTTCCAGCAGCGCGGCCAGGCGCTTGAACTTGGCGGGATCGCGGTCCACGTCCTCGGGGATCGCCCAGATGCTGGGAGCCGGAACGCTGGTGGCGAGCAGCAGGCCGTTCCGGTCGAAAATGCGGCCGCGATTGGCAGGCAATTCGAGGGTGCGGGCAAAGCGCACCTCGCCCTGCCGCTGGAAGAACTCGTTGCCAAACACCTGGATCCAGGCTGCCCGGCCAGCCAGCGCGAGAAACCCCACCGCGATGGCTGCAACGATGAACTTGCTGCGCCATACCGGCGTCTTGCTGGCCAGCAAGGGGCTGGAGGTGTAGGCCAGGCTGCGGCCGCGGCTACTCATCTGGCACCTTCTTTAGGCGCGGAGGCGCCAACGTACTGCGTGATGGCCGGCGTGGCCGTGCGCATCTGGAGTTGTTCCTTGGCGATTTTCTCCACGCGCAGCGGCGTTGCCTGGGCGCGTTTTTCGACCTGCAGGCGCTCGTGCTCGAGTTCGAGTTTGCGCGCTTCGGTGGACGCGCGATCGAGCTCGGTGACCAGCCGGCGCGACTCGTACTGCGTGCGCACGAGGTACAGCGCGCTCGCGATGACGGCGATCAACAGGACGATGTTCACGCGTGTCATGCCTGCGTCCTCTCGGCCACGCGCATGATCGCGCTGCGCGAGCGCGGGTTGGCG
>JAZKFD010000177.1:0-3815 GCA_040386635.1 Pseudomonadota bacterium
CGCTGGTGTTCAACATCATCTCGTTCCTGACGTTCGCGGCAGCGGTGTTTTTCCTGGTGACCAAGGGGCTGCACCTGTCGGTCGAGTTCACCGGCGGCACCGTGATGGAGGTGGGCTACTCGCAGGCTGCCGATGTCGAGAAGGTCCGCAAGACCGTCTCGGACCTGGGCTACGCCGATGTGCAGGTCCAGAACTTCGGCACATCGCGTGACGTCATGATCCGCTTGCCGGCGCAAAAGGGCGTGAGCTCGGCGCAGCAAAGCGACAAGGTCATGGCGGCGCTGAAGGCTCAGGACCCCGGCGTCACGCAGCGCCGCACCGAATTTGTCGGACCTCAGGTGGGCGAAGAGCTGGCCACCGATGGCCTCAAGGCGTTGGGCATGGTGGTCGTGGGCATCATGGTCTACCTCGCCTTTCGCTTCGAGTGGAAATTCGCGGTGGCCGCGATCATCGCCAACCTGCACGACGTCATCATCATCCTGGGCTTTTTTGCCTTCTTCCAGTGGGAATTCTCGCTGGCGGTCCTTGCGGCGGTGCTGGCGGTGCTCGGCTATTCGGTCAACGAATCCGTGGTGATCTTCGACCGGATTCGCGAGAACTTCCGGCGCTATCGCAAGATGACGACGGTCCAGATCATCGACAACGCGATCACCTCCACCATCAGCCGCACGATCATCACGCACGGAAGCACCCAGATCATGGTGCTGTCTATGCTGCTGTTCGGCGGTCCGACGCTGCACTATTTCGCGATGGCGCTCACCATCGGCATCCTGTTTGGTATCTATTCCTCGGTGTTTGTCGCCGCTGCCATTGCGATGTGGCTGGGCATCAAGCGCGAGGACCTGGTGAAGTCGGTCGCCAAAAAGGACGAGGACCCTGCCGATCCCAACGCTGGCGCCACTGTTTAAGGACGCAAGGCATCTGTGAACGAGCCGCAGTTGCCCCGCGAAACCGCTGCCCGTCTTGCACGGCAGGCGCGTGATCATTTCGTGTTGCAGGCGCAGGCCTGCGTGGTGCCGATGCTGCAGGCCGTTCGCGCCCGTCTGTCGGAGCTCGCCGAGAGCGCTGGCGGGTCGCGTGAAATGTATGAGCGCCGCGATGCCCTGCTCGATTTCGAGCGCAAGGGTGCGCTCTGGGGCAAGACCATCGTGGCTGCCTGGCGAAAGGCAGTCGTGCCACCGGCCGTCACCGCCCGGAGCCGCCTCGATTCGGTGGACCTCGAATTGATTGGCGACGAGGTCGTCGAAAACAAGATTCTGGCCGGTCGCATCGCGCTATCCATCCAGGAGAAAACGTCTTTCGAGGCCAATGAACTGCGCGTGCGGATGCAGTATCTGGACGGCACGGAAGAACTCGCCTCCTCCGATGTGCTCAGGCCCGAGGCGCTGGCGCAGATGGTGATCGAGCAGTGGACGTCCGCGGGGCTGACTCGCGAGATCTGGACGATGGCCCAGGAGACAGTCCAGAAGCAACTTGCCGAACATATCCCGAACGCCTACAAGTCCACCAATGAGTTCCTGATTCAGCAGGGCGTGCTCAAGGACATCGACCTCGCAGCGCGCGTGAAGCGAACCAGCTCCTCGCCGGTTGCGCGTCGCCCGGAACATACCGCGCCAGGCTCGCCCCCGGCGTCGTCCGATGGGCAGGCCGGAAGGGCTGATTCCGGCGCGGGCGATTTTGGGCAGCCAGCCGGCCAGTCGGGCTCGTACGGAAATCAGGGCGGCCATGGCGGTCAGGGCGGTCATGGCGGATATGGCAGTTATGGCGGCTATGGCGGCTATGGCGGTCACAGCGGCTATGGCGGTCACAGCGGCGGTGGGGCGTCCGGCGGCGCCGGTGCAGGCGGTGGTGGGTCCGAGGGTTCGTACACAGAAGAAGGCGCTGCAAGCGGGGCCGCAGGCGGCGGCCACGGCGCGACCGGTGGTTCGGCCGGATCGATGGGAGCGGGTCGCGGCGGCAACACGGGCGCCGCAGGCGGACCGGTTGGTTCAGCGTACGTTGCGCAAGGCCAGGGTCGTCAAGGCGGCCAGCCGGCCAATGGCGTGAACGGCGTGAGTGGCATGAGCGGCGGATCGGCGGGCGCCATGACGCACCCCGGGTCCGGCCAGCCGTCCCGACCAGGTGCAGGTGCAGGTGCAGGCGTGGCCGATGAGACGCGGATGATGACCGCGACGCCGCCGCTGGCACGTGCGCGCGCACGCGCCAGTGGCGTGCTGGGTCAGCTCAAGCGTCTGCTGACCGACAGGATTCCAGGATTCGATCCGGCGGTGTCCGTTACCAGGCCTTCCCCCGCACTGGCTCAGGCGCTGCAGCAGCATCAGGCCACGCAGGCCCATTCCACCCAGATGGCCGCAACGCCCAGCCAGGTTGCCGCCCAGGAAATCGTGGTTTATGACGACGCGGCCGTCCAGGAGGTCGCCGTCGATCTGCGGCGCCGCAGCGGCGAGCTCAAGAAAAAGGCGAACACCCAGACTGAGAAGGCGACGATTGAAATCGTGGCCCTCATGTTCCAGAGCATTTTGTCTGAAGAGCGCATCCCCCCGGCGGTTCGCGTGTGGTTCGCTCGCCTGCAGATGCCGGTGTTGCGCGTTGCGATTGCCGAGCCGGAGTTCTTCGGCTCCCTGGAACACCCCGCGCGGCAGCTGATTGATCGCATGGGGTCCGTCGTGATGGGGTTCAACGCCGCGACCATAGGCGGAAGCACGCTAGAAGTCGAGATCAAGCGCGTGGTGCAGGTCATCGAGCAGTACCCTGAGACGGGCCGCCGGGTATTCCAGCTGGTCTATGACGAGTTCCAGAAATTTCTCGCACGCTTCCTGACCGAGAACGGCGAAACGCAAAAGCTTGTCAGTGTTGCGCAGCAGGTCGAGCAGAAGGAAACGCTGGCGATCCAGTACACGATTGAGATGCGTTCGATGCTGGCCGATCTGCCGATTCGCGATGAGATTCGCGATTTTCTTTTCAAGATCTGGGCCGAGGTGCTGGCCATGGCGGCGATCCGGCACGGTCCGCAGCACGCCGACACGCTCGCGCTCAAGGCATCGGCTTCCGAGCTGGTCTGGGCGGCCAGTGCCAAACCCAATCGCGCCGAGCGCGCGCGCGTCATCAAGGATTTGCCGGCGCTGTTGCAGCGCCTGCGCCAGGGAATGACGCTCGTCAACATCGAGGGGGCTGCGCAGGAAGCGCAGATCAAGTCGATCGGCGATACGCTGGCCGATGCCTTCCTTTCCAAGACGCAATCCATTCCGCAGGCGCAGATCGAGTCGATGGCCAGGCGGCTCGCGCATCTGGAGGACTTCGTGTCCGACGATCCGACGACCGACCTGCCGCTGGACCGCGAAAGCATCGAGATGATGCTGGGCATCGATGCCTCCAACATTGAGGTCGTCGCTGATGGCGGCTCGCGACCGAGTCAGGCGATGCTGGCATGGGCGAGCGAACTGCCTCTGGGGAACTGGTTCGCCCTGGACCACAACGGCGTCACGGCGCAAGTCCAGTATGTCTGGCGAAGCGACCGGAAGCAGCTGCACCTGTTTGCCGCGCCTGGCGGGCGCAGCTATCTGCTGCAAAACCGTCGGCTCGCGTCTTACCTCCAGGCGGGATTGCTGCTGCCTGCGGAAGAGGAGGCATTGACGGTGCGGGCCACGCGCGATGCGTTGGCCAAGCTCGACGCGAATCCGGAACGGTTGCTGCAGTAAGGGCCGTGCGCCGCAGGACTTGAAAGCTAGTGCGCGAGCCGCCCTTCGGCGGGTTCACAGAGCTCATCGAGCACCAGCGCATCGGGCTCATGGCCGAAGCTCCAGTACACCATCAGC
>JAZKFD010000178.1:0-6306 GCA_040386635.1 Pseudomonadota bacterium
GTGCTGGCCGTCCAGCCGAGCATGTAGAAGCTGGTGTCGCGGCGCAGGATCTTGGGGAAGTAGGTTCCCTTGGTCTCCGCAGCGAGGTTGATCTTCACACCGATGCGCGAGAGATTCGCCGCCACCGCCTGGCAGATCCGGGCGTCGTTGACGTAACGATCGTTCGGGCAGTTCATCGTGACCTCGAAGCCTTGCGGATAGCCGGCGTCGGCCAGCAGTTTCTTCGCGGCTTCGGGGTCGTACGGCAGGCGCTTGTTCTGGTCGTCGGCAAAGCCATTGATGCCGGGGCCGAACATCAGCGCCGTGGGCTTGGACGCGCCGCGCATGACCGTCTTCTGGATCGACTCGATGTCGATGCCCTGGTACACAGCCTGCCGGACACGCTTGTCCTTGAACGGGTTCTTGCCCTTGATGTTGGAGTAGAGCAGCTCGTTGCGCGCCTGGTCCATGCCCAGGAAAATCGTGCGCAGCTCGGGCCCGACGATCACTTTCGCGCCAGCCGATGCGTTGATGCGCTCGACGTCCTGCAGCGGCACCGGCTCCATCACATCGACTTCGCCGGTCAGCAGCGCCGCGACACGCGTTGCGTCGTTGCCGATGGTGGTGAAAATCACCTCCTGCACGTTGCCGTCGATCTTGCCCCAGTAGCTGCCGTTGCGGGTGAACGTGCTGCGCACATTCGGCTGGCGCTCGCGCAGGCGATACGGGCCGGTGCCGTTGGCGCGGAACGAAGCTGCATTCTCGATGCCCTTGCGGCGATCGACAGGTCGCGCAGCCTGGTTCTCTTCGCACCACGCCTTGCTCATGATGTAGGTGGTGGACAGCTGGTCGGGCAGGATCGGGAACGGTGCCTTCGTTTCGACATCGACCACGAGTTCGCTGACCTTGCGCACTTCCTTGATCTCGCCGACCACGCCCTTGAAGTCGCCACCATCATCGGCCGCACGCTTGAGCGAGAACACGACGTCGTCGGCAGTGAACGGCTTGCCGTCATGGAATTTAACGCCCTTGCGCAGCTCGAAGCGCCACACGGTGGGCGATACGGCCTTCCACGACGTTGCCAGTGCCGGCGTGAGCGAGAGATCCTTGCCACGTCCGACCAGGGGCTCATAGACATTGCCGGTTACCGACAGCTGCAGCGACTCGTTGAGCGAGTGCGGATCCATCGAGAGCGAGTCGCCCTGATTGGCGATACGCACCGTCTGGGCCTGTGCGCCTGCAGCTAGCAAGGCAAGCGTCGTTGCCGCGGCAATTGCGGTGAGGTGGGTCTTGAATTTCATCGATAGCTCCTTGAAGCGATGAGGGAAGGTTTATGAATCAGTGGTTGGCCAGGGGCAACGATTGCTCCACCAGGCTCGCGTGCAGCGCCGAGCCCAGAGGCAGGATGTCGTCATTGAAATCGTATCGGGCGTTGTGCAGCATGCAGCTGCCTTCGCCGCCCTGCCCGATGCGCAGGTAGGCGCCGGGCTTGACCTGCAGCATGAATGAAAAGTCTTCGGCGCCCATGCTGGGCTCCATGTCGCGCACCACGTGTTCGGCCCCGACCAGCGCCTGGGCGACGTCGGCCGCAAACATGGCTTCGCTCGCAGAGTTGATCGTCGCCGGATAGACGCGCTCATAGGTGACAGTCGCGGTGGCACCGAACCCGAGCGCGACGGCACTGCACAACTCGTTCAGGCGACGCTCGATCAGCGCTTGCACATCGGGGTTGAACGTTCGGATCGTGCCAACGATGCGCGCCTTTCCCGGGATGACGCTCATCGCATGCAGGTCCCCTGCTTCAATTGCACAGAGGCTGATTACCGCTCCGTCGATCGGGCGCACGTTGCGCGAAACGATGCTCTGGGCTGCGGTGATGATGTGCGCGGCAACCAGAACCGGATCGATTGCAAGATAGGGATGCGCACCGTGGCCGCCTTTACCCGTGATCTCGATCGTCACCTTGTCGGCCGAAGCCATCATCGCCCCGTCGTTGGTGCCGATGTAGCCGGGTTTCATGCCCGGCCAGTTGTGCATGGCATAGACCGACTGCACCGGAAAGCGATCGAACAGCCCGTCTTCGATCATCGCCTTGGCGCCTGCGAACCCTTCTTCGCCCGGCTGGAAGATAAGCACGGCGGTGCCGTCGAAGTTGCGCGTCTCGGCCAGGTAGCGGGCGGCGCCGACCAGCATGGCAACGTGGCCGTCATGCCCGCAGCCGTGCATCATTCCGGTCTTGGACGATTTCCAGGGCACGTCCTTCTGGTCGGTCATGGTGAGCGCGTCCATGTCGGCACGCACGCCAACCATCGCTCCGCGCGTGTCAGTACGGCCCCTGATGACCCCCACCACGCCGGTCTTGCCGATGCCCGCATGAACTTCATCGACGCCGCACAGCCTGAGCGATTCCTGTACCCGGCGCGAGGTGTAAACCTCTTCGAATCCAAGTTCAGGGTGGGCATGCAGGTCGCGGCGCAGCGCCGTGAGCTCCGGATGGAACTGCGAGATGTGCGCGAACGGGCGGCCGTTGGCCTGCAACCGATGAGGCATGACGGGGGCAAGCATCAATGTCCTCCGGATTTGCCGACGCGCAGCCGGGGGTCAACCGCGAAATAAAGCAGGTCCACCACCAGATTGATCACGACAAAAATCAGCGCAATCAGGCACAGATAGGCAGCCATGACCGGAATATCGGCGAAGGTCACGGCCTGGATAAAGAGCAGCCCCATGCCCGGCCACTGGAACACGGTCTCGGTGATGATGGCGAAGGCAATCAGGCCGCCGAGTTGCAGCCCGGTGATGGTCATCACCGGTACCAGCGTGTTCTTCAGTGCATGGCCGAAGTGAATCGCACGGTTTGACAAGCCCCGGGCACGCGCGAACTTGATGTAGTCGGTGCGCAGCACTTCCAGCATCTCGGCGCGAACCAGACGCATGATGAGCGTGAGCTGGAAGATGGCCAGCGTGACTGCTGGCAGCACGATGTGATGCCAGCCCTTGGCCTTGAGCAGACCGGTGGTCCACCAGCCTATCTGTACGGTTTCGCCACGGCCGAAGCTGGGGAACCAGCCGAGGTTCACGGCGAAAACCAGGATCAGCAAGATACCGATCAGGAATGTGGGAAGCGAAACGCCGACCAGCGAGAGCGTCATGAAGACCTGGCTAAGGAAGGTGCCGCGGCGCAGCGCCGCATAAACGCCCATCGGAATGCCGATGACCAGCGCCATCAGCGCGGCAATCATGGCCAGCTCCAACGTTGCCGGGAAGCGCTCGGCAATCAGGCGCGAGACCTTGGCACCCTGGCGCAGGCTCAGCCCGAACTCGCCCTGCGCAGCATTGAGCAGGAAGTGCCAGAACTGCACGAAGAACGGTTTGTCCAGGCCGAGATCGGCGCGCAGCTCGCGGATCTGCTGGGGCGTGGCGTCCTGACCCAGCAGGAAGACCACGGGGTCGCCCACATACTGGAACAGGAGGAACGCGATGAAGGCAACCGCGACCATGACGATCACGGCCTGGATCAGGCGGCGCAGGATGAAGGCGAACATTCAGGAGGTGAACGAGACTAAGAAGCGCTATGCAGCAGCGATCGACGATGCTAGCAGAGCAGGGCGTGGGTCGATCTCGGGGATTTCCTTCAGGCCTAAACAAAATACGGGCGACCTTGGCCGCCCGTATTCGCAAATCAAGGCCGGATGATCAATTCACCTTGATCAGGCGCCAATCGAGCCGGTTGTCAGCCCGATGCGTGACTTCAACACTCTTTTTCATGGCCCACGGGATGATCTGGTTGTGCAGCGGGAGGTGCGACACGGTGTCATTCGACAGTTGCAGGCCTTCCGTCAGGAAGCGGTTGCGCACGGGCAGATCGGTCTCGACCTTGATGCGATCGACGACGACGTCCATGCGGTCGTTCTTGTAGCGCCCGACGTTGTAGTTGCCGTCGCCGCCCGTGCCCACGCTGCGTGTCAGCGATTGCAGGCTATAGAGCGCGTCGAAGGTCGGAACGCCCCAGCCCAGCATGTAGATGCTGGCTTCGTAGCGCTGGATCATCGGGAAATAAGTCACCAGCGGAAGTGTGCGCAGCTTGGCCCTGACGCCAACCTTGGCCCACATTGCTGTGACGGCCTGGCAGATTTCCTCGTCGTTGATGTAGCGGTTGTTGGGGCACGCGAAATCGACTTCGAAGCCCTGCGGATAACCCGCTTCGGCCAGCAGCTTTTTCGATGCTTCGGGATCGAACGGCAGGCGCCTGTGGACCGCCTCGGTCCATCCCGCAACCTGCGGCGCAACGAGCGTACCGGTGGGCTGGGACAGGCCGCGCATCACAACCTTGTTGAGGTTGTCGCTATCGATGGCCTGGTAAAGCGCGCGGCGCACTTTCACGTCCTTCAGCGGATTCTTGCCTTTGATGTTCGACCCCGGCAGCTCGTCGCGGAATTGATCCATGCCAAAGAAGATGGTGCGATTTTCGACACCGTCCATCACCTTGAGCGTCGGGCTCGCACGCAGCCTTGCCAGATCCTGCGGGCTCGGATCGAGGACAAAATCGACTTCACCTGAAAGCAGCGCCGCGATGCGCGTCGCTTCCGACTTGATCGGTGTGTAGATGATCTCCGTGACGTTGCTGGTGTTGGTTCCCCAGTAGTTTGGGTTCCGGACCAGCACCAGCTTCTGGTCGGGCTGCCATTCCTTGACCATGTACTGGCCCGTGCCCATCGCATTGCGATGCGAGAAGGTTTCGTCCTTGGTCCGGATGTCCTTGGGATCGACAGACCTGTTCTTCTCGGCCCAGGCCTTGCTCATGATGCGCAACTCGGTGAGCTGGTTGATCAGCACCGGGTTCGGGCTCTTCATCATGAAGTCAACCGTGTTGTCGTTGACCTTGACGACGCGGTCGATTCCCTGCGTGTACACCGTGTAGTTCGACGTCTTGGACATCGCACGGTTGATCGAATAGATCACGTCTTCGGCCGTCAGCGGCGATCCGTCGCTGAACTTGACGCCACTACGCAGGGTGAACCGGATCTGGGTGGGGCTGATTTCCCGCCAGGCGGTCGCCAGCTGCGGTTCTGCCTTGAACGTCTGGCTGTTGTAGTAGACCAGCGAGTCGTAGATTGCGGCATGAATCCCATTGCCCAATGCGTTGTTCTGGGAGTGGATATCGAGCGTCGGGATGTCGCTTGCGCTGGACCATTTGAACGGCTTGGCGTGAACGGCTGGCGCAGCCAGGACGGCAGCAGCCGCCACGGCCAGCAATGCGTGCTTGAGTTTCATGGAACCCTCAGTGAATATTTGAAGAACGCAGACTATGCACAGCCGCGCTGAACGAGTCAAAAGGGGTTTCCCGAAATCCCTTAGCGAAGGGCGGGCCGTCCGAGCCGCAAGGGGCCATACCAGGCCTGCGCTGTGCTGCGCGTGTTGTCGGTGTCGGTCATGATTCCGATGCCAACCAGGGCGCCTGGCGCCTCGCCAAAGGCGCGGCGGAAGTCGGCTTCGATGTCCCGCTCGTAATCGAGCCATTTTCCGAGTTTGACTGAACCCGATTCCACGACAATTTTCCGGATCCGGTCGGTACGGGGACTGGAGATGATGGTGCCTGGCTCGCGCTTGTTGCACCACACGTACATCAATGTTGCGTAAGGCATCTCCTCGCCCGTGAGCGTGCGCGACAGCTCGGAAAGCAGGGCATTGCGCTGGGAAAAACGCGACCGGTCGCCGTCGAAGGCCAGGACGATACGAACCGGGGAATCGTCGGCGTCGCGGGCGAACATATCCGCACCGGCGATCAACTCGGGCACCTGCCAGGAAAAGCGCACGCTACCGAGGTCGGCGGGTTCGATGCGCACGGCCTTGCGCATCATGCTCACCGAGGACCTGGCGGTGACGGCCACCGCCTCGCGACCATCTTTTCGGGTATACCCAAACCTGCTCGCGGTCTTGCCAGGAAATGTAAGGTGCTGCCAGGCTGCACCCGAAGCAGGCTGCAAAGGCGCGAGCGAATTCAATGAAGCCCGGGCCCAGGGACTTGCGTCGATGCCCCGAACGTCAGTTTCTGCCGGGACGGTCGCGCAACCAGCAAGTGCGCAGCAGACGATCCCCGCCGACAGGCGAAGGCCCAAACCCAGATTCATCGCGATTCCAACTCCAGCATTTGCCTAAAGGTTAACTTGCGCCGGGATTGAACACAGAGGGCAATCCCCATAAAAAAAGCCGCCCGAAGGCGGCTTTTCAAGTTTCTTCTGCATTTCCAGGCTGGCACGGGGCCAGCCAGTTATCAGAATGCGTGACGGATACCGAAGTCGTAACCGCTGGACGAACCGTTGACCG
>JAZKFD010000178.1:6316-6809 GCA_040386635.1 Pseudomonadota bacterium
GTTCTTCACACGAGCGTACGTGGTGTACAGAGCCGTGCGCTTGGACAGGTTGTGCACGTAGCCCAGTGCGAGCTTGCGGCTCTTCGGGCTGCCAGCTGCATCGGTACGATAGTGCGAGTAAGCAGCGCGGATTTCGCCAGCGCCGACGGGGAACAAACCACCCAGCAGCCAGCCGCGGCCATCAAGCGCGCCGTTCTGGTCGCGGGAGATGTGAGCCATGACCTTGCCAACGCCGAAGTCGTACTGAGCGCCGAGGTTGTTCTGACGAACGTCGCCAGCAGCGTAGTCGGTGCGGCTCAGAGCCAGGGCAACGTTCAGCGGGCCAGCAGCGTAACCGAGGCGAACGCCGGTGCCGGTGCCGTCGCCGGAGGTAACGGCGCCGCTGTTGTTCTCACCACGGTAGTGCTGCAGCTGGCCGTAGAAGCCGCCGAGCTTGCCTGGCAGGAAGTAGCCGATGCTGTTCGAAGCACGAACGGCGGTCACGCCGGTGATG
>JAZKFD010000179.1:0-8757 GCA_040386635.1 Pseudomonadota bacterium
GAGGCCGATGTGCTCATCGAGAACTTCCGCCCCGGGGCAATGGAAGGCTGGGGCCTGGGGCCGCACGAATTGCTGGCATTGAACCCGCGCCTGATCATGCTGCGCATCAGTGGGTACGGACAGACCGGGCCGTATCGGGACCGGCCGGGCTTTGGCGTCGTAGCCGAAGCGATGGGAGGCCTGCGTCATCTGACGGCCGAACCGGGGCGTGTGCCGGTGCGCGTCGGCGTGAGCATCGGGGACACGCTGGCTGCGCTGCATGGGGTGATCGGCATCCTGCTGGCGCTGCATCACCGCCATGCCAGCGGCAAGGGGCAGGTGATCGACATGGCCTTGTACGAGGCGGTGTTCAACTGCATGGAAAGCCTGCTGCCCGAGTTCAGCGAGTTCGGTGCGGTGCGCCAGCCCAGCGGCAGCGCATTGCCCGGTATCGCGCCCACCAATGCTTACCGATGCACCGATGGGTACGCCCTGGTTGCGGGTAACGGCGACAGCATTTTCAAGCGCCTGATGACCGCCATCGGGCGGGCCGAGCTGGGCGCCGATCCGGCGCTTGCAGACAACGCGGGCCGCGTGGCGCGGGTCGATGAAATCGACAACGCCATCGGGCAATGGACCGCCTCACGCACCGTCGATGAGGTCCTGGCGGTTCTTTCCGCAGCGTCGGTGCCGGCAGGCAAGATCTACACGATCGCAGATATCGCCAGCGACCCGCACTACCTGGCGCGCGGGATGATTTCGCAGGTGACGATGGACGATGGCAGCACGCTATCGGTGCCGGGGATCGTGCCCAAGCTATCGTTGACTCCGGGCGGCCACAGGCGCAATGCGCCGCGGCTGGGCCAGGACACCGATGATGTGCTGCGGGAAATCGGCCTCACCCCGGCACAGATCGAGGCCCTGAAGGCGCGGGGGATCGTGGGATAGACTGGTGCCGTCGCTTGCGTCAGCTGAGTGACTCGATCAGATCGACGTATTGCTGCATCGCATCGTCGCTCGAGGTGCCTTTGAGACCGTTCCAGGCGTCCCACTTCGCGCGGCCCACCATGTCACCGAAGCCGGGCTTCTTCTCGGTGTTGTCGCCGGTGGTCGCCTGCTTGTACAGGCCGTAGATCTTCAGCAGCGTCGCGTTGTCGGGGCGCTCGCTGAGGTTCTTCGAGTTGGCAACTGCTGCTTCGAATGCGGCATTGAGATCGGCCATGGGGCGTGTTCCTTCAAGGGTTCCGTGCGGGTAATTCGCGGTATCTTACGGCCAGCCGCGCGCCCAGAATAGGGGGCTGACACCCAACCCCTGGAGACTTCCCCGAATGGTCACCCGCATCGTCGCCCAGCAAGTGGCCCGGCAAGTGGCGAACAAGGCCGGCAAATCCGCCCGCAAAGCCGTTCGAGGCGTGCAGCGAAATGCGTCGCGCGCCGCCAGCGGCATGTTGGGCATGTCAGGCGAGCGCATGACCAAGGTCGATACCGCCTGGCTGCGCATGGATACGCCCAGCAATCTCATGATGATTGTGGGCGTGTGGACGATCCGCCCCGGTATCCGTTACCAGGATCTGTGCCAGCGCGTCGAGGAGCGGCTGCTCAAGTACGCCCGCTTTCGCCAGCGCGTCGAAGAGGACGCGGCGGGTGCGACCTGGGTCGAAGACGACGATTTCGATATCGAACGGCATCTCGTACGCGAAAAGCTGCCCGGTCGCGCCAGGGGGCGCCAGCAGGAAGCGTTGCAGGACCGCGTGGGTGAACTGGCGATGCAGCCGCTCGACCCCCAGCACCCGCTCTGGCAGATTCACCTGATCGAGGACTACCAGGGCGGCAGTGCGATGCTGGTGCGCATCCATCACTGCATCGCCGACGGCATCGCGCTGATCTCGGTCACGATGTCGCTGGTCGATGGCGGCCTGCCGCCGCCCGAGCGCCGGCGCAAGCAGGCGGCCGCCAACGGCCATGACTGGATTGCCGACACGCTCATCAAGCCTTTCACCGACATGACCGTGAAGGCGCTGGGCGCAGCGGGCGACGGCGCCGTGAAGTCACTGGGAATGCTGCGTGATCCGCAAAAAGGCGTGGCCGGCTCGCTCGACATCGCCAGGCTGGCTTACCAGGTGCTTTCGGATGCGGCGGCGCTGGCCCTGATGCCTGACGATTCGAAGACCCGCCTCAAAGGAAAGCCCGGCCTGGCCAAGCGCGTGGCCTGGTGTGAGCCGCTGCCGCTCGAAGAGGTCAAGGCGGTGAGCAAGGCGCTCAACTGTTCGATCAACGATGTTCTGCTGTCGTGCGTCGCCGGGGCCATCGGCGAATACCTTCGCCATCTGGGCGACGACGTCAGGGGCCAGGAGATTCGCGCGATGATTCCGGTGAACCTGCGTCCCCTGGATCAGGCGTACAAACTCGGCAATCGCTTCGGCCTGGTGCCGCTGGTTCTGCCGATTGGGCTTGAGAATCCGATCGAGCGTGTGTACGAAGTGCGCAGGCGGATGAATGCGCTCAAGGGAAGCACGCAGCCGCTCCTGGCTTTCGGACTTCTCGCGGTAGCCGGACTCCTGGTCAAGCCCGCGCAGGACGCGATGCTCAATCTCTTCGGCAAGAAGACCACTGCGGTCATGACCAACGTGCCAGGTCCAAAAGAAAAACTGAAGCTGCTCGGCTCGACGCTGGAGCAGTCGATGTTCTGGGTGCCGCAGTCGGGCGATATCGGCTTGGGCGTGTCCATCCTGAGCTATGGCGGCGGCGTGCAGTTCGGTGTCATCACCGACACGACGCTGTGTCCCGAGCCGCAGAAGATCATCGATGAGTTCGCTCCGGAGTTCGCCAGGCTGTCGATCGTCACCTTGATGCTGCCCTGGGGCGAGTGACCGGCCGAGGTGTGCGGCTTTGTGATCGATTGGCGTGGCATCATTGCCCGCTCATTTGAATCCGCACCGCCACGACGATGATCGAACGCTATCGGCATTTTCCGTTTCCGCTGAATGTTTATGCGCACCTGCTGGTGCGCAGCGGCTGCAACCTGGACTGGTTGCACTACGGCCTGTTCGCCAGCAAAAACGACAGCTTTGCACAGGCGCAGGCTTACTCCACCGACTTGCTGCTGGAGCGCCTGGTGCCGGCGCCGGCCCGCGTGCTCGAAGTGGGAACGGGCATGGGCGCGACGATGGACATGTTGCAGAAGCGCGGCTACGAAGTCACCGGCGTCAACCCCGACCCTGGACAGATTGCCTATGCCAACGAGCGGTTCGCAACCGGCGACAGGATCGTTTGTTCGCGCTGGGAAGATTTCGTGCCCCAGCAGCAGTGGGATCAGGTCATCTTCCAGGAATCCGCGCAGTACATCGCACCGGCCGACATCTTCGGTGGTGCCGCCCGCGCGCTCAAGCCGGGCGGCCGCCTGCTGATCCTGGACGAGGTCGGTCTGCGCCGCGCTTATGAAGGCGAGCCGGGACTCAATCTGCTGTCCGATTACATGGCGGCCGGCGCTGCCCATGGCTTTACGCTCGATGAACATCTGGATCTGTCGAAGCTGGCTGCGCCCACGGTCGATCACATGCTGAAGTCTGCCAATGAATTGCGCGGCGAGCTGATCGAGCAGGTGGGTGCCACCGCCGAACAGATCGACGGCCTCAATGCATCCAACGAGGTGTACCGTGAAAAGTACCGGGACGGCCGCTACGGCTACGCGCGGCTCGTGTTCACGAAGGGCGCATCGCGGTCAGATGCCGAGCCAGCGGCCGAACAGGCGCCCACGCCCGCTCAGGTCCTGCCCGCGCCGGGGCCCATGGTCTTGCACATCGACTATCCGGTACACCCGCGTGTGCGCTTCGGCGCCGCATGGGACCAGCCGGTGAATGAAAAGCTGCAGGCCATCGTGAGGTCGCAGGATGACGAACTGCGCGCCTGCCTGGCGGTGATTGCCTCTTACGCAGCTGACTTGCAGTGCATACCGGCGACCGCGCCTGAAGAACAAGACACCCCCCGATGGATCAACGGCTGGCTCCCCGGCCTGGACGGCGCAGCGATCTACGCGTTCCTGCGCGATCGCAAACCGGTCACGTACTGGGAAGTAGGCTCGGGCAATTCCACCAAGTTCGCGCGCCGCGCAATTGTGGACGGCGACCTCGCCACGCGGATCGTCTCGATTGATCCGGCGCCCCGGGCCGAGATTGACGCGATTTGCGACGAGGTGATTCGCAAGCCCCTGGAGGACGCCGCCGCTGAACTGATCGCACGGGTGGCGCCGGGCGATGTCTGCTTCATCGATTGCTCACACCGGGCTTTTCAGAACAGCGACGTCACCGTGGCGATGCTGGAGGTGCTGCCGGCGCTTCCGCCTGGCGTCGTCGTGGGCTTCCACGACATCTTCCTGCCCGACGACTATCCCCCGACCTGGCTGGAGCGCTACTACAACGAGCAGTATCTGCTGGCCATGTACCTGCTGGGCGGACATGCCGGCACCGATATCGTTCTGCCCTCCTGGGATGCCAGCCGCAGAAGCGACATGGCAGACATCGTGGCGCCGATCTGGAAAGAGGCCCGCTTCAGCGAAGTCGAGCGGCACGGCGACGCGTTCTGGCTGCGCGTGAAGCCCTGATCAGCCTTCGGCCGAGCTGATCAGCTTTCTGCCGAACTGATCGGCATCTCGCCAAGGCGGAAGTTGACGAATTCCTCTTCGTATGACTTGGCCAGGTCGGTCTTCTGCTTTTCGGTCAGCACCTTGCCGGCCAGCTGGAAGATCGCGTGCTCTTCGTCTTCCAGGTGGTGATAGACCTTGTGATGGAGCTTCTTGAAATGGGCCAGCCAGCCCGACGAGCTCATCTCCATCGCGTTCAGCTCATCAACCAGCGTGTCCATTTCGTGGTGCTCGGCCATGCCGTGGCGTGATTGCGCCATCGACTGATCGTGATCGATCAGCGGGCTGTAGAACCAGCGTTCTTCGGCTGCGGCATGCGCCGCCAGTTCGTGCTTGAGCTCGCGGTAGAGCCGGTTGCGGTCAGGCGAATCGCCCTGCGTTTCCAGGATCTGGGTGGCGAGGGCACGCTGCGTGTCGTGCGAAATGCGCAGGGCTTCAAAGATGTTCATGGGCAGGATGATGGGGGCGGCGGCTCAGCAGTGCTGTAGGCGCTTGCCGCGTGATCTCATCGGAAGGCGGCGACCCCCGGCCTCAAGGCCCTAATCGTCCAGTTCCGCCCGTGCGAGCGCCACGTCCAGGTGCTCGGTTGCGTCCGCTGGCTTGCTCGAGGCAGCCTGTTCATAAAGGCGCGTGGCCTCCTTCAGCTTTTTGTCGCCCTCCAGCATGACCAGGCCGTTGGCATATTCGATCAGGCCGATGGCCGATGCCGGGTTGAGCTTGAGCCCTTCCTGGAACAGCTTCAGGCCGATGTCTTTCCGGGCGCCATAGGTCATGCCGCCGATCAGGGTGCCGACCTTGTCGATCACCTCGGCGTGGAAGGCGCCCAGTGCGATATGAGCGTCGGCATGCCGGGGCTGCAGCTTGATGCATCGCTCCAGCGCCTCCTTGACCTTGCCGCCAAGGCCCTGCGCCAGCGCCTTGGCCACGCTGATGCCCTGGCTGTAGCGGCCTAGCGCGTAGGCGTGCCAGTACCAGGCGCCGGGGTTCCGGTCGTCCTGAGCTGCCTGAGCTTCGGCGCGTTGCGCGACTTCCATGAACAGGTCCAGCTTGGTCTTTTCCTTTTTCTCCAGGTAGTTGGCGTAGATCGCCGTGGCCTTGTTGGCAACCGTGATGCCGCCTGGGCCAGCACTGATCCCCGCTTCCGCGGCTCGCTGATAGTCGCCGTTGTGAAAGAGAACCCATGCCTCGATGACTGCCGATTCGGCGGGCAGGGGTTCGGCATCGCCTGCGTGCAGGCGGTGCCAGTTGTCCCTGACGCCTGCCGCATCGAAAGCGTATGCACCCGGGTGGGGAAAAGGTATCCACTTCGCCATGTTGTCTTGTCTCCCGGTTCTCGTTTTTTTGTGTCAGGTTCCGGACGCCGGGCTGCTATAGGCCGAGACCAGCCCAAGCAGGTGCATGCGCTGCCCCTGTTCGAGATAGGGTACCAGCAGATTGAGCACGTGGTGGGCTCCACGCAGCAATGCTTGCTGCGCGCTTTCGGGTTCCAGCGCACGCCGGGGGTCGCGCACATATTCGTAGCTCAGCCAGTATGTGAGCACGACCACCATGCTCGTGGCGGTGGGCTCCATTTCGCGCGCATCAATCGACAGCGCGCCCGAGCGGCTCATGCCGTCGAGCAAGGCGCGAATGGCGCGCGTCTTGTTCTTGAGCACCCACTGGAAATGCGTTTCGAGACGCCGGTTCTTTGACAGCAGGTCGTTGAGATCGCGGTAAAGAAAGCGGTACTGCCAGATCAGCTCGAACAGCGTGTGCATGAAAAACCAGGCGTCTTCCACGTCGCGCACCCCGTCACTGGCGTTGAGCAGTTCGCCCAGCGCCTTCTCATAGCGATCAAACAGCGAGTTGATCAGCTCGTCCTTGGCGGGATAGTGGTAGTAGAGATTGCCCGGACTGATGTTGAGTTCGGCCGAAATCAGCGTCGTCGAAACATTGGGTTCGCCAAAGCGATTGAACAGCTCAAGCGTCACCTCCAGGATGCGTTCTGCGGTCCGGCGGGGCGCTTTCTTGACCATGACGTCAGGCCGAGGCTGGCTGGGCGATCACGTAACCGAGGTCGTCCATGGCCTCTTGCAGGGAGACGATCGCGCGGCCGATCCGGGTAGGCGGCGGGCGGCGCGACACGAGATGGCGGCGCGGGTCGTCCAGCACGTCCGCATCGAGCTCGATGCCGTGCCGTGCGAACCTGGCCGAGAGCGTTGTGCGGCGAGAGCGCAGCAGTGCGCGCGTTTGCTGGTAGGCATGTTCGGCGAGCTGCCGGCGCTGGCTGTAGCTGAAAGTGTTGGCGATGTAGAGCTCGGGATCGCGGTGGTCGGCTTCGACCAGCACGATGTCGGTGTCGGGGTAGGCGCGCTCGTAGTGCTTCATGCCCAGTTCCATACGCGAGTGAATGATCGAGCGGAAAGTCTGGGAGAGCACTGCGGGCAGGCCGCCATCGGCAATGCGCGGAATCGCGCGCTGCTCGTCGGTGAGGCCGCGCTGCATGACGCGGACGTTCGCGGCCTTGGTCGAATTGAAGGGGACCAGCGGGTTCACGCACAGCATCAGATCCACGCCTTCATCGAGCGCCACCGAAGCGTGCATGGTTTTCTTGAGCGCTCCATCGACGAAGTACTGGTCGTCGATCTCGACTGGCGGGAACAAGCCCGGCAGCGCGCTGCTGGCCTGAACCGCCCTGGAGATGCTGATGTGGTCCCAGCCCGGCCGGCCGAAAGGCGCGGCTTCGCCGGTGTCCAGATTGGTCGCGACAAGCGTCAGGCGAGTCTTGAGTTGGCGAAAGTCGTTGGTGCGGCCCTCTCGCGAGAACAGCTCGGCCAGTCGGGTGTCGACCAGGTCGTTGGAGAAGATCCCGGTGGGCAGGCTCTTGCCCAGCCGTTCGAGGGAATGCGTCAGCGTGCGGCGGCCGATCGTGGCGCGCCACAGCGCCGATGCGGCCAGGGCCGGGAACATGATGGCGCGACGCGCGAACTCGCCGTACGCAGGCACCAGCAGCCAGGACGGATCGAACACATCCGATGCGCGGTCATCGTTTTCGATGAACGACGCACACAGCGCCCGGGGCGTGATGCCGTTGGCCAGGCCCGCCGCGATGAAGCTGCCCGCCGAGACACCGACATAGTGATCCAGCCGGGTGAAGTCGATTCCCTTGAGCGCTTCGTCCAGCGCGCACAGCGCGCCGATTTCATAAATGGCGCCCAGCGGACCGCCGCCGGCAAGGGCCAGTGCGATCCGGGGTTTCCTCGATTTTTGGCGTGTCATCAATGTTCAGTGTAGGGGGCTTGCAGCGCGATGCTTGTTGCAATGCAGCAATCGAAAAAGCAAAGGGCGCCGAAGCGCCCCTGTTTCAAATGGAAGATGAAACGATCACACCGACTTGCGAGGGGTTGCACGTTTGGCTGACGGCCTGGCCGCCGTCTTGCGCGTCGCGGCTGCCTTGACGGCGGCGCTGCCTCTGGCACTCATTTTCGCGACGCTCGCATTGAGCTCGTCGATGCGTGCAACCAGCACGTCGATGTCCTTGGCCGACGGCACGCCCAGCTTGTTCAGCGCCTTGGACACGCGGTCTTCAAAGATGGTCTCCAGCTTGTCCCACTGGCCCGACGCCTTCGACGAAATATCGGTCGCCATGTTGGCCATGCGGCTGGTGGCGTCGGAGATCTTCTCTTCGGCGGCGGCCTGCGTCTTGCGCTGGATCGACGTGCCTTCCTTGACGAGCGCCTCGAAAACCTTGCCGCCTTCTTCCTGGGCCTTGGCGAACGCGCCCAGGCCGGCAAGCCAGATCTGCTGCGCCGATTCCTTCACGGTGCCCGACAGGTGCGCGGCGTCCTTGTACGAGGCGGACGAAGTCGAAGACGACGAATCGTGTTTCTTTGTCTTGGTGACCATGGGCAATGACTCCTGACGAATGAATGGATGCCGCGACTTTACGCCCGCGTGCCACCGGGGAATTAGGGCCGCGTTCCTAAATGGACTGGCGGTGAACCCTGAGTGCTCTTCCGCTGTCGCGGGTTTGTGCGCAATGATCCGGCAAGCCCTTTGCGCAAGAATGGCCGCAAGGCGAGTTCGCACGCAAATCCAATTCATATCCCTGGAGGTCAACCCATGCAGTATTTCGTCACCGGCGCAACGGGCTTTATCGG
>JAZKFD010000180.1:0-13250 GCA_040386635.1 Pseudomonadota bacterium
CCGTCTCGACGTAACCCTTGCTCTTGGCTGACAGACGCGTTTCATCCATGTAGTTCTTCACGCCCGGATACCGCTCGAAGTAGCGCTGGATGTAGTTCTTGGCAGCCGCATTCTCGATGCCCAGATTGCGGGCCAGGCCAAAACTGCTCATGCCGTAGATCAGGCCGAAGTTGATCACCTTGGCGTAGCGCCGCTGCTCGCTGCTCACGGCGTCCACCGCAACGCCAAACACCTCGGCTGCCGTCGCGCGGTGGACGTCGATGCCTTCGCGGAACGCCCGCAGCAGCGCTTCATCTTCGGACAGGTGGGCCATGATGCGCAGCTCGATCTGGCTGTAGTCGGCGCTGGCGATCTGATGACCCGGCGCCGCCACGAAGGCTTCGCGCACGCGGCGGCCTTCTGCCGTTTTCACCGGAATGTTCTGCAGGTTTGGATCGTTGCTCGAAAGGCGCCCGGTGATGGCGACAGCCTGTGCATAGTGCGTGTGGACGCGACCCGTGCGCGGATGCGCAAGCTGGGCGAGCTTGTCGGTGTAGGTGCCCTTGAGCTTGGAGAGGCTGCGATGCTCCAGCAGCTTGGCAGGCAAGGGATAGTCCTCGGCCAGCTTCTCCAGCACTTCCTCGTCGGTGCTTGGCACGCCGCTGGGCGTCTTCTTGACGACCGGCAGGCCCAGCTTGGTGAAAAGAATTTCGCCGATCTGCTTGGGCGAGCCCAGGTTGAAAGGCTGGCCACCCAGTTCATGCGCCTCCTTTTCCAGCGTCACGATGCGCTGGCCCAGCTCTGCGCTTTGCCGGGCCAGCATCGGGCCGTCGATCAGCACGCCATGGCGTTCGATCCGAAAGAGTGCCTCGCTGCTTTTCATCTCCAGGTCGTAGATGAAAGCCAGCCTGGGATCGGCCTTGAGCTTGGGCCACAGGGCCAGATGCACATCCAGTGTCTGGTCGGAATCCTCGCACGAATATTCCGCTGCCTTGTCGATCGACACCTGCGAAAACGGGATCTGGTGCGCGCCCTTGCCCGTGATGGTTTCGTAGTCGATGCCGGTGCGGCCCAGGTGCCTTTCCGCCAGGCTGGCCAGCCCGTGCGGCTTGTGAACTTCAAGCACATAGCTTTGCAGCATTGTGTCGTGCTCGTAGCCCTGCACCTCGATTCCGTGGTTGGCAAAGACGTGGCGGTCGTACTTGATGTGCTGACCGAGTTTTTTCTTCGCCGGATTTTCCAGCCACGGCTTCATGCGTGCGAGCACTTCATCGCGCGGCAGCTGCTCGGGCGCATCGCCGTAGCTGTGCGCGAGCGGCACATAGGCCGCCTCACCCGGCTTGACGCTGAACGACAGTCCGACGATCTCGGCCCGCATCTCGTCAAGCGAACTGGTCTCGGTGTCGATCGCTGTCAGCTCCGATGCTTCCAGGCGCGCCATCCACACGTCAAACTGCTCCCAGGTGAAGATCGTGTCGTATTGCAGGTTGGCAACCTGCGAAAGGCCCGACAGGTCGGGCTCGTCAAAGAGCCCCGCCGGTTTCGGCCCGTTGCCCATCTTCCTGCCGCTCTTGTGCTCCTCGATCAGCTCGGGCGGAACGTCGTGGGCCTCCAGCTGCCGGACCAGGCCCCTGAATCCGTATTTCTCGTAGAACACCTTGAGCGCTTCGGTGTCCTGCCCCTCCTTCACCGCAATATCCTGCAGCGACGGCAAGCCGGGAATGTAGTCGCTCAGGTCGCAATCCTTCTTCACGGTCAGGAGCTCCCGTCCCTTCGGGATCCAGTCCAGGGCCTTGCGCAGGTTTTCGCCTACGGCTCCCTTCACTTCGCCGGCACGGGCCACCAGGGCATCGAGCGAGCCATATTCAAGCAGCAGCTTCACGGCGGTCTTGGGTCCGACCTTGTCAACGCCAGGCACGTTGTCCACCGAGTCGCCCACCAGCGTCTGGTAGTCGACCATCAGGCTCGGGGGCACACCAAATTCAGCCGTGACACCGGCGACGTCCCGCTTGCGGTCGTTCATGGTGTCGATCACCATCACGTTGTCGTTCACCAGCTGCGAGAGGTCCTTGTCGCCGCTTGAAATCACGGTGTGGTAACCCTGCTGCGTGGCCACGCAGGCCAGGGTGCCGATCACATCGTCGGCCTCCACCCCCGGCACGTTCAACACTTTCCAGCCGAGCAGACGCACGACCTCGTGGATCGGGTCGATCTGCGAGCGCAGGTCGGGCGGCATCGGCGAGCGCGTCGCCTTGTAGTCTGGATACAGGTCATCGCGAAATGTCTTGCCGGGCGCGTCGAAGATGCAGGCAACATAGTCTGCGCGCACGTCCTTGCGCAGCTTCTGGAGCATGTTGATCATGCCGCGTATCGCGCCGGTCGCCGGGCTGGCGGGATCGCCGGGCACCGCCCGCAGGTCGGGCATGGCATGGAACGCGCGGTAAAGGTAGCTGGAGCCGTCCACCAGAAGCACCACCCTGGGATGGCTGTCCGCCGTTTCGATTTCAGTCTGGGTCTGCCCGGTGGTGCCAGTGCTTGTGGTGATGGGGGTCGTGGAGCTCATTGGCACATTTTGCCCGTCCTACAATGGCAGCCATGAACCGACTGCCCCTCCTGCTGACATCTGTGACGCTGGCATCCTTGACGCTGCTCACGACCGCCGCCTCGGCCCAGCAAGCGTCCGCCGCGCCCCTCGTATCGGAATCACAGCCGCTGGAGGCGCGCAAGAACCAGAAGGTCGAGCGCATCCGCACCGAAGATACGGCGGTGGTCATCGACGAGGTGCGGTACGGCGGCGAAACCCGCAGCATCACCGTGCAGCCCAAGGGCGACCTCCCCGCCTATGAGATCCAGCCCACCGACATGGGGCGCAGCCGCCCCGCTGACAACCGCGACGGCATGAGCAATGCCAACGGCCGGCGCGTCTGGAACGTGCTCAGCTTCTAGGGATTGGCACTTGGCAGTCTTTACAGAAGTCTCGCAGGACGAGGCCAGCAAACTGGCGCAGGCACTGGCATTGGGCGAATTGCGCGAACTGCGCGGCATCCAGGGCGGGATCGAGAACACCAACTACTTCCTGACGACCAGCAACGGCGAATTCGTCCTCACCCTGTTCGAACGCCTGTCATTCCAGCAGCTGCCGTTCTACCTCCACCTGATGAAACACCTGGCGCGTCACGGCATCCCGGTGCCCGACCCGCACGCCCTGCCCAAAAGCGCGACCGCCGACAACCCCGACGGGAAATTGCTGCACACGGTCTGCGGCAAGCCTGCTGCCGTGGTGAACAGGCTGGCCGGCAAAAGCGAGCTTTCGCCGGGCACCTCGCATTGCGCTGCCGTCGGCGCGATGCTCGCACGCATGCACCTGGCCGGGCGCGACTACAACCGCTCGCAGCCCAACCTGCGCGGCCTTGCCTGGCTGAACTCGGTAGAGCCCCAGGCACGGCCCCATGTCGATGGTGCCCAGGCTGCCTTGCTGGCAAGCGAACTCGCGTTCCAGAACCACATCGCGGCATCGCCGGCCTATTCGGCCTTACCCCGGGGCCCGATCCACGCCGACCTGTTTCGCGACAACGTGATGTTCGAGGACGGCGCGCTCACGGGCTTTTTCGACTTCTACTTTGCTGGCGTCGATACCTGGCTCTTCGATATTGCGGTCTGCCTGAACGACTGGTGCATCGAGCTGGTCACCGGCGTACATGACGAGCCTCGTGCCCGTGCGTTCCTGGATGCCTATTGCGAAGTGCGCCCCCTGGCTGCCGCCGAAAGGCAACTGCTGCCCGCCATGCTCCGGGCTGGCGCGCTGCGCTTCTGGATGTCGCGCCTGTGGGATTTCCATCTGCCGCGCGAGGCCTCGATGCTCAAGGCGCATGATCCGTCGCACTTTGAGCGGGTTTTGCGCCAGCGCGTGGCGCAGCCGCTGCGCTGCGAATAGGGCCGCCCGGGGCGGTTCAGCACCGCCGTCAAAACATTTGCCATGATCCTGCGTCCAAAACGAATTTCCCTGCGTACCTGTCCATGAAACTCAACATCGTTCCCGCACGCACAGGCATCCTATGGGTCAGGCAAGGCATCCAGGCATTCATGAAGCAGCCGCTGGCACTGATCGGCCTGTTCTTCATTTACATGGCATTCGTTCCACTGGTTTCCTGGATTCCGCTGGTCGGGCCGCTGATTGCCATCGCCATCGCGCCTGCCGCCACGCTGGGTTTCATGGCGGCCACGCGAGAGACGGTCAAGGGCGGCTTTCCGACGCCCATGGTATTCATCAGCGCGTTTCGGGCGGGGCGCGAGCGGCTGCGGGCGATGCTGGTGCTGGGCGGCCTGTATGCGGGCTGCGTGGTACTCATCATGCTTCTGGTGGGCCTGCTGGTCGAGCTGCCATCCACGCCCATGAAGATGGACGGCAAGACCTTGCCGCCCCCCGAATACTTCAACGCCATGGCGCTGGTGCTCGCGTTCTACCTGCCGGTCTCGCTCATGTTCTGGCATGCCCCGGCGCTGGTGCACTGGCATGGCGTGTCGCCCGTCAAGAGCCTGTTCTTCAGTACCGTGGCGTGCCTGCGCAACTTCCGCGCGCTGACACTGTTCGCCCTGACATGGTTCATGCTGGTCATCGGTGCAGGTGTGTTCATCACCGCGCTGGGCAGCATCTTCGGCAGGCAGGATGTTGCCGGCTGGGTGCTGGCGCCCTTCATCCTGCTGGTGCCGATCACCTTCTTCACTTCGCTGTATTTCACCTTTCGTGATAGCTTTGTCGCCGAACCCGAGGCGCAACCACCCCTCCCCGGAGAACCCACATGACCCAGCACATCCTGCAAGGCCGCACCGAAGCGGAAGTTCTCTGGTATCAGCGGCGCAGCTTCCTCAAGGCGGCCGCGGCCTGGACTGCGATGGGGGGTGCGGGCGCGGCAATGGCGCAGCGGCGCGGCAACATCGTCGATCTGCAGGGGGACGCGCTGCTCAACGGGCAAAGACTCAGCCCGCAGCAAACCATACAGACCGGTGACAGCATCGAAACCGGACCCAACTCGGGCCTGATCTTCGTGCTCGGGACAACCTCGTTCATGGTGCGGCAGAACACCCGCATGACGGTCGAACGCGGGCAGACGCTCAACGCCGTCAGCGTGCTGCGGATGCTGACGGGTGCAGTGGCCAGCGTCTGGGGACGGGGCACTACACGCCAGATCATCACGCCGACACTCACGGCGGGCATCCGGGGAACAGGCGTGTACACCGAAGTATTTCCCGAGCAAAACTACCGAAGCTATTTCTGCAACTGCTACGGCACCGTCGCCATGGGTGCCGGCCCGGATCGGGTGCTCTCACAGGCCGACTATCACCAGTCGTTCTGGGGCGAAGCTGAAGCGCGCAATGGCCGCTTTCTCACGCCGGCCCGGGCGTTGAACCATACCGACGAGGAGCTGGAATTCCTGGCCCGGCTGGTGGATCAGCGCACCGCCTGGCAAATTGCCGGCAAGAAAGGGGTGCTCGATGGTGGTGGCTACATGGAGACGCAGCCAGGAGCCGCCCACCCCGCCCATCCCGCCCTCACAATGCCCCCGCCGATGCCGCGCTACTAGGCCCCGCCCGCTCAAAACAACGCTTCCATCCACACGCATGATCGACCGACGCCGTTTCGCCTTCGCACCCCTGCTGACACTTGCCACCGCATCCTTGTCCCTGCCTGCCGGGGCACAGGGCGGCGCGCCTGTCGAGGGCCAGCATTACATCACCATGCAGCCGCGCCAGCCGACCCGCGACCGCAAGCAGGTCGAGGTGGTCGAGTTCTTTGCGTACGGATGTTCGCACTGCCATTCCTTTGAACCCGCTCTCGATGCCTGGCAAAAGGCCTTGCCCAGGGGCGTGCTGTTTCGCCGCATTCCGGTGGCGTTCCGGGATGGGCCGGCTGCGCTGCACCAGAAGCTGTTTTTTGCGATCGAGGCACTGGGCCTTGTCGACCCGCTTCACGCGAAGGTTTTTCACGCCATTCATGTGAAGCACGATCACCTGCAAACGCCGCAGGAGATCACGTCCTTCCTGAGCAAGAACGGTGCAGACGCCGCCGCTGTCATGGCCGCCATGAACGGATTCGCCGTCGCCGGCAAGGTCAAGCAGGCGATGCTGCTGGCAACCGGCTACGGCATTGAAGGAACGCCTTCCATCGGCGTGGATGGCCGCTGGCTGACCGACGGTTCCATGGCCGGCAGCAATATGCGATCGCTGGTCGTGGCGGACTATCTTCTCGCGCAGGCTCGACGCGGCGGCTGAAGCACAAAGGGGATCTTCTTGCAGCCGTCCGCCGTGAGCGCTTGCGAGACTTCTATATTTCCACTATTATCGAATCATGGAAGAATCAAAAGCCGTCGAAAGCCTTGCCGCACTGGCCCAGACCCTGCGCCTTCGCATCTTTCGCCTGCTGGTCGTTGCGGGGCCGCAGGGTCAGACGCCAGGTAGCCTGGGCGAGGCACTGGAAGTGCCAGGTGCCACGCTCTCTTTCCACCTGAAAGAGCTGCAACGCGCAGGACTCGTCTCGCAGGAGCGCGATGGCCGCAACCTCATTTACCGCGCCAGCTTCGGTCACATGAATGACCTGCTCGGCTACCTCACAAAGCACTGCTGCCAGGGCGCCCCATGCGAGCCCGAGCCGGCGGTTTGCAAGCCCCGCTCCCCAGCGCTGTCCAAACCCACCATCCGGAGCTAACCATGAAGCGTTTCCATGTCCATGTACACGTCGAAGATCTCGGCAAAAACATCGCCTTCTACTCGGCCATGTTCAACCAGCAACCCGCACGCACCGAAGGCGACTACGCCAAGTGGATGCTGCAGGACCCGCCGGTCAATTTCGCAATTTCCACGCGAGGCAGCGGCACCGGCGTCGATCACCTGGGCATCCAGGTGGACAACGAGCAGGACCTGCAGGCGCTCAAGGACAACGCGGCAAAAGCCCACCTGAGCGTGCTGAACGAGGGCCAGGTGAGCTGCTGCTATGCACGCAGCGACAAATACTGGGTGACCGACCCCCAGGGCATCGCCTGGGAGCAGTTTCACACGCTGACCGACATTCCTGTCTTCAGTGAAAAGCGGGAAGCGGCCGCAGAGCCTGCCGCCGCTCAATCGTGCTGCCCCGGCGCCAGTCCGACGGCAGCCGCCAGCACGGCGAGCGGCGATACGATACCGGCCCGCAAGGCGTCCGCCTGCTGCTAGCGCAGCAACTCAGGTCACCGGCGTCAACTTCGCGACGCTCAGGGCCAGCCATTTGATGCCGTGCCGCGGGAAGTTCACCTGCGCACGTGCATCATCGCCCTGCCCTTCGATGGAGATAACCTTTCCTTCACCGAACTTGGTGTGGAACACTTTCATGTTCGCACTGAGGCCATGTGATGGGGCCGCCTTCTGCACGGGAATGGCACCGCTGGAGTAGGTCTCTTTCGAGAGACCTGAACCGGTGTTGAATCCGCTGTTTCGGGTGCTCGGATACCCCGCACCGTACCCGAAGGACGAGCCGCCGAAATTCTGGTTCTTGGGCGTCAGCCACTTCAGCGCGCCTTCGGGCAACTCATCGAAGAAGCGGCTGCGCACGTTGTAGCGGGTCTGCCCGTGCAAAAGGCGCGTCTGCGAGTAGCTCAGGTACAGGCGCTTGCGTGCGCGCGTGATGGCGACATACATCAGTCGCCGCTCTTCTTCGAGTCCTTCGATTTCCGTCATCGACCGTTCGCTCGGAAAAAGCCCTTCTTCCAGTCCGCTCGCAAACACGCAGTCGAATTCCAGGCCCTTGGCCGAATGCACCGTCATGAGCTGGATGGCCTCCTGCCCCGCCTGCGCCTGGTTGTCACCCGACTCCAGCGCGGCATGCGTGAGAAAGGCCGCCAGGGGCGACAGGGTCTCACCGGTTTCCGCATCGGGCGGAACGTAATCCGGTGCGGGGTCATTGGTTTCAGGCAGGCTGGGATCGAGTCCCTGGCTGGCTGGCGACTGACGCAACATGCCGGGGCTGTGTTCATCGACGGGCAGGGCCAGCGCGTCACGCCCGAACCCTTCCTGCGTCACGAAGCTCTCAGCCGCATTGACGAGTTCTTCCAGGTTTTCCACCCGGTCGGCGCCATCGCGTTCACTTTTGTAATGCTGCAGGAGGGCCGATTCCTGCAACACCACTTCGATGATTTCCCGCAGCGACAGGTTGACGATGTTCTCGCGCAGCACATCGATTTTTGCAACGAAGGACGTGAGATTCGCCCCGGCCTTGCCCGTGGTGGCAGAAACCGCGTCGTGCAGCGAACAGCCCGCCGACTTCGCGACATCCTGCAACTGCTCCACGCTGCGCGCACCGATGCCGCGCGGCGGAAAGTTGACGACGCGCAGAAAGCTCGTGTCATCGTTGGGGTTCTCCAGCAGGCGGAGATACGCCAGCGCGTGCTTGATCTCGGCCCGTTCGAAAAACCGCAGCCCGCCATAAACGCGATACGGCACAGCCGCATTGAACAGCGCGGTTTCGATCACCCGGCTCTGGGCATTGCTGCGATACAGCACCGCGATCTCGCTGCGGGGAATGCTGCCTTCGGGGCCGTCGCCGCGCACGAGATGTCGCATTTCCTCGACCATCCACTGCGCCTCGGCAAGGTCAGTGGGCGCCTCGTAGATTCGCACCGGCTCGCCCGGCCCCTGGTCGGTGCGCAGGTTCTTGCCCAGGCGCTTTTTGTTGTGTCCGATCAGCTCATTGGCCGAATCCAGGATGTTGCTGAAGCTGCGGTAGTTCTGCTCGAGCTTGATCTGGTGGCGCACATCGAACTCACGCACGAAGTCGGCCATGTTGCCCACGCGCGCACCGCGAAAGGCGTAGATGCTCTGGTCGTCATCACCCACTGCGAATACCGAGCCCGCGCCCTTGCCCTGACCGCTCGCGTCCTGCCCGGCGAGGATCTTGATCCACGCGTACTGCAGCTTGTTGGTGTCCTGGAACTCGTCGATCAGGATGTGGCGAAAGCGCCGCTGATAGTGCTCGCGGATCGGATCGTTGTCGCGCAGCAGCTCGTAGCTGCGCAGCATCAGCTCGCCAAAATCGACCACGCCTTCGCGATTGCACTGGTCTTCGTACAGCTGGTAGATCTCGGCCTTGCGCCGGTCGTCTTCACTGCGGATTTCGACGGCGTTCGGGCGCAGGCCCTCTTCCTTGCAGCCGCTGATGAACCACTGCGTTTCCTTGGCGGGAAACCGCTCGTCATCGACGTTGAACTGCTTCATCACCCGCTTGATCGCCGAGAGCTGGTCCTGCGTGTCCAGGATCTGGAAGGTCTGCGGCAGATTGGCCAGCCGCCAGTGAGCGCGCAGGAAGCGATTGCACAGGCCATGGAAGGTGCCGATCCACATGCCGCGAACGTTGACCGGCAGCATCGACTGCAGCCGCGTCATCATTTCCTTGGCGGCCTTGTTGGTGAAGGTCACGGCCATCAGGCCGCCGGGCGTCACCTGGCCGGTGGACAGCAGCCAGGCGATGCGGGTCGTCAGGACGCGCGTTTTTCCGGAGCCGGCGCCGGCCAGGATCAGGGCGTGCTCGCTGGGCAGCGACACGGCAGCCAACTGCTCGGGATTGAGGTTTTGCAAGAGCGGCGACGCCGCATCGACTTCTGGGTACATACGGCATTGTAGGAAGGCCCGCAACTGATGGCCGCATTCATCAAACTCATCCGTACAAATGAATCGGTGCCATACGAATCCGCACATAACAAGGGCTTTGGCGCGCGACTACAATTGCGCACCGGGCCCAAGCAATTTGAGGCCCGGTTTGCATTTGGCCCCGCGCCAGATGGCCGGGCTCCAACTCCCAAGCGCTCACCCCCTGTTCACAGACAGCCTTGAAGGAGCTTGGTATGGAAATCTTCGACTACGACAATGTCCTTTTGCTCCCGCGCAAATGCCGCGTGGAGAGCCGTTCCGAATGCGATGCCGGCGTCGAGCTGGGCGGCCGCACATTCCGCATCCCGGTCGTGCCGGCCAACATGAAGACGGTGGTGGACGAAAAGATCTGCCTGTGGCTTGCGCAGAACGGCTATTTCTATGTGATGCACCGCTTCGATCTGGACAACGTTGCCTTCGTGCGCGAGATGCATGCGAAGAAGGTGTACGCCTCCATTTCGGTGGGAGTGAAGAAGGCGGATTACGACGCCGTTGACCAGTTGGCCGCTGAGGGCCAGGTGCCCGAGTACGTGACGATCGACATCGCGCACGGCCATGCCGACAGCGTCAGGAACATGATCGCCCACCTGAAGGAAAAACTGCCTTCGGCCTTCGTGATCGCCGGCAACGTGGGCACCCCCGAAGCCATCATCGACCTGGAGAACTGGGGTGCCGATGCAACCAAGGTGGGCATCGGTCCGGGCAAGGTCTGCATCACGCGGATGAAGACGGGTTTCGGCACCGGCGGCTGGCAGCTGTCAGCGCTCAAATGGTGTGCGCGCGTGGCGACCAAGCCCATCATCGCGGACGGCGGCATTCGCGAGCATGGCGACATCGCCAAGAGCGTGCGATTCGGCGCAACGATGGTGATGATCGGTTCGATGCTCGCAGGCCATGAAGAATCGCCAGGCGAGACGGTTGACGTGGACGGGCGCTTGTTCAAGGAGTACTACGGCAGCGCCTCTGACTTCAACAAGGGCGAATACAAGCACGTCGAAGGCAAGCGCATCCTCGAGCCGGTCAAGGGCAAGCTGGCGGACACGCTGCGCGAGATGGAAGAGGACGTGCAAAGCTCGATCAGCTACTCGGGCGGCAAGAAGCTGATGGACGTGCGCAAGGTGAACTACGTGATTCTCGGCGGGGACAATGCCGGGGAGCATTTGCTGATGTGAACAGGCGCTGGCGCAGCGCCTGTTCGCAGGTCACTTACGACCGCTTCACCAGCTCCAGCGCCAGCGTATTCAGGCGGCTGCCAGGCTCCACCAGCGCTTCGAGCACGCTGAAATGGTTGCACCCCGGTATCGTCTCGGACACCGGAACCCGCTGTGTGCCCCAGGCCGCCTGAAGCAATCCGTTTTGCCGGTGGAATTCCTCGCTCTCATCGCCTCCGCACACGGCATAAAGACTGCCTTGCGGCGGCGCAGCAAACAGCGCCGGGCTCGCCTTTTTCACCTGGTCTCGGGTGAGATGCAATGACGGCTGCAGAAACGGCGCATGCAGGATCGGTTCGAGATCGTGCAGCCCTGAAATCGACATCGCACCCTTGACCAGGTCAGCAGGCAGGTCGCGCGCAAACACGGGCCACAGGGACGAAAACATCATCGCCGCGAGATGACCGCCGGCCGAGTGCCCGACCACCGTGATGCGATTCGGGTCCCCGCCGTGCCGGGCGATCTGGCGGTAAGTCCAGGCGAGCGCGAGCACTTGCTGCATCACGATTTGCGGAACCGTCACCGCAGGGCACAGGGCGTAGTTGGGAATGACGACACATACCCCTTCCTTCGTAAAGGCCGGCGCAATGAAAGCGTGATCGCGCTTGTCCAGGGCACGCCAGTAGCCGCCGTGGATGAAAACCATCACCGGCGCGTTGTCCTGCTCGCAACGAAACACATCGAGGTGCTCGCTCGGTCCACCGCCATAACGAACGTCAAGTTCGCGCGGAGGCGTGCGCATGGCATCGGCTGATCGCGCGGCCCACCGCCTCAGGTAATCTGCAAAGTCCGGCACCAGTTCACGGTTGTTGTACATGCTGTCCAGCCAGGCACCATCCCAGGTTTTCTTCATCTATCGCTCCAGGTTCCTGACTGCATCTTGTCACAGGGCTTGAACGCACTGCCCGGCAAGGGTACGCTGCGCCTGCCCGCAACGACCCTACGATTCAACTCCATGTCCCTGCACGCCCAACTCCAGCAACGCGCCGCCAGCGGCAAACCCATCCGCATCGGCCTGATCGGCGCGGGCAAGTTCGGTTCGATGTACCTGGCGCAGATTCCACGCACGCCCGGCGTACACCTGGTTGGCATCGCCGATCTTTCGCCGGAGGGTGCCAGGGCTAACCTGGCCCGCGTGGGGTGGAAGGCTGAACAGACGCAGGCACCCTCACTCGACGCAGCGATCAAATCAGGCGCCACGCACATCGGTGAAGATTGGCGCGCCCTCACGCAGCATCCCGCCATCGACGTCATCGTCGAATGCACCGGCCACCCCATCGCAGCCGTCGATCACTGCCTTGACGCATTCGCGCACGGCAAGCACGTCGTCAACGTGACGGTCGAAGCCGATGCGTTCTGCGGGCCCCTGCTCGCGCGCAAGGCCGAGCAAGCCGGCGTCGTCTACTCGCTCGCGTTCGGTGACCAGCCCGCGCTCATCTGCGATCTGGTGGACTGGGCACGGACCTGCGGCTTTCCGGTTGTCGCTGCAGGCCGCGGCCACAAGTGGCTGCCGCACTTCAGCGAATCGACGCCCGATACCGTCTGGGACAACTACGGCCTGACGCCTGAACAGGCTGCGCGCGGCGGCCTGAACCCGAAGATGTTCAACAGCTTCCTCGATGGCTCCAAGCCTTCGATTGAAAGCACCGCAGTGGCCAATGCCACGGGGCTTGCCGTTCCCAGCAACGGCCTGCTCTATCCGCCTGCGAGCGTCGAGGACATCCCTTATGTCACGCGCCCCATCAGCGAAGGCGGCGTGCTCGAGCAAAAGGGCATGGTGGAAGTGATCTCATCGCTTGAGGCCAACGGGCGAAAGATCCCCTACGACATCCGCATGGGCGTCTGGGTGACAGTCGAAGGGGAAACCGAATACATCCGCAACTGCTTCGAGGAATACAACGCGCATACCGACCCGAGTGGCCGCTACTTTACGCTGTACAAACGCTGGCACCTGATCGGCCTGGAAGTCGGCATGTCGGTGGCGAGCGTGGCGCTGCGCGGCGAAGCGACAGGCGTTGCGACCTGCTGGAACGCCGATGTGGTCGCTACTGCCAAGCGCGACCTGGTTCCCGGCGACATGCTCGATGGTGAGGGCGGATACACGGTGTGGGGGAAGCTTCTGCCGGCCGAAAAATCAGTTGCAATGGGCGGGTTGCCATTAGGCCTGGCGCATGACGTGAAAGTGGTGCGGCCGGTCAGGAAGGGCCAGAGCCTTTGCTGGTCCGACGTCGCGATGGACACGACCACCCACGCCTGGCGGATCCGCAAGGAAATGGAGTCCATGGGGTGAAAGGCCTCGCCAAATACACGGCCCTTTGGTAGCATTTCCCTCGCCGTGGGGGGGTAGCTCAGCTGGGAGAGCGCCGCGTTCGCAATGCGGAGGTCGGG
>JAZKFD010000181.1:0-4188 GCA_040386635.1 Pseudomonadota bacterium
CTTAAAGGGCCTTCGAATAGAATGCAACGATTGTATCGAGGCCCCTCGCCGCACATTTGCACTGACACAAATCATGTTGCGCTCAAGTGCAAAGCGTGCCCGTAGCCGCAAGATTCGAGGCCTATGACAAACCCCAACATGCAGGTCGAACCCGACGCCGGACAAGGCATCGAGGACGATGGCGATGACGGCAATCCGGCATGCATCATCGTGTTCAACGCAAGCGACCCAAGTGGTGCCGGCGGCCTCGCCGCGGACATCAGTGCGATCGCATCGGTGGGCGCTCATGCCCTTCCGGTTGTAACTGGCGCCTATGCGCGAGACACGGCCGAGGTGTTTGACCATTTCCCCTTCGACGAAGAAGCAGTTTCCGAGCAGGCGCGCGCGATTCTGGAGGACGTGCAGGTACAGGTATTCAAGGTCGGGTTTGTCGGCAGCCCGGAAGCCATCAGCACCATCGCCGAGATCGCTGCCGACTATGCAGAGATTCCTTTAATCGCCTACATGCCCAACCTGTCCTGGTGGGACGAATCGCAGATCGATCTGTACCTGGATGCGTTTCGCGAATTGTTGCTGCCACAGACAACCGTGTTGGTGGGAAACCACAGCACGCTCTGGCGCTGGCTGCTGCCTGACTGGAGTGGCGACAAAAGCCCTACTGCCCGGGACATCGCGAAGGCCGCGGCGGAGATGGGTGTGCCCTATACGTTAGTCACGGGTATTCCGTTGCCCGAACAATACATCGACAACGTTCTGGCTACGCCGGAGTCGGTTCTGGCCAGCGAAAAATTCGAACGTTTCGAAGCCACGTTCTCCGGCGCCGGCGATACCTTGTCGGCTGCGCTGGCCGCTTTGGTTGCCAGCGGCAGCGACCTGGTGGGTGCCGCCAGTGAAGCACTTGCCTACCTCGATCGTTCACTCGATGCCGGTTTCCGGCCCGGAATGGGCAACGTGGTGCCCGACCGCCTTTTCTGGGCCCAGCCCGAAGGCGACCCGGGCGAACTGACACCTGAAGAAGCCCAGGTCCTCCAAGTCCTCGACATGCCAGCCAATGACACCAAGCACTAACCGCAACCAGCAACTTTTCGACCGCGCCAAAGCGCTGATTCCCGGAGGCGTGAATTCGCCGGTTCGCGCGTTTCGCGCGGTGGGCGGCACACCACGCTTCGTGCAGCGCGCGCAAGGCCCGCATTTCTGGGACGCCGACGGCAAGCGCTACATCGACTACATCGGCTCCTGGGGTCCGATGATTCTCGGACACGGGCATCCGGCCGTGGTCGAAGCCGTGCAACGCGCGGTAATGGACGGCTTTTCGTTCGGCGCCCCGACGGAGCGCGAGGTGGATCTCGCCCAGGCGATCATCGATCTGGTGCCCTCCATCGAGATGGTCCGTCTGGTCAGTTCCGGCACCGAAGCCGCGATGAGCGCGATCCGCCTGGCGCGCGGCGCCACCGGCCGCAGCAAGCTGATCAAGTTCGAGGGCTGCTACCACGGCCACGCCGACGCGCTGCTGGTGAAGGCCGGCTCCGGGCTGGCGACTTTCGGCAACCCCACCAGCGCGGGCGTGCCGCCCGAAGTCGTGCAGCACACGCTCGTTCTCGAATACAACAACGTCCAGCAGCTCGAAGAGGCATTCGCGCTACATGGGTCTGATCTCGCGTGCCTGATCATCGAGCCGATTGCCGGCAACATGAACTTCGTTCGCGCGAGCGTGCCTTTCATGCGCCGCTGTCGCGAGCTGTGCACGCAGCACGGCGCGATGCTGGTGTTCGACGAAGTGATGACGGGTTTTCGCGTGGCCCTCGGCGGCGCGCAGTCGATCTATGCGCGCGATATACCCGGCTTCGCGCCCGATATCACCGTCCTCGGAAAAGTGATCGGCGGCGGCATGCCGCTGGCCGCGTTCGGTGGCAAGCGTGCCGTCATGGAAATGCTGGCGCCGCTGGGACCGGTTTACCAGGCTGGAACGCTCTCGGGCAATCCGGTCGCCACCGCATGCGGCCTTGCCACCCTCAGCGAGATCCGCAAACCCGGTTTCTTCGACAAGTTGTCTGCGCAGACAAGCGCGCTCGCCATAGGACTGCAGGCTGCAGCCGATGCCAGAGGCGTTCCATTTGCCAGCGATTGCGAAGGCGGCATGTTCGGCTTTTTCCTGCTGCCCGAACTGCCGCAGAACTACAGCGCCGTCATGAAGAGCGATGGGGCGCGATTCAACCAGCTGTTTCACGGCCTGCTCGATCGCGGCATCTACATTGCGCCTGCGCTTTATGAAGCCGGGTTTGTCAGCTCAGCGCACGGCGACGACGAAATCGCGCAGACACTCCAGGCCGCGCGCGAAGTGTTCGGCGCCCTGGTCAGTGGCGAAAGTGCCGCACGCCCGTGAAGACCATGGCGACGCCCCGCTCGTCGGCAGCGGCGATCACCTGGTCATCGCGCATGCTTCCGCCGGGCTGAATCACGCAGGTCGCGCCCGCATCGACGATCACGTCCAGGCCGTCGCGAAACGGAAAGAACGCATCGCTGGCGGCGACCGTGCCAGCCAGTGACAGGCCGGCGTGCATGGCCTTGATATCGGCGATGCGCGCCGAATCAAGGCGGCTCATCTGCCCCGCGCCAACGCCCATCGTCATGCCGTCCTTGCAAAAGACGATCGCGTTCGACTTGACGTACTTGGCAACTTTCCATGCAAACAGCAGGTCCTCCAATTGCTCGGGGGTCGGCTGCTTTTTCGTCACGACCTTGAGCTCGCCCACGGACATCTGGCGGTTGTCGGCGGTCTGCATCAACAGGCCCGAGCCGACGCGCTTCACATCGATGGCATTGCGGCCGTTATCCCAATCGGTGGTGCCGCCTGGCGGCAGCGAAATCTCAAGGATGCGAACATTGACCTTGGCCTTGAATACGGCCAGCGCTTCTGGCGTGAACGAGGGCGCCATCAAAACCTCGACAAACTGTTTGGCCACTGCCTGCGCAGCCTCTTCGTCGACCTCGCGGTTGAACGCGATGATCCCGCCGAAGGCTGAGGTCGGATCGGTCTGCAGCGCCTTTGAATAAGCCGCCAGCGCAGTCCTGCCCAGGGCCACGCCACAGGGATTGGCGTGCTTGACAATGACGCACGCACACGCATCGAAACTCTTGACGCATTCCCAGGCGGCGTCCGCGTCGGCGATGTTGTTGTATGAAAGCTCCTTGCCCTGCAACTGCCTGGCGCTGACCAGCGATCCGGGTGCCGGATACAGGTCACGGTAGAACGCGGCCTGCTGGTGCGGATTCTCGCCATAACGAAGGTCCTGCAACTTGACGAAGCGGCCGTTTGACTGCGCGGGGAACAGCGCGCGATCACCCCCTTCCTGGACACTGGAGAGGAAATCGCTGATCGCGCCGTCGTAGTTGCTGATGCGATTGAACGCGGCAACAGCAAGCGAAAAGCGCGTCTTGTCCGAGAGCTTGCCGGCCGTCTGCAGTTCACCCAGCACCAGCGGGTACTGCGATGCGTCGGTGACGACGCCCACATCCTTCCAGTTCTTGGCGGCCGAGCGCACCATCGCAGGCCCGCCGATGTCGATGTTCTCGATCGCGTCCTCCAGCGTACAACCCGGCTTTGCAACTGTCGCCTCGAACGGATACAGGTTGACCACCAGCAGGTCAATGACGTCGATGGCGTGGTCCCTGAGCGCAGCCATGTGCTCTGGCATGTCACGACGCGCCAGCAGTGCCCCGTGTACCTTGGGGTGCAGCGTCTTGACCCGCCCGTCGAGCATCTCGGGAAATTCCGTCACCTGCGCAACCTCGGTCACCGGAAGCCCCTGGTCGGCCAGCAATTTCGCCGTACCGCCGGTGGAGATCAGGCGTATGCCCAGTGCATGCAATGCCCGGGCGAATTCAACGATGCCGGTCTTGTCTGAGACAGAAAGGAGTGCGTTCATTTGGATGGGAATAATGGGCATCAGCCCTTGAGTAGCCGGTGTTCCAGAAGCTTCTTGCGCAAGGTGTTGCGGTTCAGGCCCAGCCACTCGGCTGCTTTCGACTGGTTCTGGTCGGCCTTGTCCATGACGACTTCCAGCAACGGTTTCTCGACCGCCTTGACCAGCATCTCGTACATGCCGTCGGGCTCGATGCCGCGCAGGTCGCGAAAATAGCTTTCGAGGCTGGCGCGAACGCACTCTTCAATATGTTTCTTGCTCATGC
>JAZKFD010000182.1:0-3429 GCA_040386635.1 Pseudomonadota bacterium
CAAGATCTGCGCGAACCCGCGCACGGTGCGCCTGATGAGCGAGCACATCGACGTTGACACGTCCGGGCTGCTGCAGCGCGAGATCACGCTGGATCAGGCGGGCGATCAGCTGCTCGAATCCATGCTGCGCACTGCAAACGGCCGACTCACCGCCGCCGAGGCGCTGGGCCACCGGGAGTTCGTGCTCACGCGCCTCTACGAATCGGCCTGATGGCGCGATTGAGTTTCGACGCGGCGATTGAAGCGGCTGCGCGGGCTCTGCGCGACGCGGGTGCGAGCGAGGCGATGGCCCTCAGCACCGCACGCGCACTGGTACTTGCACAGGCGCAGGGCATCGGCTCGCACGGCTTGTCCCGGGTCGCGCAATACGCCACGCACCTGCGCAACGGCCGCGCCAACGGCCGCGCGGTGGCATCGGTCGTGAAGCGAAAAGGTGCGGCGCTCCTGGTCGATGCAGGCGAAGGCCTGGCCTTTCCGGCCTGCGACCTGGCCGTCAGGGAGGCGATCGACGCGGCGAAGGAATTTGGCGTGTGCATCGCTGCCGTCACCAACAGCCACCACGCCGGTGTGCTTGTCGATCACTTGCGTCCGGCGGCTGCTGCCTCGCTGGTCGGATTTGGATTTGCGAATTCGCCGGCGGCAATGCCGGTCGCCGGTGGGCGCCGGCCCCTGCTGGGCACCAATCCGATTGCGGCGGTGTTTCCGCGTCCGGGCCATGATCCCCTGATGATCGACATGTCGCTTTCGGAAGTCGCGCGCGGCAAGCTCATGGTTGCGGCAAAGCAGGGGCGCCCCATCCCCGAAGGCTGGGCGCTGGATGCGCAGGGCCATCCGACGACCGATCCACGGGCAGGGCTCGAAGGCTCGATGCTGCCGATGGGCGCCGCCACAAGTGCGAAGGGCGCCATGCTGGCCCTGGTGGTGGAGCTCATGGTGACCGCGCTGACCGGCGCTCACTTTGGCTTCGAAGCCACGACTTTCTTCAAGGACGAGGGCAACGCACCGCGTATTGGCCAGGCTTTCGTGCTGATCGATCCGGCGGCGCTGGCAGGGATCGACGTCTATGCCGAACGCATGGGAACCATCGTGGAGGAAATGCTGGTCGATGAGGGCGTGCGCCTGTCCGGTGCGCGCAGGCTGGCCCTGGAGCGCCTGGCAAGGGCCGAAGGGGTGGATGTGCCGGACGAGATGGCCTGAGCCGATACGCCCGTCAGGCAGGCCGAAGGGGCGCGCACACCGGGCAGGACGGATCCCGCATCACGCGGACCTCATTCCATTCCATCGCGCGTCCGTCAAGCATCTGCAGCCGCCCGGCCAGCGACTCGCCCACGCCGGCGAGCAGTTTCAGCGCTTCTGCAGCTTGCATGGATCCGATGATGCCTACCAGCGGGGCAAACACGCCCATCGTGGCGCAGCGGGTTTCTTCCAGGTCGGCGGTCGGCGGAAAGACACAGCCATAGCAGGGCATGTCGGCGTCGCGGGAATCAAAGACCGAAATCTGCGCATCGAACCGTATGGCCGCGCCGGACACCAAGGGCTTGCCGTGCTTCACACAGGCGGCATTGATCGCATGGCGGGTGACGAAGTTGTCGGTGCAGTCGATGACCACGTCGGCAGCGACCACCAGCCGGTCAAGCAGGGCCGAATCGGCCCGTTCGCACACAGCTTCGACCACAGGCTCGGGGTTGATCGCCGCAATCGCCGCGAGCGCAGAGTCAGCCTTTGGCGTACCCACCCGCGCCATGCTGTGAGCAATCTGGCGCTGCAGGTTGGTGAGATCGACCAGGTCATGATCGACCAGGGTGATGTGCCCCACACCGGCTGACCCCAGGAAGAGCGCAACGGGCGACCCGAGGCCGCCCGCGCCGATGACCAGAGCACGGCCAGCTGCGATTTTCTCCTGGCCCTCGACGCCTATTTCGTCGAGGAGGATGTGGCGCGAATAGCGCAGCAGCTGATCGTCGGTCAGGTCAGTTCTCTTTCTTCTCTTCCTTGCGCTCGACCATGGTCTTGGAAACCAGCACCGGACGGCCCTTAAGCTGGTTCAAGGCCTGGACGAGCTGGAAATCCTTTTCGCTGCCGAACTCAGGCGGACGCGGACGGTCAGCAGGTGCCTTGCGGGCTTCTTCCTCGGCCTTCTTGCGCGCCTCGTCACGGGCCTTTTCACGGGCCGGGTCCTTCACCTCCGCGCCCTGGCCGCTGCCCAGGTGCTTTTCGAGGTCGGCCTCACGCGTGCGCAGCAGCGAGAACACATTGCCCTCTTCGCTCTCATCGATCATGACGTCAGGCACGATGCCCTTGGCCTGGATCGACTTGCCAGTCGGGGTGTAGTAGCGAGCCGTGGTCAGCTTCAGCCCCGTGTCAGGACCCAGCGGACGCACCGTCTGCACCGAACCCTTGCCGAATGTCTGGCTGCCCAGGATGGTGGCGCGCTTGTGATCCTGCAACGCCCCAGCAACGATTTCACTGGCCGATGCGGAGCCTTCGTTGACCAGCACGACCAGCGGCACGCTCTTGAGCGCGGCAGGCAGGCGGCGAAGCGGGTCTGAACCGGCACGGCGCTGGTAGTACTCAGGCGCGGCCTTGTAGACGAATTTGCTTTCCGCGAGTTGCCCGTTGGTGGACACCACGATCGCGTTTTCGGGCAGGAAGGCTGCGGATACGGCCACGGCGGCGTCGAGCAGGCCCCCGGGGTCATTGCGCAGGTCGAGCACCATGCCCTTGAGATTGGGCTCTGCCTTGTAGATTTCCTCGATCTTGCGGACGAAGTCATCGACCGTGCGTTCCTGGAACTGCGACAGGCGAACCCATGCGTAGCCCGGCTCCATCACCTTGCCGCGAACGGACTGGGTGCGAATCTCCTCGCGATTGATCGTGACGGGGAAGCTGCGGTTCTCGTCCTTGCGAAATATCGTGAGCATCACCTTGGTGTTGGGCTCGCCGCGCATTTTCTTGACGGCCTCGTTCAGGCTCAGGCCCTTGACCACCGTGTCGTCGATCTTGGTAATGAGGTCGTTGGGCTTGAGTCCGGCGCGAAAGGCGGGCGAGCCTTCGATCGGCGAAACCACCTTGACCAGGCCGTCTTCCTGCGAAATCTCGATGCCGACGCCCACAAAGCGCCCCGAGGTGCCTTCGCGGAATTCCTTGAAGGACTTCTTGTCGAAGTACTGCGAGTGCGGATCGAGGCTGGCAACCATGCCGGAGATCGCATCCGTGATGAGTTTTTTCTCATCGACCGCTTCGACGTAGTCGCTCTTGACCATGCCAAATACCTGGGCGAGCTGCTGAAGCTCTTCAAGCGGCAAGGGTGACAGCGAGCCGCGCGCGACGGTCTGCAGGGAAACCGTGGTGAGCGCCCCGGCCAGGGCGCCTGCGGAAATCCAGCCGGCGATCTTCAGTTTGCTGTGGCTCATGGGCAATGGATCCAGT
>JAZKFD010000183.1:0-3495 GCA_040386635.1 Pseudomonadota bacterium
TCACCAGCCGCCAGATCTGGGACCGCCTGCAAAAGGAACTGCAGTCGAACGTCGCCTTGCGTGTCAACGAAACCGACGAAGAAGGCATTTTCGAAGTGATGGGTCGTGGTGAATTGCACCTCACGATCCTGCTGGAGAACATGCGCCGCGAAGGCTATGAACTGGCCGTCTCCAAGCCCCGCGTGGTGCTGCGCGACGTGAATGGCGAGAAGCATGAGCCGATCGAACTGGTCACCGTGGACATCGAAGAGACCCACCAGGGCGGCGTGATGCAGGCATTGGGCGAGCGCAAGGGCGACCTCGTGAACATGGAGCCCGATGGCCGTGGCCGTGTTCGCCTCGAATACCGAATTCCGGCGCGCGGCCTGATTGGCTTTACCAACGAATTCCTGAACCTGACACGTGGATCGGGCCTGATTTCGAACATCTTCGACAGTTACGAGCCGCACCGCGGCGATATTGGCGGGCGCAAGAACGGCGTGCTGATCTCGATGGACGACGGCGAAATCTTCACCTACGCGCTGGGCAAGCTGGATGATCGCGGACGCATGTTCGTGCGCGCCAACGACCCGGTCTATGAAGGCATGATCGTGGGCATCCACAGCCGCGACAATGACCTCGTGGTGAATGCGACGCGTACCAAGCAGCTCACCAACTTCCGCGTGTCCGGCAAGGAAGACGCGATCAAGATTACGCCGCCGATCCAGCTCACGCTCGAATACGGCGTCGAGTTCATCGAGGACGACGAACTGGTCGAGATCACACCCAAGAGCGTGCGTCTTCGCAAGCGTCACCTCAAAGAGCACGAGCGCAAGCGCGCCGGCCGGGGCTAAAAAAATGGGCCCCCACGCTCCTTCGCTTCGCGTAGTCGCTGCCCCCCGAGGGGGCGTCAGCCCGCTGGGGGCGGCCCGTCACGGGCTGATCCCGCACGCATGACGCTGCGGCACGGCCAGGCCGTCTGGTTGATGGTGGCGGTGACCCTGATGTGGTCTATTGCCGGCGTGGTCACGCGCCAGCTGGAGCATGCGCGAAGTTTCGAGGTGACGTTCTGGCGCAGCCTGTTCACGGCGCTCGCACTGCTCGTGCTTCTGCCCGCGTGGCAGGGACTGGGCATCTTCAGGCGAATGCATTGGAAGAGCCCTTCCTTCTGGCTGTCGTGCGTGTGCTGGGCCGTGATGTTCACCGCCTTCATGGTGGCGATCACCCTGACGACCGTGGCCAACGTGCTGGTCACCCTGGCGCTCGGTCCGCTGTTCACCGCCATCCTCGCGCGACTTTTCGTGGACGCCAGCATGCCGGTGCGGACCTGGGTTTCGATTTTCGTGGCGGGCCTGGGCATTGCGTGGATGTACGGATCACAGGTGAGCCTGGGCGCTCCTGGCGTCGTCGCGGGTTATCTGGTCGCGCTGTGCGTTCCGATTGGCGGTGCGATCCAGTGGACGGTTGTCAAACGCAGCCAGGGGCGTGGCGAAAAGCTCGATCTTGTACCGTGCGTGCTGGTGGGGGCGGCTATTTCCGCGCTGGCGACGTTACCCTTTGCGATGCCATTCCAGGCATCGGGCACCGACGTCGCGTGGCTTGCGTTGCTGGGCGTCGTACAACTGGCCATACCGTGCGCGCTTTCCGTCATTTGTGCGCGCGTACTGGCAGCTCCGGAGGTGTCACTCCTGGGTTTGCTCGAAATCGTGTTCGGGATCGGGCTGGCGTGGCTGGGCGCCAACGAGGAGCCCGACCGGAATGTTTTGATCGGTGGTGCACTCGTCATCGGGGCGCTGGTTGCCAATGAAATCATCGGCTGGAGGCAAAGGCTATGAGCGAAATCCTTGCTGAACGTGTCGGCGCTGCCGGCTTCATCACACTCAACAGGCCCAGGGCGCTGAACGCACTTTCGCTGTCGATGGTGCGTGACCTCGCGAACACGCTGCGCGAGTGGCAGGACGACCCGTGGATCGAGCGCGTCGCGCTGCGCGGCATGGGAAAAGACGGACAGCCTTTTGGCGCCTTTTGCGCCGGCGGCGACATTCGCTGGTTCCATGAGGCAGCGCACGCCGGCGATGCATCGCTGGAAGACTTCTTCACTGAGGAATACGCGCTCAACCACCTCATTCACAGCTACCCGAAACCTTATGCGGTGTTCCTGGACGGCGTGGTCATGGGGGGAGGCATGGGCATCTCGGGCCACGGAAAACACAAGGTGGCGCAGGGCATGCGTATCGTCACCGAACGTACGAAGATGGCCATGCCAGAGACCAACATCGGGCTCTTCCCTGATGTCGGCGGCGGCTATTTTCTCAGCCGCTGCCCTGGTTTCATCGGCGAATACCTCGCGCTGACGGGCCATCTGATCCGGGCGGACGACGCGATCTATGCCGACCTGGCGGATGTGCGGGTTCAGTCGGCGCGGCTCGCGGCCATCTGGGACAAGTACGCGGAACGCGGCGTCCTGGCTCTGGAGGGAGAGGGCGTAACCTCCGATGAGGCGTCGGTGCTGGAAATCAACCGTTCGGCCATCGACGGGTTCTTCGGCTTGCCAACGGTCACCCAGATCGTCGAGGCGCTGGAAGCAGACAGTACGGCATGGGCCCAGGAAACGGCGGCCATGTTGCGCAAGCGCTCGCCCCTGATGCTCCACGTCACGCTGGAACAGCTGCGCCGGGGCCGCGAAATGTCACTGGCGGACGACCTGCGCATGGAACGCGACATCGTGCGCAACTGCTTTCAGTTGAGGCAGGGCACTGAAAGCGAAACGGTGGAAGGCATTCGCGCGCTGGTCATCGACAAGGATCAGCAGCCGAAGTGGAATCCGGCGCGCATTGAAGATGTGACGCCCGACATGGTGGATGATTTCTTCAAGAGTCCGTGGAGCCCGCAGGAGCATCCATTGGCCGAGCTCTAACCGGCTCCCAGCAGCCTTTCTAGCGCCGGCTGCCCTTCATCGCCCGCTCAACCTCGCGCTTGCCTTCGCGGTCCTTGATCGTGTTGCGCTTGTCGTGTTCGGCCTTGCCCTTGGCCAGGGCGATCTCGCATTTGACCTTGCCGCCCTTCCAGTGCAGGTTGAGCGGCACCAGGGTGTAGCCCTTTTGCTCGACCTTGCCGATCAGCCGGCGGATCTCTTCCTTGTGCAGCAGGAGCTTTTTGGTGCGAACGGAATCTGGCGAGACGTGCGTGGATGCGGTGTTCAGCGGATTGATCTGGCAGCCGATGACAAACAGCTCGCCGCCCTTGATGACCACGTAACCATCGGTGAGCTGGACCTTGCCTGCGCGCAGGGCCTTGATTTCCCAGCCCTGGAGGACCATGCCTGCCTCGTACTTCTCTTCAAAGAAATAGTTGTAGGCAGCTTTCTTGTTGTCTGCGATTCGGCTGGAGGTATCGGGTTTGCTGGAGGCCATGACTTAAAAAGATGGAATGCGGATCGCACATGAAAAATGCGCAACGCATATTGCACATGGGGATGCGCGGCCATACATACAATGCCCCGGCAAGCGCAGATTC
>JAZKFD010000184.1:0-9726 GCA_040386635.1 Pseudomonadota bacterium
GAGCGACCGGCGCAACCAGCTCGACCTGCAGATCAACCTGCTCGCCGAACAGGAAAACACCAAGATGCTGCAGCTGCTGGAAGCGATTGCAAAAAAGGTTGGCGCAACCTCCGGTGACGATCCGGAAATACGGGCGCTCGAGCAGGCAACGAGGCCAGAAACACTGGCCCGCCAGATCGAAGAGGCCTACCGGGCCGATGACAAGGCGGCTAAAAACGAATGAGCAGCGCTGCCCCTAAACCAGCGACGCAACCACGTCGGCTGCGTGATCGACCAGCACGCGATCGACCAGCACGCGTTCGTACGGCACGCTGATCTCCTCCAGCAGAATGTGCGGGATCATGGCCGCAGTGGAGCGGTAGTAATGCAGCTGGATCATTGGAGCCCGAATAACAGCGCGCCGTTTTCCCAGCCGATCTTGCGCGCCACATCAGCGGGCAGGTCGCCCAGCCATGTGCGATAGCCCTTCATCAGGTCGTCGTAATACTGCCAGCGCTGGTTCACCCAGGTGTCCGAGCCGATCATGAACCGGTTGGGGTATTTCAGCAGCAACGCACGCCACTGGGGACAGAGCTTGCCACCCTCACAGGTCAGGCCAGGCCGGTACGACAGTTCGCCCATCAGCAACGGGTACTTCGCAAAGAGCTGGTCCACGCGTGCCGCCGGCACACCGCCGATGCCCGTGTGCGCCCAGATCAGTCGCGTGCGCTGGCCCCGGCTGGGCGTGTTGGCCATCAACAGGTCGATTGCCGTATCGTCCACATGTGCCAGCACCGCAAGGCCCTTTTCTTCGGCCAGCGACATCAGCTTCTTCGCGACGGGGCCATTGGCGTCGCCGCTGTCGTACAGATGAAACTCGCCGATGCCCTTGAACGGGCCTGCATCGGTGCCGCGAGCCAGTTCCGCCTGGACCATGGCGTAGATCGTCTCGTCGCGAAACCAGTTGTCATAATCCGCGCGGTCCCGGTAGAGCCGCACGAACGGAACGACCGTTACGCCCGCCTGCCGGGTGAGCGCAGAGGAGGCCAGCGCCTTGGTTCCGTCGTTGGGCCGTGAGTTCGAGACGATGGCCCGCACGCCGTTGCGCTGCATCCGTGCCAGCACATCGGGCAAGGGATGCGGGCCGGCGCTGCCGTCCCAGGCTTCGGCGTTGTAGTGAAGGTGGGCATCGAACAGTGGTCCCGCATAGTCCGCTGCGGCCACCACCGTCGTGGATGCAAGCCCTCCGGACAATGCCAGCGCCAGCAACAAGCGCTGCATCAGGTCACGCGAGATGCTTGTTGAAGAATGCCAGCGTCCGCTCCAGCGCCGTGGCAGCTGCCGGGGCATTCCATGAGCCGCGCTGATCGCAGTTGAAGCCATGGTCTGCGTCATAGACATGCACTTCCACCTCGGGGTGCGCAGCCTGGAACGCCTTTACCGTGTCTAGTGTGATCCAGTGGTCCTGGGCACCGAAATGCGCCATCACGGGTACCCGGGGCTTGCGTGCGATTTCCTCGGGGGTGGTGACGCCGCCGCCGTAATACGGAACCGCTGCCGACAGGCCATTCAGCGTACAGGCCGAACGCCATGCAAGAAGCCCACCGTAGCAATAGCCGACGATACCGACCTTGCCGGCCTTGCCCGCGTAGTCGATGGCAGCCTGGATGTCCTGCAACACGCCAGGCGCTGGCAGCGCCTCGACGGCTGCCTTGAGCTCCATGCCAGCCTGCATGTCCTGCGCCGTGTAACCCAGGTCAACGCCCGGCTTCACGCGATGGAACGTGGACGGTGCAATGGCCAGGAAGCCCTGCGCTGCATAGCCGTAGGTCACATTGCGAATGTGCGAGTTGACGCCGAAGATTTCCTGGATCACCACCACGGCGCCCCTGGGCGCACCCGCCGGCTGGGCCAGATACGCCGGAAAACTGAAGCCGTCGGCGGCCTTGAGATCGATGAAGCTACCCATGTCGATGTACTCCGAAATGATGCCCGCAATTTGCGCAGCGCAGATGATTTCGCCGAAGCCCGCCCGCGTCAACCCGGTATGCGTGATGCCGGCAAGCCGCCACAATTGCGGGAATGGCAACTGGACTGCAGGAGACCCCCTTGGCGCCCGAAAAAGCATTTGAACAGGTATTGATCGTCACCGGCGCAAGCCGGGGCATTGGCGCTGCGTGCGCGCTGCTAGCGGCGCGCAAGGGCTACGCCGTCGCGGTGAACTACACAACCAATGAGGCCGCTGCCGATGAAGTCGTGCGGGCCATCGTCTCCGACGGAGGCCGGGCGATCGCCGTGCAGGCCGATGTGGCGCACGAAGACCAGGTGCTGGCCATGTTCAGCCGGATCGACTCGCAGCTCGGGCGTCTCACGGCGCTGATCAACAACGCCGGCGTGGTCGATGCGAAGGCCCGCGTCGATGAAATGAGTTTCGGGCGGCTGCGACGCATGTTCGACATCAATGTCATCGGCTCGATCATCTGCGCCAGGGAAGCCGTCAAAAGGATGAGCACGCTGCATGGTGGCGCAGGTGGTGCCATCGTGAACGTGTCCAGTGCGGCCGCCCGGCTGGGCGCTCCCGGCCAGTACGTTGATTACGCCGCGACCAAAGGTGCCATCGACGCCTTCACGGTGGGCCTGGCCAAGGAAGTCGCCGCCGAGGGAATTCGCGTCAACGCCGTGCGTCCGGGACTGATCGAGACGGAGATCCACGCCTCGGGCGGCATTCCCGATCGGGTGCGCCAGCTTGAGCATCAGGTGCCCATGCTGCGAGGGGGTACGGCGGACGAAGTGGCACAGGCGATCGTGTGGCTGCTCTCTGCAGAGGCAAGCTACACCACGATGTCCCTGCTGGACGTTTCGGGCGGCCGTTGATGACATGGATCATGCATGACGGGGAAGACTTTCAGCCCGCCATCGCCGGCGCCGGTCGATAACCCCCGGCCACCGATCATGGATTTCAAACCCCTGGTGACCCTGCTTGCGGTGGTGAACCCGCTGGCCATCGTGCCGTTTTTCATCCACTACACCCACGGCTTCACCCATGCTCAGCGCCGACGCACCGTCCTCACCGCGGCTTTCAGTGCATTCCTGGTGATCGCTGCGAGCGCGCTGCTCGGTTTGCAGATTCTTGATTTCTTCGGCATCTCGCTCGCCAGCTTTCAGGTCGGTGGCGGCATGCTGCTGCTCATCAGCTCGATGAACATGCTCAACGCCAACCCGGCCGAAGCAAAACCGCAAACCAATGAATTTGAAGACGGGGCGCAAAAAGCTGCCATGGGAGCGAGCATCGCCGTGGTGCCGCTCACGATTCCGCTGCTCACCGGGCCAGCGACGATGTCCACGGTGGTGATCTATGCCGAGAAGGCGCAATCGGTCCTGCAACTGTCGATGCTGGTGGCCTACGGTGTCGTGATCGGACTGGCCACGGCCGTGTGCTTCACGCTGGCCGATCCGATTGCCCGGGTCCTGGGCAAGACCGGCATCAATGTCATGACGCGCCTGATGGGCCTCATCCTCGCGGCGCTCGCCGTCGAAGTGATGGCCTTGGGCCTGATCAAGCTGTTTCCGGGTCTGGGCCGGTAACGGGCGCTTCCGGCGGTCGCTTTTGCAGCACCTTGACCAGCTGGCTGCTGGTATTGCGAAGGCGCTGCGCGAGCAGCTGCGTGAGCTTGACCAGCAGCTTGGCACCCACGCCCGGATGGGCGTTGATCAGGCGCCCTACTGACGCGCGCGTCAACACGGCCAGCTCGACCTCGCTCAGGGCCCAGCAACTCGCATACCGGGGTTCGCCGTCCAGCATCGACATTTCGCCGATCACCGCGCCTTCCTTGAGCACGGCCAGGCGCGTGATGTCCGCCGGGTCCTGCTTTTCCGGATCTGCGCCGATGCGGCGTTTGCCCACGTCCACCGTGCCCAGGAGCAGCAGCATCATCCAGTTGCTCGCTTCGCCTTCGGCAATCAGCAATTGCCCCGGTTTGGCACGCACCTTGACCATGGTGGTGCCCAGCAGGTCGGCTTCTTCCGGCGTGAAGTCGCGCAGCAACGACGACACCATGAGCAGTTCAGGGTGCTCGGACAGCTTCTCGCAAGGGCCGATCAATTCAAGACCCCTGGACGCCAGCTGCTCATCGAGCAGTTCGCTTTTCATGGCGGTCAAGGCTGCTGGGCCAGCCACTGTGCGATCTCGGCGCCAGCCGTGTTGACCGCTGCGCCCAGGGCGCGAACGCCACCCGCTGCATCCGCCGAGGGGGCCGGCGCATTGACGATCACCCTTCGCTGCGCCAGGAGCTTCTCGCCGGCTGGCGTGTTCTCCAGCAGGGTTGCACGCATTCGCACCAGGGCGAAACTGGCCGTCTGCGATTCAAAAACCTGCGAGAACTCTTCGAGTTCGATGCGCAACACACGGGGCATCTTGCCGCCTTCGCGGGCCAGCGCCGCGCTCTCGCTCAGGTCGAGCACGGGGCGGTCTCGTCCCAGAATCTCCCGCAGGCGCTGACGAATGAGCTGCGGAGGCGGCGCGGACCAGCGAGCCTGCGAATAGGGTCGCAGCTGGTTGGAGTCGGCGTACCCCAGCCGGTAGTTCAACGCTGTGCCGTCCAGTGCGCTCGATGCGTCGATGTCGCCCAGCACCAGCGGCATTGAAGAGCCCGAGGGCGTCGTGGCGGGTGCGGTTGCGCCAGGCCCGAAGTCATAGAGCGCGGCGCGCGTGGGCTTGTCGGGTGTCGCGCACCCCGCCAGCAGCGCGAGGGACGCGGCAAATGTGGCAAGCCATGCGCGGGAAGTTGAATGCTGGATCATTTGGCGGCTCCGGGGGGCGTGAAGCCCGGCTCGCCCGGGCCGGGGTCGATCTGGCCCGTGCCGTAGATCAACGACTGCGGGTTCTCGCGGATGGTGTTGGCGGTGCGGCCCAGCTGGCGAACCGCGCGGGAGGCATCCTCGGTCACCCGGTTGATGCGTGGCAGCGTGGCCGAGTTGAACGAGTCAGCGGCATGCGACAGCGCTTCGGTCCCTTGCGCCAACCGGTCGATCGGCCCGTCTTTCTCGTTCAGGCGCCGTGCGGTTTTGCCGAAGTCACTGGCCGTCTTGCCGATTTCATCGACGTTGACCTGGATGGACTTCATCGTCACGCGCGCTTCGGCCAGGGCCGGATCCACGCCCTTGACCACCGTGGCATCCAGCCGTTTGGCAAGCTGGCTCGCATCGGCGGCTGCAGTTCCCAGGTTGTCGAGCGCCGTTTCCAGGCGCTTCTGGTTGGCCTCGCCCATAACCTCGTTGGCGCGATTCACCGTTTTTTCGATCTGGTCCAGGATCGCCTCGCCGCGATCGGTGAGCTTGGACAGCAGGCTGGGCCGAAGCGGAATGCGCGGGGGTTGCGCGTTGTTGGGCTCGAGCCGCGGCGACGGCTTTCCTTCGTCGTCGAGCTGGACGAATGCCAGGCCCGTCACGCCCTGATAGCTCAATTGAGCGAACGTGTCGCGCGTGACGGGGGCCTCATGGTCCACCTCCAGGCGGATCAGCACGCTTCCGCTTGCCTTGGGATCGAAGCCGATGCTGGCTACCTTGCCGACATCCACGCCGCGATAGCGCACCGCCGCCTGCGCCTGCAGACCGCTCACGGTTTCCCGTGTCGAAATCTCGTAGATGTCGCGCTCGCCCGTGTCACGGGTCAGCCAGGCCGCCAGTATCACGAGCAGCGCGGTGACTGCCACGACAAAGATGCCGGCGGCCATCGCGTGGGCTTTGTTTTCCATCGTTGGGACCTTTGCTACTTTCTATACGGCAAACGGATATTCGCGCAACAGCTCCATCGCGCGCTGGCCCCGTTCGCCCAGGAAAAAATCGTGAATGAAGGGATGCTGGAAAGCGATCACATCCTTGGGCGCCGCATTTACGATCACCCGCTTGTCGGCCAGCACCGCAATGCGCGTGGACAGTTCAAACAGGGTATCGAGGTCGTGGGTGACCATGACCACCGTGAGCGCCATATCGCGGTGCAGCGACCTGAGCAGCGTGACGAATCCATCTGAGCTCTCCGGATCAAGCCCGGCCGTGGGTTCATCCAGCAGCAGGAGCGGCGGGTCCATGATGAGTGCACGGGCGAGCGCGGCACGCTTGATCATGCCGCCGGACAGATCCGCCGGCATCTTGTCGGCGTCATCGGGCTTGAGCCCCACCATCTGCAGCTTGACCATGGCGGCCTCCCGGATCAGGGCCGGCGGCAGCGAGCGCAGTTCCCGCAGGGGGAATGCAATGTTTTCCAGGACGCTGAACGCCGAAAAAAGCGCCCCATGCTGGAACAGCATGCCCACACGGCTGGCAGCGCCCTTCTGGCTCAGGCGCTCTGCCGGTTTGCCCAGCACCAGGATTTCGCCCCGTGTCGGGGTCTCCAGCCCCAGGATCTGGCGCAGCAGCACCGTCTTGCCCGTGCCCGAGCCGCCGACGAGCGACATGACCTCGCCCCGTTCGACCGTCAGATCGAGATCCTGGTGGACGGTGAAGCGCCGGTCCGGCGTCGTGAATTCCGTCCAAAGCTTGCGGATGTCCACCATGGGCTCGCCCTCGGCCGGCAGGACGCTTTCGGCTTCTTCCATCAGATCCCCACGTCCTTGAAGACCACCGCGAAGAGCGCATCGACCAGGATCACGACGGTGATCGATGTCACCACCGACGCGGTCGTGCCTTCGCCCAGGCTTTGCGTATCGGGCTTGATGCGCAGGCCGAAATGGCATCCGATCAGGGCGATGAGGATGCCGAACACGATCGACTTGCTGGTCGCCAGCAGCAGGTTGTTCAGGTGGACGGCCTGGGGCAATGCAGTCAGGAAATAAGTCGGGGTGATGCCCAGTGAAATATCCGCTGCCACCATTCCACCGGCCAGGGCGCACAACGTGGTCCACACACTGATGAGCGGCATCGCCAGGGCCAGCGCCATGGCCCGTGGCATCACAAGCCGAAAGCTGTGCGAAATGCCCATCACGCGCATCGCGTCGAGTTCGTCGGTCACCCGCATCACGCCGATCTGTGCGGTGATCGCCGAGCCGGAGCGTCCAGCAATCAGGATGGCCGCAAGCATCGGGCCCAGCTCGCGAATCAGCGCGACGCCCAGGATGTTGACGATATACGCATCGGCGCCGAACTGCTTGAGCTGTTGCGAGGTCAGGTAGGCCAGCACGATGCCGATGAGGCCGCCAACAAGGGCGGTGATCGGCAAGGCCGTCGCGCCGATGCGATAGAGGTGTCCCGAGACATCCCGCCAGGGCCCTTCGTGGGGGGCGCGTGCCAGTTGCCCCAGGTTCAGGGCGAGTTGCCCGATCAGGCGGACGAATGACTTGCCGTGGTCCACCGCATGCAGGATGCCTTCACCGAGCGACAGATAGCTGCGCAGCCAGCTGGTCTTGCGGCGCGGACGCGGCTTGGTGGTGAAGCGGGCCACCCGCTCCATGACGGCTTTCTGGGGCGGCGACAGATCCAGCTGCGCGGGCCAGGCCTGGCCCCAGTGATCCCACAGCAGCTGCGCCCCGACGTGATCGAGCTGGCTCGCCTCGTGCAGGTCCCAGCCATCGCCCGCGCCTGCGGACTTCAGCTCGCCCTGCAGGCGTGCCACGACGCCACGTTCTGCAATGTTCGCGGCCGTCCACGAGCCCAGCACGCGCGCGCGCCCGCTCCCGGGCGCACTTGGCGGCTCGATGCGCGGCGTGGAATCCAGCATGAAGGGGTGTTGAAGAGCTTGAAAAAGAGAACCCTTCATCCTACCTGCTGGGCGCACCCGCCGTGGGGCAATCCACCCCGATCACGGGGGGCCGTGGCGCGCCAGTGACAGATAAGGCAATTGCGCCACAGGTATAAAGCGTTGGAACAAGGAGACGGCCGCATGAGCGAGGTCATTCCCCCATCCCTGCCCGAAGTGGCCGGGAAAGTCATTCGCATCGGCGGCGCCTCCGGGTTCTGGGGCGACAGCAGCGTCGGTGCACCGCAACTCGTGGCACACGGCAATGTGGACTATCTGGTGTTCGACTATCTGGCCGAACTGACGATGTCCATCCTCGCCGCAGCCCGCGCTAAGGACGCCTCGCAGGGCTACGCGACCGATTTCGTTTCCATCACGCTGAAGACCATCCTGAAAGACGTTGCGAAAAACGGGATCCGGGTGATCAGCAATGCGGGCGGATTGAATCCCCAGGGATGCGCCGATGCAATTACCGCGCTGGCCGCCGAACAGGGCGTGGCGATTCGCGTGGCCGTGGTGACCGGTGACAACGTGACGGCGCAGTTGGGGCAATTGCGGTTGGAAAAGGTTACCGAACTCCACAGCGGCGCCGACTTGCCGGAAAAGGTGCTCACAGCCAATGCCTATCTCGGCGCGCTACCCATCAGGCACGCCCTCGATGCAGGCGCCCAGATTGTCGTGACGGGCCGCTGCGTGGATAGTGCCGTGACCCTGGGTGCATTGATGCATGAATTCGGGTGGGCGTCTGACGATTACGAGCGATTGGCGCAGGGCAGCCTGGCTGGCCACATCATCGAATGCGGATGCCAGGCGACAGGCGGCCTGCACACTGATTGGGAAGACGTACCCGACTGGGCCCACATCGGGTATCCGGTGATTGAATGCAAGGCCGACGGCAGCTTCGTCGTGACCAAACCGCCCGCCACCGGCGGTCTGGTCAATACAGCGGTCGTGAGCGAGCAGATGCTCTATGAGATCGGGGATCCGCAGCGCTACCTGCTGCCGGACGTCACGTGCGACTTCAGCAGGGTGACGATGGAGCAGGCTGGCGAAAACCGGGTTCGCGTCAGTGGCGCCCGGGGGCTCGCGCCCGGACCCGCGTACAAGGTCTCGGCTACCTACCTGGACGGGTTTCGCTGCAACGCGCAGCTCACCATCGTGGGCATCGACGCGGCGCGCAAGGCCAGGCGCACGGGCGAAGCGATCCTGGAGCGCACCCGCGAACTGTTCGCGCGAATGGGAATGGCGGACTACAGCCGCACGTCGATTGAAGTGCTGGGATCCGAAGCCGGAAATTTCGGACCGCACGCCTTGGGGCAATCGATTCGCGAAGTGGTGCTTCGCGTTTCGGCGATGCACGCCCAGAAGGCCGCGCTTGAAGTCTTTGCGCGAGAGATTGCACCGGCCGGAACCTCCTGGTCGCCCGGTACGACCGGCGCAGATGGACGACCACGCCCCTCACCCGTGATCAGGCAGTTTGCTTTTCTGCTGGACAAGTCGCGAGTCGTTATCAATGTCGTTCAGGACGGACGGGTCACGCGGATCGACGTGCCGATGGGTCAGTCCGTGGTGCCAGAGCCCCTGCGGCCGCAGATCCCGAAAGGGCTTGCCCCCGCTAGCAGGCATCGCCGGCAAATTCCACTGCTCCGCCTGGCGTGGGGCCGAAGCGGGGACAAGGGCGACGCATCGAACATCGGGATCATCGCGCGCAGACCCGAGTGGCTGCCACTGCTGCGTGCACAACTGACCCCGGAACGCGTGCAGCAGTGGCTGGCGCATCTCATCCATGGCACGGTGACGCGTTACGAGGTGCCCGGCATTCACGCGCTCAACTTCGTGTGCACGCAGGCGCTCGATGGCGGCGGTATGGCATCCTTGCGCAATGACCCTTTGGGCAAGGGCATGGCCCAGATCCTGCTGACGATGCCTGTGGAGGTAGATGTAGACTGGCGCGATCTTCCCCCTGATGCGAGCTGAAGTCATGAACGCACCCGACAAATCCGTCGCCTCCTCCACCA